>JAGGUF010000079.1 GCA_021158595.1 bacterium | reverse complement strand
TTTCTTACGGTTCTTTAAAAGAATCAAAGTATCTTTTATATTTTTCTTTAAAAGAAACTTATATTACTCAAAAAGATTACAAAAAGGCAATAAAGTTAACTGAAGAAATTGGTGCTATGCTCTGGCGTTCTCTCCAATCAATAAAATAATGCTAAAATGTTAAAATGCTAATATGCTAAAATGTAAAAGTTTCACTTTAATTGAACTTGTTACTTCTGTTTCTATCTTTGCTATTTTGACAATAGTAGTTCTTTCTCTTTACTCAACCATTGTTACCAAGCATCGAGCAGCGGTTGAAACACAAATGGTAAATGATAATATAAGATATGCGATGGAAGTAATGTCAAGAGATATAGAGGAGGGTAGGATTAGGGCTTTGATGGATAAAAACGAAGAAACAGGAAAATATACCACCTTAGTTATAAATCTTTCTTCAAAGAATCCTGGTTCAGATTGCTCTTCTAATGTAGAGGATTGTCTGAAATACCACTTTGATATGAATGAAAACCAATTGGAGGTAAAAACCAAGGATGAACCTAATTGTGATTTTTCAAAAACAGATGGAGAAGAAGGAGATTGTCCTGCTATTACCTCTTCTAATGTGATAGTGGAGGATCTTTCCTTTTATATTGACGATAGTATTGCGGGAAACAATGACAGACAGCCGAGAACAACAATTGTTATCAAAGCCAAAGCCAAAAATGAAAAAACAGGAATATCAGGAATAACCCTTCAGAAGACAATTGATCAAAAAGACTTAGTAAATGAATATGTGGGGAAGGTGAAGGTAGTGAATGTGAGAGTGAGAGATAATGAAGGAACAAAAGAAAATGATTGCTATGTTACTCGAAGTAGCTCAATCAATACACAGGAAGACTTTCTAAAAGTTGGAAGATATGAAACCAACCTTTTCGATATTGGCATGAGGTTTTTTGATGAGGATGGTGACGGAGAAGGGGATATTACTATTCCTAAAGGAGCAACTATTTTAAATGCTATTATCACTTTTGAGGCTTATTTAACAAAGAGTGGTAATATGAGAACCTTTCTTATAGGAGAAAATAGTGATAATGCTGATGACTTTAGTGGAGATGATGCTGATACTTTCGCTAGTCGTCCAAGAACAAGTGCCTCGGTAGAATGGGATTTCTCAGAAGGGTGGGAAGAGGGAAAGAAATATTCTAGTCCTAATATTAAAGATATAATTAAAGAGATTATTAATCAACCAGGTTGGGTACCGGGAAATGCTATAGTTATTTTTTGGGAAGAAAGTAATTCCGATAGTGATACAGAAAGAAAAATCTGCTCTGCTGATTGCGATTGGAATAATTGTGATGGGGATAATACTGATGATGCTCCCATTCTTCATATTGAATATATCGAATAAATTATGTAAATTATGCAATACCTTCGATCTTTGAAGTTAAAAAGCAAAGGTAATAAAGGTGTTTCCCTTATTTTGGTTCTCTTTATTATCGCTGCATTTTGGGCAATTAGTATGGTAATAACCCGTTTTACTGCCCAGGAACTAAAATTTGCTGAGGTTAATGAGTATTCAGAGATTGCATACTATGCGGCCGATGCAGGAGTAGAAAGAGGAATGTATTGTGCAAGAAAAAGTAATCCTACAAGTCAGTGTACTATAGATAAAGACAGTAGTAATTGTGATTCATGCGGAAATGTTGATGCTGATCGTAATCCCTTAAGCAATGGAGCATTTTATACTGTAGTTATTACTCCAAGTGGAGGGACAAGACCGGATTGGGCAGGGGGAGAGACTTGTGATGCTGGTAATTATTGTATCGATTCAAAAGGGGAGTATACTGGTGCCACTCCCAATGTGGTTCGAATAAAATCCCGAGAGTATTAACTCACTTCGCGTGAAGCGTGAACCGTGAAACTATGAATAAAAAACAGGCAAAAGAAAGAATTGAAAAACTAAAAAAGGTGATTCGGGAGGCAAGATATGCCTATCATGTTTTGGATAAGTCAATAATGCCTGATTCGGCTTTGGATTCTCTAAAACATGAACTTTTTGAGTTAGAACAGAAGTATCCGGAGTTTATCACCCCTGATTCTCCTACCCAAAGAATTGCGGGAAAGCCTCTTAAGGAATTTAAGAAGGTTCGCCACATTGTTCCTCAGTGGTCATTTAATGATGCTTTTAATGAGCAAGAGATTAAAGAATTTGATGAGAGGATAAAGAGAGAACTAAATACCAATAATGTTGATTATACCGCTGAACTGAAAATCGATGGGATGCACATTATTTTGACCTATAAGAAAGGAATATTTACCACCGGGGCTACTAGAGGAGATGGAAAGGTTGGAGAGGATGTTACCCAAAACCTAAAAACCATAGAGAGTATTCCTTTGCGTTTGAGAAAAGACCTTGATGTGGTGGTTGAGGGAGAGGTTTATATGAAAAAAAGCGTCTTTAGAAAACTAAATGAACAAAGAGAGAAAAAAGGAGAACCTCCTTTTGCCAATCCCCGAAATGCAGCCGCTGGAGGTATTCGACAACTTGATCCCAAGGTGGCAGTAGAACGCCATCTTGACTGTTTTATTTATGACCTTTCTTGGCCTGAAAAAGAAATTCCCAAAACCCAATTTGAGGAATTGAACAAACTAAAAGCACTTGGTTTTAAGGTGAATAAGAATTTTAGATATTGCCGAGATATTAAAGAGGTGATTGAGTATTGGAAAGAATGGAGAGAAAAAAGAGAAAAAGAGGATTATTGGATTGATGGAGTAGTGGTAAAACTTAATAGAAGGGAATACCAGAATAAGTTAGGTTATACTGGTAAGGCACCCCGCTGGGCGATCGCCTTCAAATGGCCAGGAAAACAGGCAACCACAATCTTAAAAGATATTTTGGTTCAGATAGGGAGAACAGGAAAGGTTACGCCCGTAGCCGTGCTTAAACCTGTCAATCTCGCTGGAACAGTTGTGACAAGGGCTACCCTACACAATGCTGATGAAATAGAAAGATTAGATGCCAGAATCGGAGATACCGTAATTGTAGAGAAGGCAGGAGATGTTATTCCTCATATAGTAAAAGTGATTAAAGAACTTCGCCCCAAGAATGCAAAGGTTTTCAAAATGCCTGATAAATGTCCGATTTGCCATCACAAGATAATAAGACCAGAAGGAGAGGTTGCTCATTATTGTTCAAACAAGAACTGTGGTGCTCGCCAGAGAAATAGACTTTATTATTTTGTTTCAAAGAAGGGATTTGATATTCAGGGGCTCGGTCCTAAAATTGTTGATCAGTTAATGGATGCCGGATTGATTTCTCAGGCACCTGACATTTTCTTTTTAAAAGAAGGAGATCTTCAGCCTTTGGAGAGATTTGCTGAGAAGTCAGCCTCAAATCTGGTCGAGGCTATTGAAAAAGCAAAAAATATAACTCTTGGAAGGTTGATTACTGCTTTGGGAATCAAATATGTGGGAGAGGAAACAGCCGAACTTATCAAAAATCATTTTGGCCAGAAGATTAAAAACATTTCAGATCTCATAAATCTCTTTCAGGAAGTCTCTCAGCAAGAAATAGAAGAAATTGAAGGAGTTGGCCCAAAGGCGGCTAAAGAAATTAAAAATTGGTTTTCTCACAAATCAAACATAGAATTATTAAAAAAATTAGAAAAAGCAGGAGTTGTTATAAAAAAAGAGAAAAAGGAGGCAATAAGCGAGAAATTGAAAGGAAAAATATTTGTCTTTACTGGAGAGTTAGAGTCAATGTCCAGAGATAAAGCAAAAGAAAGGGTCAAAGAATTAGGAGGGAAAGCAACCAATTCTGTGAGCAGAAAAACTGATTTTGTAGTAGCAGGAAAAAATCCAGGTTCAAAGTTTCAGCGAGCAAAAAAATTGGGAGTAAAAATAATTGGAGAAAAAGAATTTTTGGAAATGATTTCCCATTAATATATTTGATCTACTATCCAATCAATTCCGTAACGAAATAAAAAATAGACCCTCCCCCTCCTTAATCCTCCCCTCCCTGTGGGAGGGGGAGGATTTTGGGGAATCCCCTCCTTACTCCTCCCCCCTCTCTTTGGGAGGGGGAGGATACAGGCGAGGATCTGAGAGGATGTAGGCGGGGCTTCCTCCTTCTCCTCCCTCTCCCTCTGGGAGAGGAAGGATATAGGTGGGGGAGGGAGATAATAACAATCAAACCGTTACCAAATTGGTTAGCAATTATATGTTTGATATTATCACCTTTGGTTCGGCTACCCAGGATGTTTTTTTGAAAAGCAGAAGTTTTAAGGTTAGAAAGGAAAAGAAATTTTTTACTGGAAAAGGACTTTGTCTCTCCCTGGGTTCAAAAATTCCGGTGGAAGAAATAGAGTTTTTAAGTGGAGGCGGAGGAACAAATACTGCTTTTACCTTTAAAAACCAGGGATTTAAGGTGGCTTATTGTGGAATGGTTGGAGAGGATATTATAGGAAGACAAATCAAAGAACAACTGAAAGAAAAGGGAATTTCTACTGATTTTCTTTTTTTTAGTAAAAGACATCACACCAATTATTCAGTGATTCTTTCCAGCCCAAATGAACGGACTGTACTTGCCTACCGGGGAGCATCAGAAGATTTACAAAAGAAAAGCATTCCTTGGGAGAAACTTAAGGCGAAGTGGTTTTATCTTGCCCCCCTTTCAGGAAGGTTGGTAAAAATCTTTGAACCTATTTTGAGGTTTGCCCGGAAAAACCATATAAAAATAGCAGTAAATCCAGGCAACTCCCAACTTTCTCTTCCGCAAAAGAGACTAAAAAGACTGCTTAATTTTATTGATGTCTTAATTTTAAATCAAGAGGAGGCTTCCTTGGCCACAAGATTGCCCTATCATAAAGAAAGAGAAATCTTTAAAACCCTGGATGAGTGGGTTGAAGGGATTGTAGTGATGACAAAGGGTCCTTTGGGTGTGGTGGTTTCAGATGGAAATTATTTGTATGAGAGTGGAGTATTAAAAGCAAAAAAAGTAGTAGATCGGACGGGTTGTGGGGATGCCTTTGGTTCAGGTTTTGTTACTGGCCTTATTAAAAGACCTAATGATATTGAATACGCTATTCAGTTTGGTTCTGCTAATGCTGTTTCTTGTCTTCAGAGATTCGGCGCAAAGAATGGGCTTTTAAATAGGAATGAATCTATCTGGAGGTTTGGAAGAGTAAAGATAAAAAGACATCCTCTTTGATATGAAAACCCTTAAAGAGGCAAAGATTAAAAAAGGAAGTTCTGTTTTGGTTCGAGCAGGATTTGATTGTCCTTTGGGAAGTAAAGGGGAGATTTTAGATGATTACCGGATTCGCACTATTGTTCCTACCATAAGGTATTTACTTGAAAAGGAGGCAAAGATAATTTTAATCAGCCACTTAGACAGACCTAATCCAAAATCTGAAAAAGATCTTAAAAGATATACCTTAGGTCCTGTTGCCTTGAGATTAGAGAAGTTATTAAAAAGAAAGGTAAAATTCTTAAATGATTGTATCGGAGAAAGGATAGAGAGAGAAATAAGAAAGATGAAGCCCAAAGAGATAGTTGTTTTAGA
Source organism: bacterium (assembly GCA_021158595.1). Taxonomy (GTDB): domain Bacteria; phylum Patescibacteriota; class Minisyncoccia; order Minisyncoccales; genus JAGGUF01. The sequence goes on along the minus strand of JAGGUF010000079.1, from coordinate 29,259 downwards.
GAATTTAAGATTTTATAAAGAAGAGAAGGAAAATGATTTAGGATTTGCAAAAAAACTCTCAGAATTGGCAGATATTTTTGTGAATGATGCCTTTGGGGTTTGCCATCGAAGTCATTGTTCCATTGTGGGGATTCCCAGGTTTTTACCCAGTTATGCCGGGCTTTGGCTTGAGAGAGAGATCAAAGTTTTAACCTATGTATTGAAAAATGCCAAAAGGCCCCTTGTGGGTGTTTTTGGAGGAGTAAAGATAAAAACAAAACTTCCGGCAATTAAGAGATTTCTTTCCCTTGCTGATTATGTTCTTGTAGGGGGAAAGATAGCCCGTAATATCAATTTTTCTCACCCCAAACTCTATTTGCCTTCTGATTTTAGAGAGAACATGGATATTGGTCCCAGAACTATAAACAGATTTAAAGGAATAATTTTAAAAGGCAAAACAATAGTTTGGAATGGACCCTTGGGATGTTTTGAAAAAGAGGAATTTGCTAAAGGCACAAAGGCAATAGCAGAAGCAATTTCAAGAAATAAAGGTTTTAAGATAGCAGGAGGAGGGGAAACCCTTCTTGCCATATTGAAATATCATCTTAAAAAGAAATTTAATTTTCTCTCCACTGGTGGAGGAGCAATGCTTATGTTTTTAGGAAATGAAAGATTGCCTGGATTGGAGGTTTTAAAAGATTAAAATCTAGAAAATAAGATCTATGAGAAGGATATCTATTCTTATTATTCTCCTTTTAATTATTCTTTTTATCTTACTTTTTGTCTTTTTTCCTTTTGGAGAGAAAAAGGAGGGAGGAGTAAATCAAGTGGTTTTGAAAGAACAGGGTGGGGGAGAAAGGGCAGAGTCTTTTCCGATTCGAAATCCTCAAGAACCAGAAATAAACTTAGGCGAGAAGGCAGGCATTGCCGTTCTTTTTACTCCTGAGGGAAAAGAAAAGATTTTGTACAAGAAAAATATTAATGAAAGACTACCCTTTGCCTCTCTGGCTAAGATAATGACAGCAATGGTGGTAATTGATAATTATACTTTAGATAAAGAGGTTACAATAAGCCGAGAGGCAGTTCAGACATTGGGAGAGTCAGGAAGGTTATCGGTAGGAGAGCGAATTTCCATTAGAGGACTACTTGACCTTTCGCTTTTGGTTTCAAGTAATGATGCTGCTTCTGCTTTGGCAGAGGTAATGGGGAAAAGAAAGTTTGTAAGAGCAATGAATGGAAAGGCCAAAGAGATTGGACTTTTAAATACTTCCTTTGTAAATCCTCATGGACTGGATGAAGAGGATCACAATAATAATTTGTCTTCTGCTTATGAGTTAGCCAAAATGACAGAATATTCTATTGAAAACTATCCTCTTATTTGGAAGATTCTGGGAACAAAAGAGAAAGATGTGATTGGAAAGGATCCTTCTGGAAGAGAGATTCCACATCATCCTCGGAATGTAGCCAGGACCCTTCTTGATAAAGAAGGAATTTTGGGAGGAAAAACCGGATATACTGAAGATGCTGGAGAGACTATGATTTTGGTAGGCAAGCCCTTTGGAAAGGTAAAAGGAAATATAGTAATAGTTATTTTAGGGGTAGGTATTGGCGAACGACTTCAGAAGTCAGAACAACTTTATAACTGGCTAAAGACTGCCTATATATGGCAGTAAGGATATGGAGCCAATTGCTATTAATGTAATTAAGGTCTTTTTTCTAACGGTAGTAGGAAGTGTCTTAGCGGTTTTTTCTACTCCTGCTTTGACCAACTTTCTTTATCGACACAAACTTTGGCGGAAGAGTGTGAGAACCAAAACCATCGATGGTAAGGAAGCAAAAATTTTTTATAAACTTCATAAAGAAAAAGAAGTCTCTGCTCCTCGATTTGGAGGTCTTTTGATTTGGGTCACTACCTTAATAGAGGCTTTATTTTTTTGGTCGCTTTCTTATTTTTTTCCAGATTTCTTTTGGATTCAGAAACTAAATTTTCTTTCTCGTTCTCAGACCTGGTTGCCAATGTTTTCTCTGATAACAGCCGCCCTGGTAGGACTCTTTGATGATATCCTTCAGGTTAAAGGAAAGGGAAAATATATTGCTGGGGGCCTTACTTTTAGAGAAAGGTTTTTAATGGTGAGTCTAATTGGGCTAATTGGAGGCCTCTGGTTTTATTTTAAACTTGATTGGAAAACCATTCATATTCCTGGAAATGGTGATTTTTTTATTGGTCCCTTTTATATTTTGCTTTTTGTGATAGTGATGTTGGCTTGCTGGTCTGGAGGAGTAATTGATGGCTTGGATGGGTTGGCGGGAGGGGCTTTTGCTTCAATGTTTGGTGCCTTTGGGGTGATTGCTTTTGCTCAGAACCAAATCAACCTTGCTGCTTTTTGTGGAGTTATTACAGGTACCATTCTTGCCTTCTTGTGGTTTAATATTCCTCCAGCAAGATTTTATATGGGAGAAACAGGAAGTTTAGCCCTAACCTCTACCCTGGCAGTGGTTGCCTTTTTAACTGATTCTGTTTTGGTTCTGCCTGTTATTGGAGGACTTTTGGTGATAGAATCTGGTTCGGTCATTCTTCAACTTTTATCAAAGAAGATTCGAAAAAAGAAAATATTTCTCTCCGCCCCTATTCATCAACACCTTCAGGCCCGAGGTTGGCAAGAGCCAAAGATTGTAATGAGGTTTTGGATAATAGGAGTTGTTTTTGCAATAATTGGAGTAGCCATTAGATTATTGGGATAACAATCTAACAATCTGAAGATAAAAATTCTTTAATTACTCTTTCTGCCTCCTTTTTGTTTGTGATCCATTTTATTCTTTTATCTCGTTTAAACCAGGTCATTTGTCTTTTGGCGAACTGAAGGGTGTGAAGTTTAATTTCTTCTTTTACCTTATTAATTGATTTTTCCTTTTTAAAATATCCTTGAAATTCCTGATATCCAATACTTTGCATAGGAGGAATATTGAAACCATATTTTTGAAATAGTTTTTTTACCTCTTTCTCTAATCCCTTCTTAAACATTTTTTCTACCCTTTTTTCTATCCTCTTTTTTAATTCGTCTTTTGGTAATCTTATCCCAATTTGTAAAATCTCAAAGAGAGGCTTTCCTTTCTTTTTTTGTTCTGAAAAGGGTTTTCCTGTAACCTTGCATACCTCAATCGCTCTTATTAGTCTTCTTTTATTCTCTTTTTCAATTTCTTTTGCTCCTCTTGGGTCCAATTTTTCATAAATTTCAAAAAGTTCTTTTGTAGATATTTTTTCAAGTTCCTTTCTTAGTTTATGGTGAGGTCTTACCTTTGGAAATTGAACATTGTCCACTATGGCCTGAAGGTAAAGTCCGGTGCCACCTACAAGAAAAGGTATCTTTTTCCTCTTTTGAATCTCTCTTATGGTCTTAATTGCCAATTTTTTATAAATGGCTACATTAAATTCTTGATCAGGATTTACGATGCTAATCAGATGATGGGGAACCTGCTGGGTTTCTTTGAGGCTGGGTTTCGCGGTGCCAATATCCATTTCCTTAAAGACCTGTCTTGAATCGCAAGAAATAATCTCTCCATTGAACCTTTTGGCAAGTTTTATCCCCAGTTCTGTTTTTCCCGAAGCCGTAGGACCCAATATAACAATTAGTTTATTCATACTTTCTAATTTTACCTTTTAGACCCCAAGGAATAGCCTCAGTAATCTTTATTTTAACAAATTTGCCAATTAGATCTTTTGAGTTTGGAAATTTTACTGTTTTGTAATGTCTTGATTTCCCTATTAGAAAAGAATCCTTGCTTTTTTCAACCAAGACCTCAACTTCTTTTCCTACAAATTTTTTATTTTTTTCTAAGGCAGTTTTCTTTAAAACCTCAGTTAAGATTTTCTCTCTTTCTCTCTTTTCTTCTTTTGAGACATTATCTCTCATTTTAGCCGCTAAAGTCCCTGGCCGAGGGGAGTATTGGGCAATGTAAGCCATATCAAACCTTATTTTTTCCATTAGTCTTTTTGTATTTTCAAATTGTTTTTTTGTTTCTCCGGGAAAGCCCACAATAATGTCTGTAGAGAGAGCAACCTCTCTTTCTAAACCCTTTCTGTATTTTTTAAAGGCGGAACGGATTTTTTTTACCAGATTCAAATATTGGCTCACAGTGTATCTTCTGTTCATTCTTTTTAAGATTTCGTCATCTCCAGATTGTAAGGGTAGATTTAAATAAGGTGTTACCTTTTTGCATTTTGCTATGGTTTCAATTAACTTCTCTGAAAAGTCTGCTGGATTGGGAGTAATAAATCTGATCCAAAAATAACCATCTATTTCATTTATTTTCTTTAGCAGTTCTCCAAAATCAATTGAAGGACATACAGGGCAGTGATAATCATTTACATTTTGGCCTAAAAGACAGATCTCTTTTGCTCCATTTCTTATTGCTTCTGTTGCTTCTTGTATTATTTTTTTATGTTCTCTACAAATTAGCCTTCCCCTGGTTAAAGGAACAGCACAGTAGGTGCAAAAATTATTGCATCCATCTGAGATAGGGATAGAAACAGAAAAGGTATTTTTATATTTTGGTTTAATCTCTAAATATTCCTTTTTATTAAACTTTTCTTTTTTAGATAGATAACAAGAAGGCTGCTTTATAATTTCTGGCCAGTTTGCTAAGTCTTTTTTATCCAAGACAAAATCAAATATTTTTTCAAATTTTTTCCTATCCTCTTTTAGGATGCAACCGGTTAGAATTGTTTTTAATTTAGGATTTTTTTCTTTTAGTTTTTTCAATTGGGGCACCAATCCATAGATCCGATCTACGGCTGACTGTCTTACCGAGCACATATTAACCACTATCAAACCAGCCTCTTTTATTTTAGGGGTAGAACTATATCCTGCCTTATCTAAAATAGCAGCGATTCTTTCCGAATCGCTTTTATTCATCTGGCATCCATAGGTGATAATAAAATACTTCATTTTATTTAGAAGATAAGAGAGGATTTATCAAAATAGATTTCCCCTTTTCGGTATAGAATCCATTTCCCATTTCCTTAAGACAAGGAACAATTTTTTTGTTAGGGAAAAGATATTTCAGGGCTGCTACTCCCGCATCGCAGGCAAGCACCAATAAGGTATTTGATTTAAAATTGAATTTTTTTAAAAGTTTCACACTACAGCACGCAGGCACCAGGATAGATTCCTCAATTTTGTATCCTTGTTTTTTCAATTTTCTGGCTACTTTTTTCATTCCCTGTTGGCCTCCTGTTTTGCATATTCGGGCGCAGGTATTACAGGATACAATTCCTATTTCTTCTTTTTTTGTTAAAAAATTTTTAATCTCTTTAAAATCTTTAAATTTGGTAATAATCATAATTTCTTCTCAGTTTCTTTGTTAATCGTTTTAATAAATCTCTCAATTTTTATTTCACCAATGTCTCCCTTTTCTCGTTTGCGCACCCGTACTGATTTTGACTTTTCTTCCTTGTTTCCCACTACCAAAAGATAAGGGATTTTTTGGATTTCTCCTTCTCTGATTTTTTTGGAAACGGTTTCATTTTCATCTTTTAATTTAGATCGAAAGCCCTGTTTTGTAAGTTTTTCATCAACCTCTTTGGCATATTTTTTATTACCAGAGCCCACTGGAATTACCCAGATTTGTTCTGGAGATAACCATAAGGGTAAAGCCCCAGCATAGTGTTCCAGTAAAACCCCAATAAATCTCTCAATTGAACCAATAAGAGCCCGATGGATCATAATTGGTCTTTGCTTTTTTCCTTTTCTATCAATGTAGTTCAGTTCAAACTTTTCTGGTAGATTAAAATCAACCTGAATGGTGGTACATTGCCAAAGTCTACCCAAAGAATCCTTGATTTTAATATCAATTTTCGGTCCATAAAAAACCCCTCCTTCTGGATCAATTTGATATTTGAGGTTTAGTTTATTTAAGGCATATTTTAAAGAGTTGGTGGCTCTTTTCCAATTTTTTAGAGTGCCCACATATTTTTTGGGACGAGTAGATAAATAAATATTGTAATCCTTAAAGCCAAAGGTCTTCAGGGTCTTGAGGCCATATTTTAGAATTTTTAGTAATTGCTCACTCAATTGTTCAGGAGTGCAGAAAATATGGGCATCATCCTGAGTAAAGCCTCTTGCCCTGGTTAGTCCATGTAAAACTCCAGATCTTTCGTATCTATAAACTGTTCCAAATTCAGCATATTTTATTGGCAGATGGCGATAACTTCTAACTTTTGACTGATAGGCCTTGATATGAAAGGGACAATTCATTGGCTTTAGATAGTATTTTTCCTTTTCAATTTCAATCGGGGAATACATATCTTCTTTATAAAAGTCTAAATGGCCAGATCTTTGAAATAAATCTCTTTTACCAATATGAGGAGTTGAGAGCCAATGATAGTTTTGGTTGGTTAGTTCTTGATATAGGTAATCTTCTATAATTTTTCGTAAAATTGCTCCTTTGGGGAGCCAGATAGGAAGTCCGGCTCCCACTTCTTCATCAAAAATGAACAGTTCTAATTTCTTGCCTAATATTCTATGATCTCGCCTTTCCATCTCTTTTTGTCTTTCAATAAAATTTTGAAGTTCTTTTTTGGTTTCAAATGCCAATCCATAGATCCGGGTAAGCATTGGATTTTTCTCATCTCCCTTCCAATAGGCACCGGCTATCTTGGTTAATTTAAATCCATAAGGATCAATTTCTTTTGTGGATTTAATATGAGGTCCTTTGCATAGATCAACAAAATTTCCACTCTGATAAATAGAGACAGTTTTCCCAGGTATTTCTTTAATTAGTTCTAACTTGTAGGGTTGGTCTTTAAATATTCTTTCCGCCTCTTCTTTAGAGATAACTTTTTTCTCAAATCTGATGTTTTTTCTGACTAACTGGTGCATCCTCTTTTCAATTTTTGACAAATCATTTTCTGAAATAGGGGAGGGCAATTCAAAGTCATAATAAAACCCATTTTCAATAGCAGGGCCAAGACCAAATTTTGTTCCCGGATATAGTTCCTGGACAGCGTAAGCCAAGATATGAGATAAAGAATGTCTAAGAATATCAAGTCTCATAAAAACCTTAAATTATTTGTAATTGCCGATCATTTTGGCAAGAATCTGATATTTTCCCTCCCCCACCTGAAGAGGATTAAACCAGAAGGCTTATTATCAAAGTGGTTGGACAGTACAAATTATTTAACTTCTCTTACCCTTTCCGCAATTATCTTTGGAACCCCATCTTTGTCTGATATCCTTCCTTTTATCTCTAAAATCTTGTTATTCTGAAATAAAAGAGCATTTTCTTCAAGAATGTCAGGGAAGATTAAAGCCTCAATTCTTCCTGTGAGATCTTCAATTTCCAGAAAGAGCATTGGCTTTCCCTGTTTTGTAGTTACCTTCTGAATTTTAGAGACTGTCCCCGCAATTCTTACCTTTTGAGAAGTAAAAGAGGAATTGATCTCAGAGATGGGAAGGGTATTTTTAATCTTTTCTTGAAGGTCATCCATAGGATGGGAGGAAACAAATACACCTAAGAGTTCTTTTTCCCAAAGAAGTTTCTCTCTTTTTGTTAGGGGGTTGGGATTGTCTTCTAATTTTAAACTGTTGAAGGTTATTCTCTTTCCAAAAAGAGAGCCGTCACCAGTCATCTTTCTCTGTTGACATCTTCTTCCAAATTCAAGGATTTTTTCAAGATTGTAAAGAAGTTTCCCGCGATCTTCCAATTTGTCGAAAGCACCTGCTTTTATCAAACTTTCAATTGATTTTTTATTAAGAACTTCAGCAGGTATTCTTTCAATGAAATCTTCAATTGAGGAATAGTTTCCTCTTCTTTTTCTTTCTTCTTCAATCTTTTCTACCACATTAGAACCTACATTTTTAATGGCACTTAAACCAAAACGAATAGTGGAATCATCAATAATAGTAAACTTTGATTTACTTTCATTAATATCTGGTGGCAAGACACTAATGTTCATTTTTTTCGCTTCTTGGAGAAGAATTTTTAATCTATCAATATTTTTTTGTTCACTATTCATTAAAACTGCCATAAATTCTATTGGAAAATGGGCCTTGAGGTAGGCAGTCTGATAAGCAATCATCGCATAGGCAGTAGCATGAGAGGCATTAAATCCATATCGGGCAAAAGGTATAATCCAGTTCCATATTTTTTGAGCCGTCCCTTCTGCTATTCCATTTTTTATCATTCCCTTTATCATCTTTTCTTTTTGTTGAAGAAGAAGACTTTTTATCTTTTTACCTACTGCCTTTCTTAAGATGTCAGCCTCTCCCAAAGAGAATCCAGCAAGTTTTTGGGCTACCTGCATTAGTTGTTCTTGAAAGATCATTACCCCATAGGTGTTTTTTAAAATGGGCTTCAGTTTGGGATGCAAATAGATAATCTTCTTTTGTCCCTTCTTTCTGGCGATATATTCCGGGATCAGTTCCATTGGTCCGGGCCGATAGAGAGCAACCATAGCGATAATATCTTTGAACTGAGTAGGTTGTAATTCTTTTAGATAACGCTTCATACCATCACTTTCCAGTTGGAAGACCCCTGTTGTATTTCCCTGTTGAAGGAGTTTATAGGTCTCTTTGTCGTTTAGGGGCAGATGAGAGATATCAATGTCGATATGATGAAATTTTTTAATTAATTTTAAGGTGTCCTCAATGATCGTTAGATTCTTTAGTCCCAAAAAATCCATTTTTAAAAGTCCCAGGGCCTCGATGGAATACATATCATATTGGGTCACAATGGTCTGGTCATTTTTAGAAGCCCGTTGAAGAGGAATAAGGTCTGTTAAGGGAGTATTTGAGATTACCACCCCACAGGCATGGGTGGAGGCATGCCGGGCTACCCCCTCAAGTTTCTTTCCAATATCGATCATTTTTCTTGCTTTGGGATCAGTATAATAGACCTGGCGGAACTCTTCTACCTTTTCCAATGCCTCATTTAAAGTAGAGAAGAAAGGAATCATTTTAGCAATTCGGTCGCAATAGGTATAGTTATATCCAAGCGCCCTTCCTACATCCCTTATTACCTGTCTTGCTGCCATTGTTCCAAAGGTAATAATTTGAGAAACCCTATCTCTGCCATATTTTTTTGCTACATAATTTATTACCTCATCCCGTCTGGTATCTGTAAAGTCAAGATCGATATCGGGAAGTCCAGCCTTCCTTTCCGGATTTAAGAACCTTTCAAAAAGAAGATTATATTTTAAGGGATTAATATCAGTAATATTTAAAAGATAGGCAACCAGAGAACCGCCGACCGAGCCCCTTCCCGGCCCTACCACAATGCCATTTCTTTTTGAGAAGTTTACAAAATCAGCCACTATTAAAAAATAAGAAGCAAAACCGGTTTGTTTGATTACTGTCAATTCATATTCTAACCTTTTTCGAATTTCTGGAGTCTCTTTTAGATTGCGTTTTTTTAATCCAATCTGACAAAGTTCTCTAAGATATTCATCGGGAGATTTACCGTTTGGAACCTTGAAATAAGGTAATTGTACCTTTCCCAATTGAAGTTCTAAATTACATTCCTGAACTATCTTTTGGGTATTTTCTATGGCTTCAGGGATATCTCGAAAAGAACTTATCATTTCTTCTTGAGATCTAAATGAGAAGTCGTCACTTATCATTGTTAGTCTTTCTGGATCATTAGGATTAGCACCTGTATTGACTAACATTAAAATATCTTGAGCCTTAGCATCCTCTTTTTTTAGATAATGAACATCATTTGTGGCTACCACAGGAATCTTTAGTTTTTTCGACAGAAGGATAAGAGCCTCGTTTACCTTTTTTTGTTCTGGAATATTGGGGTGATATTGAAGTTCAAGATAGAAATTATCCTTTCCAAAAAGGTCCTTATATCTTAAAGCCAATTTTTCTGCTTCATCTATTTTTCCTGATAGAATTAGTCTTGGGATCTTTCCTTGAAGACAACCGGTCAAACAAATAATTCCCTTTGAGTGTTGCTCTAATAGATTTTCATCAATTCTTGGTTTGTAATAGAACCCGTCAAGCCAGGCCTTTGTTGTAAGTTTGACCAAATTTTGATATCCGGTGAAATCCTTTGCCAGAAGCACTAAGTGATATCTTTTGTTATCAATGTTTGGTCGTCGCTGATCCATTCTCTCATAAGCCATATAAAACTCTTCCCCAATAATTGGCTTTATTCCCTTTTTCTTTGCTTTTTGATAAAATTCAATTGCTCCATACAGTGCTCCATGGTCTGTTAAGGCGGCAGAATCCATTCCCAATTTCTTTACATAATCTAACAGTTCATCAATTTTTGGCAGACCATCTAAAAGAGAGTAATGAGAGTGTACATGTAGATGAGTAAACCTCATAGAAGATTCTCTTAATAAGGCTACCATTATACTATGAAATTTCCTAACTTTCAACAAGAGAAAAGTTTATGGAGGAGGGGATATAGATTTGTGGTAGGTTTGGATGAGGTAGGTCGGGGAGCATTGGCAGGACCGGTGGTGGGAGCAGCAGTAGTGATAAGTCCAAAAATTAAAAATCAAAATGTAAGATCAAAATATAAAATGCAAGATTTATTAAAAGAAATTAAGGATTCGAAAAAATTAATCCCCTCAAAAAGAGAGGATCTTTACAAAATTTTAATTAATCATCCGAATATAGAGTGGGGGATAGGAAGGGTGGATTCAGGAATGATTGATAAAATTAACATTTTAGAAGCGACTAAATTAGCAATGGAAAGAGCCTTAAGAAAAATTTTCAATTTTCAAACTTCCATTTTTAGTAATGATGTTTTTCTTATTCTTGATGGAAATTTTAAACTCAATTTAAACCTCCCTCAAAAATCGATAATCAGGGCAGATGAGAAAATTCTTTCCTGTGCTATGGCTTCTATTATTGCTAAGGTTTATCGAGATAACATAATGTTTAGATATCATAAGAAATATCCCCAATATGGATTTGACAAACATAAGGGATATGGGACAAGATTGCATTTTAACAGACTTTATCAATATGGACCTTCTAAAATTCATAGAAGGAGTTTTGCTCCCATAAAGAATTTGCAAAAATAAAAGAAATTTGTTATTCTCAAAATAATATTTCCACAGGTTGTCCTTCCGCCTATATCTTCTCCCTTCCTTTGGGAGGGGAAAGATTATGGAGTTAGACTGTTACCAAAGTGGTTAGTAATTTTCCACAAGTTTCCTATGCCTGTTCCAAAACAGCGTCATACCAAATCAAGAAGAAACAAAAGAAGGTCTCATCTTGCCTTAAAACCTCAGTTATTTTCCCTATGTCCCAAATGTGGAAAACCAGTTATTCCTCATCATGTGTGTTTAAATTGTGGCTATTATAAAGAAAGAGAGGTGATTGATGTTCTTAAGAAATTAGAAAAGAAAGAAAGAAAAGAAAAACAGAAAGAGTTGGCCCAAGCAGAGAGAGAAACAAGAAAGAAAAAATCCTTGACAATGGAGGAACTATCAAAGAAGTAAATTTTAACACCAAAAAATCTCAAATAAATTTTATTCCTCTTTAAAAACAAAAGTTTTATGGCTTATCGGCACCTTTCCCGAGTTATTGCTATGCAGTCACTTTATGAATGGGACTTTCGGAATCTATCAGAGAAAGAACTTAAAGAAGTGGTAGAGCGGAATCTTAAGGAATTTGGAACAGGAATGGAAGATAGCAATTTTACAAAAAAAATAGTTTTTGGTATTATTAAAAACCTTTCCAAGATTGATAAGATTATTAAAGACTCAGCTCCTCAATGGCCTATTTCCAAAATAAATATTATTGATAGAAATATCTTACGCATTGGGGTATATGAGTTAATTTTTGGTGATAGAAAGGAGGTGCCGCCGAAGGTGGCAATCAATGAAGCCATTGAACTTGCCAAGACCTTCAGCGGAGAGAGTTCAGGAAAATTTGTAAATGGGGCATTAGGAACAGTATATAATCAATTAAAGAAAAATGATAATGAACAACAAGATAGATAATTTGACAAGCCTTGAGGAGATTTTGGGAGTTCATTTTAAAAACAAAAATCTTATAAGAACAGCCCTTACCCATAGGTCTTATTTGAATGAACACCCAAATGTTCCTCAAGAACACAATGAGAGATTAGAGTTTTTGGGAGATGCAGTTCTTGAGTTTTTGGTAACCGACTATTTATATAAAAGTTTTAAGAACAAGCCTGAAGGAGAACTAACGGCTCTTCGAGCCGCCCTTGTTAATTCTCAACGCCTTGCAGAGGTGGCAAGGACTCTTAAGATTGAGAATTATCTCCTTTTGTCAAAAGGGGAGGAAAAGGATAAGGGAAGAGCAAGAATTTCAATTTTAGAAAATACGATGGAAGCAATTATTGGAGCCATCTATCTTGACCAAGGGATAGAGAGGGCAAAGGAGTTTGTTAAAAACAATATCTTGGTCCATCTTCCAGAAATTCTTCAGAAGGGAGAGATTCGAGATCCAAAAAGTCAGTTTCAAGAACTTGCTCAAGAAAGGTTCGCTATTACTCCTACCTACTCCACCCTAAAAGAGTGGGGACCGGATCATCGACGAGAGTTTTTGGTAGGAGTATATTTGGGCAAAAAACTTATTGCCAAAGGCCATGGATTTTCTAAACAGGAAGCAGAGGAAGAAGCGGCAAGAGAAGCCCTAAAAAATCTTTAACTAAACATAACATTGTTGGATATGTTAATAATTCGACTTCAAAGAACAGGAAAAAGAAATCAGGCATTTTTTAAGGTGGTTCTCACTGAGAAAAAGTCTTCTCCCAAAGGTAAGTATATTGAGAAACTCGGATTTTTGGATCCAAGAACAAAAAGAAATACCTTAAAAACAGAGAGAATAAAATATTGGTTAGAAAGAGGAGCCCAGACATCAGATACGGTATGGAACCTTTTGGTCAAAAAGGGAATAATCAAAGGTCGAAAAAGAAAGATAAAAATAAGTGCTAAAAGAAAAAAGAGAGAAGAGGATAAAAAAGAAAAGAAATAATTTTTCTTTATTATGAAGTCTATCCTTTGGTTTAAAGATATTACCTTAGAGGATGTACCTTCTGTTGGAGGAAAGAATGCTTCCTTAGGAGAGATGATAGGTGCTCTTAAGAAAGAAGGAGTAACTGTCCCTGATGGTTTTGCTATAACTGCTGCTGCTTATTTTGATTTCCTTAAAAAAGGAAAGATTAAGGATAAGATAGAAAAAACTCTTTCAGAGATTGATGTTAAAAATGTAAGAAATTTGCACAGAAGGTCAAAGCAGATCAGAGACCTAATTTTAAAAACTCCCTTCCCTTTAAACCTGGAGAAGGAAATTTTGGAATCTTATCAAAAATTGAGTGAGGAATATGGAGAAAAATCTACTGATGTAGCAGTTCGCTCAAGTGCCACTGCTGAGGATCTTCCTGGAGCAAGTTTTGCCGGTCTTCATGAGACCTATTTAAACATTCGAGGAGAAAAAAACCTTCTTTTGGCAGTAAAAAGGTGTATGGCTTCTTTGTTTACCCCTCGAGCCATTTCTTACAGAGAAGAAAAGGGGTTTAATCATATGAAGGTGGCTTTGTCGGTAGGAGTTCAAAAAATGGTTCGCTCTGACCTGGGTTGTTCTGGAGTAATGTTTACCTTAGATACAGAAAGCGGCTTTCCTGATGTGGTTTTGATTAATGGTACCTGGGGACTAGGAGAGATGATTGTCCAGGGAAAAATTATTCCAGATGAGTTTTTGGTAGCCAAAAAACTCCTTTTAAAAGGCTATCCGGCAATTATTAGGAAGGAGTTAGGAACAAAGAGAAAGAAGATGATATATGCAAAAAGAAGGGATAAGGTTACCACAAAGATAGTAAACGTTCCTTCCCAAGATCAAAGGAAATTTACTCTTTCAGATAATGAAATTTTGAAGTTAGCCGAGTGGGGAGTAAAGGTGGAGAGACACTATTCAAAAAGAGCAGGCAGACACCAACCGATGGATTTAGAATGGGCAAAAGATGGGAAAAGTGGAGGATTGTTTTTAATTCAAGCCAGACCAGAGACAGTTCATGGGGCAAGGGAAAGAAAGAGTTTGATAGAGTATCGCCTTGAAGGAAAAGGGAAGATTCTAACCAAAGGAATATCTATTGGTGAGAAGATTGGTCAAGGGAGAGCAAATATTATAAAGGATGTAAAAGAGATTGGAAAATTTAAGAAAGGAGAAATATTGGTGACAAAAATTACGGATCCAGATTGGGAACCTATTATGAAGATAGCCTCCGGAATTGTTACTGATTCAGGAGGAAGAACCTGCCATGCCGCTATTATTTCTCGAGAGTTAGGTATTCCTTGTATTGTGGGAACAAAAAACGGAACAGAGGTTATTTCTCAAAACCAAGAGATTACCATTGATTGTTCAAAAGGAGAAGAAGGTTTTGTCTATAAAGGAAAGATTCCTTTTAAGAAGATTGAACATAGATTAGATGAGATTCCTAAAACCAAAACAAGGGTCTGCTTGAATATTGGTTCTCCGGATATTGCCTTTAGGTCTTCATTTTTACCAGTAGATGGGATAGGCTTGGCGAGAGAAGAGTTTATCTTTGCTTCTGAGATAAGGGTTCATCCTTTGGCTCTTTTGAATTTTGAAAAACTGGATAAAAAAACAAAGAAAGAAATAGAAAAAATCACTGCCCCCTGGAAAGACAAGAAGCAATTTTTTGTTGAAAAGTTGGCTCAGGGAATAAGTCGAATTGCTACTGCCTTTTATCCCAGAGAGGTTATTGTTCGTTTCTCTGATTTTAAAAGCAACGAATATGCCCAACTGATAGGAGGAGATAAATTTGAGCCAAAAGAACCAAATCCAATGATTGGCTGGCGGGGTGCCTCAAGGTATTATTCAGAAGAGTTTAAAGAGGCATTTTTGCTTGAATGTAAAGCCATTAAAAAAGCGAGAGAGGAGTATGGATTGAAAAATATCGTTCCTATGGTTCCCTTTTGTAGAACAGTAGAGGAAGGGAAGAAGGTGCTTCTTTTAATGAAGAAAGCAGGCCTGGAGCGAGGAAAAAATGATCTTAAGGTCTATGTAATGTGTGAGATTCCCTCAAATGTGATTTTAGCCAAAGAATTTCTTAAAATTTTTGATGGTTTTTCTATAGGTTCCAATGATCTCACCCAGTTAACCTTAGGATTAGATAGAGACAATGCTATTATTGCTCATGTAGGCAATGAGAGAAATGAAGCAGTGAAGAGATTAATAAGAGAAGCCATAAAAGAGTGTAGAAAACAGAAGAAATACTCTGGAATCTGTGGCGATGCTCCATCAACATTTCCTGAGTTTACAAGATTTTTAATTGATTGTGGAATTGAGAGCATTTCTGTTAATCCTGATGTTGCTGTAAGGACAAAGTTACTGGTAGCCGAACAAGAGAGAAAAATAAAAAGGGGTAAAAATATGTAAACCCCTTAAAATTTTTGGTGGCTTTACTTAGATCTTAGATTCTTCGAAGATACTCAAGAAGGCATGTAGGCCAAATGATTGCTATCACTATGCTAAGGCAAACTAGATACCATGCAAGAACCGGCCTCTGTGCCCACCAGGTCTTGCGGACATCCAGATCTAGCTCTTTTATTTGCTCTCTTATATCGGCCAGCACTATCTGATATTCTACGGAACTCTCATTTTTTTGTATTATTAAAGAACTAACTACCTCCTTTTTTCAATTTACCAGGAAAACCTGGACAAGATGAAAGAGAATGTAAATTCTCTTTCATCTTCTATAATTACTAATCAATTTGATAGGGCTCTGATATTCTCCCTCCCCCACCTTAATCCTTCCCCTCCCAGAGGGAGGGGGAGGATATAGGTGGGGGAGAGAAATTCCTCCTTATATTCTTTTACTGAGGATATATCATATCTATTTCATTTTGTCAAGGCCAACTAATCTTGACAACTTTTTAATGACGTGTTAGAATTAAAACGGAGGTGAAAAGAAGTGGAGGTAGAAATATTAAGCGGCGAGAAGAAGTTTGAGGAATTCTTGAAAGAAGAACAGAGGAGCATTTATCCAGACGTGAGCCCAGCAGTTTTTCGGAGTTGGATTGAAATGAAAGAGCCTCCGTATAGAGCTTTATACATTGGATTATTCGAGCGCAGAGTGCTTATAGGAGGCTCAGTCACACAGATTCAAGATTTTCTCTCTCCCGAGAAAATCTTGTTGCAGCTAGATGCCCTCTGGATTAAGGAGGATTGGAGGAGAAGAGGACTGGGATCATTGCTTCTTCAGGAAACATTCCAGAAGGCGCGGAGTTATTATCAGAGATATCAAATGAACCCCATAGGTATCCTCATCCAAACAACGAGTTTGGATGAGGGAGCAGAGACTTTCTATAAGAAGTTCTTTGACCGCTTCCATTACGAGTTTGACCAGGTTAAATTGAATATAAGAGGAGGGGTGGAGATAATTTGTTTTTTAGTCTCTTTTTAATAAACTCCCTCCTCTTTTTTATTTTAAAAGGACAAAACTTTTTTGAGGATTGGTATTTTGATTTCTGTTTTTAATGAATTTGAAAAATTATTACGAGATATTTTTAGTTTTGAAGAAATCTGATATAATAAAAATAGGTTCCTAAAGCGTGAAACCAATCCCTTCTTCATCCTTTGGTGTAATCTTTTAGATTTTAAAATTGATGCTTCAGTCTCAACTTTTCACTAAAACAATTAGAGAGATTCCAAAAGATGAAGAGAGTAAAAGTGCCCAACTTTTAATAAGGGCTGGATTTATTGATAAACTGAGCGCCGGTGTATATACCTTTTTGCCCTTAGGTTTTCGGGTTTTCTCTAATATTGAAAAGATAATTTCAGAAGAGATAGAAAAAATTGGAGGACAGCGGCTCTTAATGCCAACTCTTATTCCTAAATCCTATTGGCAAAAGACAAATCGGTGGAAGATATTTAAAGAACTTTTTAAGGTTAAGGGAAAGAATGGTCAGGAATATGGTTTGGGTCCTACCCACGAAGAGGTAGTGGTGCCATTGGTTCAAAAATATGTTTCTTCTTATAAGGACTTACCCTGCTATGTGTATCAGATTCAAACAAAGTTTAGAGATGAGATAAGAGTAAAATCAGGTTTGTTAAGGGCAAGAGAGTTTGAGATGAAGGATCTTTATTCTTTCCATCAAGATGAAAAAGACTTAGAGAGGTATTATGAGAGGGTTAAAAAAGCCTATTTTAAGATTTTAGAAAGAGTGAAGTTAAAAGAAAAAACATATCTAACCTTAGCCTCAGGAGGCACCTTTTCCAAATTTTCCCATGAATTTCAGACGCTTACTCCTGCCGGCGAAGATACTATCTATATCTGTCAGAAGTGTAATTTAGCTATTAATAAAGAGATTAAAAAGCAATTTCCAAGGTGTCCTCGATGCAAAGAAGAAAATTTTCGAAAGGAAAAGGCAATTGAGGTAGCGAATATCTTTAAATTAGGCACAAAATATACCAAACCCTTTGATTTTAAATTTGTTAATGGAAAGGGAGAGAAGCAGTGGGTGGTAATGGGTTGTTACGGTATAGGTCTTTCCCGATTAATGGGTGCTCTGGTTGAGGTTCATCACGACAATAAGGGAATTATCTGGCCCAAAGAGGTGGCACCATTTGATATTCATCTTGTTAAGATCAAAAATCAAAAATCAAAAATCAAAGAAAAGATTGAGAGGGTAACCAGTGAAATTTATAACACTTTACAAAAGAGAGGATTTGATGTATTGTATGATGACCGAGAAAACAAATCACCCGGTGAAAAACTGGTTGATGCTGATTTAATTGGAATTCCAAAAAGAATAATAGTTTCAGAAAGAACCCTAAAGAAAAATTGTGTTGAGGTAAAGGAAAGAAGAGAAAAAAAGAGCAAACTTGTAAAAATTGCCAATCTTCTAAAAACCAAAAGTAATAAAAATATATGATTTTTGCTCGAGATATTGGAATTGATCTTGGCACTGCAAATACCCTAGTTTATGCAAGGGGAAGAGGAATTATTATTAATGAACCTTCAGTAGTGGCTTTGAATAAAAAAACAGGCCAGATTTTGGCCGTAGGAGAAGAGGCAAAAAAGATGGTGGGAAGAACTCCCTCTCATATTATTGCCATCAGACCCTTGGTTTCGGGTGTAGTTTCTGATTTTGAGATTACCGAACAAATGCTTCGTTATTTTATAGATAGATCTTTTGGTAAGAGATTTTTTCCTTGGCCTCAGCCAAAACTTATTGTAGGTATTCCTTCGGGAGTAACCGAGGTTGAGAAAAAGGCAGTTGAGGAGGCAGGGAAGAATGCAGGTGCTGGAGAGGTTTATTTAATTGAGGAACCAATGGCTGCTGCCATTGGAATTCGCCTTCCTGTTCAAGAGGCAGGAGGAAATATGATAGTTGATATTGGAGGGGGAACTACTGAGGTGGCTATAATTTCTCTGGGAGGAATTGTTAATTCAAAGTCACTTCGCATTGCTGGAGATAAGTTAAACCAGGACATTATTCGTTTTGCTGAAGAAGAGTTTAAGTTGGTTTTAGGAGAAAGAACGGCAGAGGAGATAAAAATTAAAATAGGTTCAGCAATGCCCTTAGAGAAAGAACTTCAGTATCCAATGCGGGGGAGAGATATCATCACCGGTCTTCCAAAAGAGATTATTGTTACCGATGAGGATGTAAGGAGAGCAATGAAGGATTCAATTCGCACTATTGTAAATGAGATAAAATCAGCCATTGAAGATACTCCTCCTGAACTATTAGCCGATATTATGAGAGAAGGAATTTTTTTGGTAGGGGGAGGAAGTCTTTTACGAAAACTTGACAAACTAATAGAACAAGAGACAAAAATTCCGGTAAAGGTTCCGGAAGATCCAATGACAGCAGTAGCCAGAGGTTGTGGGGTGGTCTTGGAGAACCTTCCAAAATTAAGAGAGGTTCTGGTTTCAACTGAAGAATTAGAGACTCCAAAATAATAGAAGATTGAGAAACTCTTCTTAATTTCTTCTCATATGGCTGGCCTTTTTTTAACCTGGTATTTTAAGGACCTTCCTGAAAAGATCTATCATATTTGGGGGAATTATCTTTGGTTTGTAAGGAATTATTTTTCTCTTTCCTTGCTCCTCAAGACCTTTTTCTCTCCTTGGAAGAGATACTATTTTTCCAGTAAAGGCAGATTTGATATTGGAAGATGGTTTGGTAATTTTATTTTCAACAGTTTCTCTCGAATAATAGGAATGAGTTTAAGAGGTTTTGTGATTATAACTGGAGTGATAGTTGAGATATTTGTCATATTTTTAGGAATTGTTTTTTTTCTTGCCTGGCTGATATTTCCCTTCCTTTTGCTTTATTGTTTAATAAAGGGAATCACACTGATATAGTATGTTTGATTTAAACTCCGCTCAGATTATTCAAGCGGTAAAACTGGAAAAACTTATTCCTTTAGGAGTGATTTGGGTCTTGGAGATAATCTTCTTTTTTATTTTTGTAATTTCTCTAATAAATCTCAAAATATCAGTATTTAATACCCATCTATCATTGGGGATTTGCTATCTGTCATTTTCTCTTTGGGGTATCCTTTTTCTTTATCGTTTGTTTTTCGAACAGAAATTAAAAAACCCAAAGGTTAAAAATCCAGAGAACTTAGCAGAGTTTTTAGATTTTCAAGCAGCAAAGGCAGTAGATTTTGCATTTTCAAAAAAGGGAGACTTCAGTCTTCTTTTACTTTTCTATCTTTTAGGAGTAAAAGAACTTTCCTTTGTATATGAAAGACTTTCTTTGCCAAGGGCAGAAATTAGAAAGGAGGTTAAAAAGAAAATAAGAGGAACGAAAAAGGATGTAAAAGAAGCGGAGGAGATTCTAAAGTCAATTCTAAAAGAAAACCTAAGAAAGATTAGCATTTTTGATCTGTTACCTTCTTTAGCAGAAAATGAACCCTTTCTAAGAAGACTTTTAGATCTACTTAAAATCAGAAAGGAGGAGTTAAAAGAGGTCTGCGATTGGAAAAGAAGAATTATAGAAAAAGAAACCAGAGAGAAAAGGTTTTGGGAAAGGGAGAATCTTTTAAGATATGGTAGTGTGGCAAGGGATTGGGCAGCCGGATATACCATTAATTTGGATAATTTTTCAGTTGATTTGACAAAAATAGAAAGAAAAGCCTTTTTGGCAAGATCTCCTCTTTATCAAGAAGAAATAAGAAGATTAGAAAATGCCTTGATTAAACCAGAGAGAAATTGCGCTCTTTTGGTGGGTGAGTCGGGAGTAGGCAAGAAAGAAATGATTAAAAACTTTGCCAGAATGGTCAATCAGGGGAAAACTGTTACTCCCTTGAACTATAAGAGAATTCTTGAAATTGATATGCCTCTTGTTCTCTCTACTGGAAGAGAACAGGGCAATGTTGAGGGGCTTTTAAAGTTAATCTTCGCTGAGGCAGTAAGAGCAGGAAACGTTATTTTGGTTATTCGACAACTTCACAATTTTGTAGGTCAAAGGTTTGGAGCAAAGGCAGTAGGGAAAATAGATATTTCTCCCATTCTTCTTCAGTATCTTTCAATTCCTGAATTTAGATTAATTGCTACTACTACCTATGAAGGACTCCATCAATCTATTGAAAGAGCACCTGAGATACTTGGTCAGTTTGAGAAAATTGAAATAAAACCACCTTCTGTTGATAAAATGTTGAAGATAGTGGAAGATGAGGTTTTGAGAATAGAAAAAAAAGCGCCAATTTTTTTCACTTATAAGGCAATTAAAGAAATCGTTGAACTTTCTGATCGATATATCCAAACCTCTCCCTTCCCCAAAAAGGCAATTGATCTTTTGCAAGAGGTAACTGTTTACACCTTGCGTCAGGTAAAGGGAGGAAGGGTGTCTCCTGAAATTGTGGAAGGTTTGGTCTCAGAGAAGACAGAAATTCCTGTAGGTGAGGCTGAAGAAAAGGAAAGAGAGGTTCTTTTGAATTTAGAAAAAATTATTCACCAGAGGGTGGTAGACCAAGAGGAGGCAGTCTTTGAGGTAGCGAATGCTCTCCGTCGGGCTCGGGCAGAGATAAGAAAAAGAGAAAGAACTATAGGTAACTTTTTATTTTTGGGACCAACAGGGGTAGGAAAAACTCAGGTGGCTAAGACCCTGGCAGAGGTCTATTTTGGTTCAGAGAAGAGAATGATAAGATTGGATATGTCTGAGTATCAGGTTCAAAGTTCTATTGAAAGATTAATTGGCACTCCTACTGAGCCTGGATATTTTACCACCAAGGTAAGAGAAGATCCATTTTCTTTAATCTTGTTGGACGAAATTGAAAAAGCCCATCCCAGAATTTTGGATTTGTTCTTACAGGTTTTAGATGAAGGGTATCTAACTGATGGAGCAGGAAGAAGGGTAGACTTTAGGAATACAATTATTATTTCAACCAGTAATGCTGGAGCAGAACTCATAAGGGAAGCCATAATAGAAGGAAAGAATTTAAAACAATATAAAGAGGAATTTATAAATGAGATTTTAAGGAGAGGAATTTTTCGACCTGAGTTTTTAAATAGGTTTGATGCTGTGGTCCTTTTTAGACCATTATCCCAAAAACATTTGCTAAAGATTGCTGAAATTATGCTTTCAGATTTAAAGAAGAAACTTTTAGAAAAAAATATTGAATTTTTGATTAAGCCAGAATTAGTAGAAAAGATTTCTAAACTTGGTTTTAATCCTCAGTTTGGAGCCCGAGAAATGAGAAGGGTTATTCAGGAAAAGGTGGAAAACAATATTGCCAAGGCTATTCTTTCTGAAAGCATAAAGTCAGGAGACAAAATAGAGATTGATCCTGTAACCTTCAAGGTGAAAGTAGATTCAGATCCTTACCAGAGTAGTTAGCAATTGCATTTAACAAAACTTTCCTAATAGAAACTCCCAGAAAAGGGAGTTTTTTGTTAGGGCTTGACAAAAAATTTTGGTGGATTAAAATGGAAATGAAAGGATAAAATGTGGAAAAAGTTGGGGAAAACTCCCTTTCCTTGGGGAAAACCGAATTTCTACTAACATCTTAACATTTTAGTATTCTAACATTTTAAATCTTAAATATTGTTAAATGTTAGTATGTTAGGATGTTAAAATGGAACTGTGTTTATAGGTGAATACCAATATTCATTAGATGAAAAGAAACGGTTGTCTATACCAGCCAAGTTTCGTCAACAACTCAAGAAGAAGGTAATTATCACGCGAGGTCTTGATGGATGCCTATTCTTATATCCCGAAAGAGAGTGGAAAAAGTTGGCAGAGAAATTAGGAAAACTTCCTTTGGGTCGAGCCGATGCCCGAGGTTTTCAGCGAATTATGCTTTCTGGAGCAATGGAGGTAACCCTTGATAATTTAGGAAGGATTTTGATTCCAGACTATTTAAAAAAATATGCCGATCTTAAAAAAAGAGTAGTAATAGTAGGTCTATATAACCACATTGAACTTTGGAATGATAAAAGATGGGAGGAATATCAGAAGAAATCAGAAAGAGAGGTAGGAAATATGGCAGAGAGGTTAAGTCAGTTAGGAGTATAACCCAAATACTTTCTTATGCCCCAGGCTTTATCTGTTACTTCTTCAATAACTTACTCTAAAAAAAGGGTTAAGACCCGAAGAATTTTGAAAAGGAAAGAAGGCAGATGTCATCTTCCTGTATTTTTTGTTTCCTTTTTGATTATTCTCTGTTTTTTTTCTTATTTATATCTTAATCTAAAAATGGTAGAGATAAATTTTGATTTGAGAGACAAAGAAAAGGAATTGATAAAATTAGAGCAGGATATAGAAAGACTTAATTCCCAGATTAAAGAATTTACCTCTTTGGATAAACTTCAGGAGGCAGCCAAGGAACTAAAATTAGTAAGGGCAAATGATGTAAGATATCTTAAGGGAGACTACTCTTCATCTACTGCCCTTGGTAATAAATAAGACATAATTGCCAACTACTTTAAGGCTCTGATATTCTTCCTCCCTCTCCTTAATCCTCTTTCCAGAGGGAAGGGGGGATGCTTTCAAGGATGAGTTCTAATAATTTTCGCATTTCTTTTTTAATTTTTTTGTTTTTTGTATTAGCAGCGACTATTGTAGGTCGCTTATTTTACATTCAGATAATAAAGCATGATGAGTATAAAAAATTGGCTGATTCACAACATATCAGAAAGTCTAAACTTTTAGCAAAGAGAGGGACTATTTCTTTCTCAGATGGACAAATTCCTTTGGCAGAGAATAAAGGCACAAGGAAGGTTTACATAGCGACCAGAGAAATAGAAGATCCTGAAAGCACCTCAAAGATTTTAGCAAACCTACTTGAAATGGATGAGAAAGAGGTTTTTGAGAAGGTATCAAATAAAGAAGATCCCTGGGTATTTTTAAAGGAGATTCCAGCAACAGAAGGAGAGAAGATTAAAAATATCAAAGGGGTTCATTTTGAAATGAACTTTGAAAGGGAATATCCTCAAAGAGAGATGGCTTCTCATGTGGTAGGCTTTTGTAACAAAGAGAACAAGGGACAGTATGGCTTGGAGGAATATTATCAGAATAATCTTCGAGGGAAGGATGGGTTTCGAGAGGGAGTAGTAGATGCAAAAGGAAGGGAGATATTTTCCTCTTTTAATAAAATCCAAGATCCTATAGATGGAGATAATCTGGTCTTAACCTTAGATTATAATATTCAGTTTTTTATTGAGGGGAAGTTAGAGGAAAGTGTTAAAAAATATGGAGCCGATGGAGGGACCATTATTGTCTCTGATCCCAAGACAGGAGAGATCTTGGCAATGGCTTCCAGAGGACCTTCAAACAAACCTAAATTTGATCCTAATGAGTTTCCCAAATTTGAGATGGAAGATTATAAAAACCCAGCCATTTCTATTCCCTTTGAACCAGGTTCAATTTTTAAACCTATTACAATGGCAGGTGCTTTAGAGGAAGGAGTGGTGGCTCCTGATACTACCTATATTGATAAAGGAGAGGTTAGAATAGGCTCTCATATTATAAGAAATGCAGATCTTAAAAGTCATGGGGAAAAAACAATGACTGAGGTTCTTGAACTTTCTTTAAATACTGGAGCAGTGTTTGTAGAGGAAAAGTTAGGGAGGGAGAAGTTTATAGAATATGTAAAAAAATTTGGTTTTGGTAAAAAAACAGGGATTGACCTGGCAGGGGAGGTTCCGGGAAGTATCTCCAATATTTTGTATCCAAAATCAAAAGAAAAGAAAATCGAGTATGCCAATGCTTCTTTTGGTCAGGGAATTGCCGTTACCCCCATTCAAATTGTCGCTGCCTTTTCTGCTATTGCTAATCAAGGCAAGATGGTAAGACCCCATGTAGTGAAAAAAATTATTCATCCCGATAAAACAGAAGAAGAGATTCAGCCAGAGACTCTTTGTCAGGTTATCTCTCCCCAAACTGCCTTTTATCTTACGGCAATGATGGTAAGTGTGGTAAAAAGGGGCTATGGAAAGAAGGCAGGAGTGGATGGATATTTAATTGCCGGTAAAACAGGAACTGCCCAGGTTCCTGATATTAAAAGAGGAGGGTACTTTCCTGACAGAACCATTCATTCCTTTGTGGGTTTTGCTCCAGCCTTTGATCCTGAATTTTTAATTTTTTTGAAATTGGATAATCCTCATGGTGTAAGATTCTCTTCAGATTCTTTGGCTCCTGTTTTTCATGATATTGCTCAATATCTTTTTAGTTACCTGGGAATACCCCCTAACAAGTGACACTAAAAACTGACAATAATATCGGTCTTGAAATTTTTTTATTTTGGGGTAAAATAATAATCTGCCTCCGTAACTCAATTGGTAGAGTAGGGGCCTTTTAAGCCCAAGGTTCCGCGTTCGAGTCGCGGCGGAGGCACATATGAATAAACTCAAAAAGGTTATTTTATTTGTTTTGGGGTTATTTTTTATTTTGGCAGGAGTAATTTTTCTAAAAGGCGCTCATACCTTTTCTGTCATAAGTGTTGAAAATCCTGATTTCTCTTTCTTGCCAAAAGAGGATCAAAGATGGGATATTTTAATTTTGGGAGAACAACCCTTAGGAGGACTTACTGATAGCATAATGATTTTTTCTTACAAAAAGGACACTGGAGAGGCGGCTTTAATTTCTATTCCTCGTGATCTTTGGGTTTCTATACCTGGATATGGAAAGCAAAAAATAAATTATGCCTATGTGGTAGGAGAGAGAAAAGACCCCAATGGAGGAGGATTAAAGTTGGCAGAGGAGGTGGTAGAGAAGGTTACAGGCCTTGATATTGATTTTGGAATAAAAGGAGATGTTTATGCTCTTAAAGAGATAGTAGATACCCTGGGAGGAATTGATGTTTGGGAGGATAGATATTTTTCCACAGATTTTTATGGCAATTATGTAAAAATTCATCCTGGGAAAAATCATCTTTCAGGAACAGAAACCTTGGCTTATATAGGATCAAGAAGTATTGATTCTGATTTTGGAAGAATGAGACGCCAACAGAAGGTTCTTGAGGCTATTAAAGATAAGGTTTTTTCTTTACAACTTTTAACCAGGCCTGATAAGATCTGGGGGATTTTTAATAGTCTGAACAGACATATAGAAACAGATCTTCCCCTTTCTCAAATGAAGGACTTGATACAAATGGCTTCTTCTTTCAAAATCAAGAAAATGACCAAGATGGTTTTTGATAAATCAAACTATCTTTATTCAACCCATACCCGCGCCGGGGCTTATATCCTTTTACCTAAAGGAGGGGATTTTTCAGAGATTCAGCAAAGATGCCAAAATATATTTCAATATGCGGGAAGCAATAGTGATTCTGTAGGTTCCTTTAAGAAAACAACAGTAAAGAGCAAATAATAACCTATTTAGAAAATTAGAAGTTTATGAAATTGGATTTGAAGTTTATTTTTATCTTAACCTTAATTTTGGTAATTGGATTCTGGACAGGATATTTCTTTAATCAGAAACTTAATATCGAACTTCAAAAAGGAACAGACTTTACTCCCTTTTTTGAAGCCTGGCATGAGATTGAAACCAAGTTTTATAACTTCTCCGAAAAAGATAAAGAGAAAATGCTGTATGGAGCCATCCAGGGCTTGGTAGATAGCCTGGGTGATCCTTATTCAGACTTTCTTTCTCCTGAAGAAACCTCCCAATTTAAAGAAAATCTTACCGGAAGTTATGAAGGAATTGGAGCAGAGATTGGTATTCGAGACAATGTGCTTACAATAATCTCTCCTATTAAGGGTACTCCGGCAGAAGCGGCTGGACTTTTGCCAGGAGATAAGATTTTAGAGGTAAATGGTGAAAGCACAAAAAAAATGAGTTTAATCCAAGCAGTAATGAAAATTAGAGGAAGAAGAGGAACAATGGTAAATTTAAAGATTAAAAGAGGAGATCAAATTTTTAACAAGAAGATTATCAGAGCCAAAATTGATATTCCTACCCTTGACTTGACTATTCTCAAAAACGACATTGCTTATGTTCAACTTTACAATTTTTATGAAGATGCGCCCTCAGAATTTGAAAGGGTATACCAAGAGATTCTTAATAAAAATATAAAAAAGATCATTCTTGATCTCCGAAACAATCCTGGAGGCTATCTCTCGGCTGCTGTAGATATCGGAAATTTCTTTATTGAAAAAGGAAGAATAATTGTAAAAGAAGATCTTGGGGAGGGAAAAGTTAAAGAGATAAAATCAAAGGGTCCAGGAACCCTTTCAAGTCTTAAAATAGTTATTTTGATAAACAAGGGTTCTGCCTCTGCCTCTGAGATTTTAGCCGGGGCCTTAAAAGAGAATTATCCCTCTAATACTAAATTAATTGGTGAAAGAAGTTTTGGAAAGGGCACAGTTCAGGAATTTGTTCCTTTAAAAGGTGGATCTTCTTTAAAATTAACTGTTGCTCACTGGCTTTTACCTTCTGGTAAGTGTATTGAGGGCAATGGAATTTCTCCAGATATAGAAATTTTAGAAAGAAAGGAGGATATAGAAAAGGGAAAAGATCTTCAATTAGAAAGAGGTATAGAAGAATTATCTAAATTTTAATTGCCAACCACTTTGGTAATGCTTTGATATTCTCCCACTCCCTCCTTAATCTTCTTCCTCCACCTGGGAGGAGGATATAGGTGGGGAGGGATTTGAATTCGCTACTTAGAATTTGAAATTTAGAATTTTAAACCTTTATGTTACCTCTTTATGATGAGGGATATTCCTTTCATAAAACTCCAGTTGTTACCATTGGATTGATTTTTTTAAATACAATAATTTTCCTTTTTACATTCCCTCATCTTGAAGAAACAATTAAGACCTTTGGAATGGTTCCTGCTAACATTCTGGCTGGTCAGCGAATTGGTACTCTCTTTTCTTCTATGTTCTTGCATGGCGGTTTTTTTCATTTAATTGGCAATATGTGGTTTTTATGGGTTTTTGGAGATAACCTGGAACATGCAATGGGCAGAATCCGCTTTTTGGTGTTTTATCTTTTATGTGGGTTGATTGCCAATTTTAGTTATTGTTTTTTAACCTCAAATATAAATATACCTACCATTGGTGCTTCTGGAGCGGTTTCAGGAGTACTTGGAGGGTATCTTGTTCTTTACCCTCGAAATAGAATAAGAACCTTGGTTCCTTTAGGCTTCTTTTTAACTACCGTTAGTATTCCTGCCATAGTATTTCTTTTTATATGGTTTGTTTATCAGTTTCTACTTCCAGATGAGAGAATAGCAACATCTGCTCATATTGTAGGTTTTTTACTCGGAGTTTTACTTGTGAAATTTTTTCAAAGAAGGTAAAATAAAATTAAAAATGCCGCTTTCGTCTAGTGGTTCAGGACGCATGGTTCTCAGCCATGTAACAGGGGTTCGACTCCCCTAAGCGGCGCCATAAGGCGGGATGCTGGAGTGGTTTAACAGGCTTGTTTCGAAAACAAGTGCAGGGTTTATCCCTGCCGGAGGTTCGAATCCTCCTCCCGCCGCATTATAAAATCTCTCTTTTTGAGTTTTAAAAAATCAAAGAGCAAAGCCAAAAAACTATTTGTACAGTTTCACCAATAAGGAATTCCCTCCCCCTCCTTAATCCTCCCCCTCCCTGTGGGAGGGGGAGGATTTTGGGGGATCCCCACCTTAATCCTCCCCCTCCCTCTGGAAGGAGGAGGAAATTGAGGAGATCCTCCTCAATCCTCCTCCTCCCTTAGGGAGGGGGAGGATATAGGTGGGGGAGGGAAAAATATAGGGAAAAGGCAAAAGCCAAATACAAAAAGATTAAAGAGAAACTTGTCCTAATTGTGAACAACGTGGTGAAACTTTACAACTATTAGATTATGATAACAAAGGTTGATATTTTCCATGATTTAATTTTGTTTTTGCCGCTTTTTTTGTGGGTTTTGCTTGTTGTTCAGGTTTTAGCAAAATTTGTTTTTAGATTTGCTTTAAAAAGGGGCTATCCAAAAGATTCAGCAACCTATTTTGCAAGGAAATTCATCCATATTTTTGCTTCAGGAATTGTTGCCCTTTTGATTCCATTTTTCTTTCGTGAGCCAATTGTGCCTTTTTTCTCAGCAATTTTATTAGCGATCTATACCTTTTTTCCTCACAAAAGGGGAAAACTCTTTGATTGGTTTCAAGTGAAAGAAAACATTCACGAGGTTAACTTTTGTTTGATGTGGGGAATTGTTATTTTAATTGGCTGGTTTTTTGATAAATCTTTTTGGTTGGGAGTAATTTCTGCTCTTTTTATGTCCTTTGGAGATGGTGTTTCCGGAATCGTCAGGAATTTAAAATACAAAAGGAGAATTAAAGCCTGGGAAGGTTCTTTAGCAATGCTTCTTACTTGTATATTGATCGGTCTTAAAATGGGATGGGCAGGGATAATTGCAGCAATTTTTGCTACAATTTTTGAAAAACTTGAATTCATTGATGATAACATTTCAATTCCCACCATCTCTCTTTTAATTTTACTTTTCTTTTTCAATTTTTTCCCTAATTGGCTATAGTCTCGATTTAACTTTGGTTTCTTTAGCAAAAAGGCGATCCAAACTTTCATTAAAAAAAAGAAGGGGAAATAATTTCTCCACCAAAGGATTTTCCAAAAGAGTTTCTTGAAAAGAGAGTAGAAACTTTCCTTTTGAAAGAACTGATTTCCAACCACAAACATTGAAAGAGTAACTTTCATAAATATTCCATTATTCTTAAGAATTTGAGAAGATTTATATCTCAGAAGTCTTCAATCTTTCAGAGGCCCAACGGGCAGACTCAACTAAATTTAATTTTTCAATTTCATTAAAAACGGTTATATGCAAGATGAAAGTTGACACTTTTTACCATTTATGGACAAAACTGG
This sequence comes from bacterium, assembly GCA_021158595.1. Lineage (GTDB taxonomy): Bacteria > Patescibacteriota > Minisyncoccia > Minisyncoccales > JAGGUF01. The sequence goes on along the minus strand of JAGGUF010000079.1, from coordinate 27 downwards.
AAATATTTCCAATGTTTTAATAATCCC
>JAGGUF010000014.1 GCA_021158595.1 bacterium | reverse complement strand
GATTATGGTCCTTTTTCTTCAAAAATAATTGATCTTGAAAAAACTGCCTTTTCAAAACTTGCTCCCCTCTCAAAGGGAGTAATAAGGGTGAGGGTAGAGGAACTGATACCTTAGGGATAATTACCCTTCCTTTTGCAAAAATCTTACGATCGTAGGTTTTTTGCAAAACTCAAAACTGCAATGTGAAGCGTGAGGCGTGAAGCGTGAAGCGGGGAGCGTGAAATTCCTCCTCCATCTAAGGGGTGAAGTAGGAAGTAGGAAGTAGGAATTTTCCCTCCCCCACCTAAATCCTCCCCCTCCCAGAGGGAGGGGGAGGATTAAGGGAGAATCCCCTCAATTTCCTCCCCCTTTTTAAGGGGGAGGAACACAAGGAGGGGGTTAATTGGGGAAGGAAATTCCTATCCCCCACCTTAGTCCCCCCCCTTCCCAAAGGGAAGGGGAAGGATATAGGAGGGGATGGTGAGATTCTCCGCTCCACGCTTCACGTTTCACGCTTTTTGGGATTAACTTTTTCTCTTTGAATTTTTTGCTTAATTTGTTATAGTTTAATGCATATCATCTGCCCTCGTAGCATAACTGGATAATGCAGTGGCCTTCTAAGCCAAAGATTGGAGGTTCGAGTCCTCCCGAGGGCACAATGGTGGCTATGGTGTAATGGTAGCACGAAAGTCTGTGGAACTTTCGGAACGGGTTCGAGTCCCGTTAGCCACCCATATGAAAACTTTGGTTTTAGCCGGAGGCAGAGGAACTCGTCTCTGGCCTCTCTCCCGAAAACATAAGCCCAAGCAGTTTCAGAAACTGATTAGTGAAAAGACAATGCTTCAGGAAACAGTGAGCCGACTATTCCCCTTGTTCGGCTGGAAGGATATTTTTATTTCCACTAATAAACAATATGTAAAAGAGGTGAGAACAGAACTTTCAGAACTTCCTAAAGAAAATGTTATTGCCGAGCCGGTAAGCAGGGAGAGGGTAGCCAGTCTGGCTCTTTTTTTGGCAATGATAAAAAACAAGGAATTTGACCAGCCTTTATTGGTGCTCCCTTCTGATCATCTTATTAAGAAAAAGAAAGAATTTCAGGAAGCCATCTTAACTGGAGAAAGATTTATAAAAGAGAATCCTTCTTATATAATAATTTTGGGTGCTACTCCCAGTTTTCCTGATACCGGTTTGGGCTATATTAAAAAAGGAAGACTTTTAACCCAAATCAAAAACCGCAAAATCTATAAGGTAGCATTTTTCAAAGAAAAACCAAATTTAAAGCGAGCCAAGGCCTATCTTAAGAGCAAAAATTATTTTTGGAGCACGGGTATTTATATCTTTATTCCTTCTTTAATGAAAGAGTTGATAGAGAAATTTGTTCCTGATAATTATAAAAGATACCAGAGGATTCAAAAAGCAATAGAAAAGGGTGATTTTAAAAAGGTGCTTGAGAAGGAGTATCCCAAAATGGACAGTGTTTCTTTAGAATATACTATCATAGAGAATTATAAAAATGTGGCTCTTATTCCGGTTAATATGGGATGGAGCGATGTAGGAAGTTGGACTGTACTTAAAAATTGCCTCTCTTCTCCAGAGAAGAGTTTCATTAAAGGTAATTATATTGGCATTGATTCTGAAAATGTAATGGTCTATGGTTCCTCTAATAATTTGGTGGCAGGAATAGGAATTAAAGATTTGATTATTGCCTACACTGATGATATAATACTTATCTGTCATAAGGATAAGTCCCAAAAAGTCAAAGAGGTAATAAAGAAAATAGAAAAACAAAAGCAATTTGATTATCTGTAGAAGAATTTCCCTTAAGGGAAGAAGTAAGAAGTAAGAAGTAAGGGTTTCCCTCCCCCACCTAAGGCGTGAAGTAGGAAGTAGGAAGTAGGAAGTAGGAATTTCCTATCCCCCACCTTAGTCCTCCCCCTTCCCAAAGGGAAGGGGGAGGATTGGGGGAAGGAGTCCCTCCTGTAATCCTCCCCCTCCCAAAGGGAGAGGGAGGATTAAGGTGGGGGAGGTTCGAATATTATTTGTATATGAAATACTTAGTCACTGGTGGGGCTGGATTTATTGGCTCAAATTTGGTCCAAGACCTATTAAAAGAAGGGTCTGAGGTTGTTGTAGTTGACAACCTTTCTACCGGAAGCCTGGACAATCTTAGTTCAGTTAAAGATAAAATAAAATTCATTAAGGCGCCGGTAAGAGATGTTTTAGAATTAGAAGAACTTAAAGGATTGGATGGTATTTATCATTATGGTATTCCTTCTACCACTGTCCTTTACCGAAAGAATCGTTTTCTGGTAGGAGATGCTATTAATGAGTTTATTGCTATTTTGGAGTTGGCAAAAAGAGAGGATTGTAAATTGATTTATGCCTCTTCCTCTTCTATCTATAATGGAAACAAGACCCCTTTTAGGGAGGAGATGCCCATTTTAGTAAAGGATTTTTATACTGAGGCACGCTATCTAATGGAAAGATTAGCAAGGCTCTACTATGATTTTTACAAGGTGAAATCAATTGGCTTCAGATTTTTCAGTGTCTATGGTCCCCATGAAGAAGCCAAAAAATCCTTTGCCAATCTCGTTTCTCAATTTCTATGGCAGATGAAGGAAGGCAAGTCGCCCGTGATCTATGGCGACGGAACCCAAACCCGAGACTTTATTTATGTAGATGATGTAAATCAAGCAGTGCGAATGGGTATGAAGTCGGATATTGAGTGTGATATTTTTAATCTGGGAACAGGAAAATCCTATAGTCTAAATGAGTTAGTTCAGATTCTTAATAAAATTTTAAATACCAACATTAAACCAAAATATGTAGAGAATCCTTTAAAAAACTATGTCAAAGAAACATTGGCAGATACTACTAAAACAGAACAAAAATTAGGCTTCAAGGCAAAGATCTCTTTAGAGGAAGGAATTAGAAAACTAATTGGAGCGTGAAGCGTGAAGCGGGGAATCTCACCCTCCCCCTCCTTACTCCTCCCCCTTCCCAAAGGGAAGGGGGAGGATTAGGGGAAGGAGCCCCACCTTAATCCTCTCCCTTAGAAAAGGAGAGGATTACCTTCCCAAAATCCTCCCCCTCCCTTTGGGAGGGGGAGGAGTAAGGAGGGGGAGGGAAAATTCCTACTTCCTACTTCATAATTCTTACTTCACCCCTTAGGTGAGGAAGGGGTCGGCTTCACGCTCCTCCGCTCCACGCTGAAGAGTATGAACATTGCTAAATTTCTTGATCATACCAACATTAGAAAAGACGCTACGGCAGAGGATATAAAGAAGAGTTGCCAAGAAGCCAAGAAATATAATTTTCGAGGTCTTTGTGTTAATCCCCAATGGACAAGATTGGTAAAAGAGATTTTTCAGAGAGAAGGTATAAATTC
>JAGGUF010000047.1 GCA_021158595.1 bacterium | reverse complement strand
TATCCTTTACCACTTCCTTTACGGCTCCATTTGGATAGGCAATAACAGGTGTTCCTGATGCCATTGCTTCTATCATTACCAGGCCAAATGGTTCTTCCCATAAAATAGGGAAGAGTAGAGCCTTTGCTTTTCTGAATAATTCAACCCTTTTTTTGTTTGAGACCTCTCCCAAATATTTAATTTGCTTGTTGTCGATTAGGGGTTTGATTTCTTTTGAGAAATATGGTTCTCTTTTCTTTCCTCCGATTAGAATCAGGTTTGAGTTTGTCTTTTTGACAGCCAAAATAGCATCTTTTGGATTTTTGTGTTCTCCAAGTGCGCCTGCAAATAAGAAATAATCTTTAGGATTGTTAGAGAATCTAAACTCTTTCAAATCAACTCCATTGTATATGGTAGAGAGATAGTTTACTTTAGGCGCAGGTTTTCTCTGATTGTTTGAGACAGTAACAACATTTGGATTTTTATATCTTAAAAGGAGTTCTCCTAATTCTTTAAAAATAGGAAGATGCAAAACACTGACTACCGGAATTTTCAAAAATTTACTCAAAGGCAAAAGCAGATATCCCCCTCGCATATGATTAAAGACAATATCAAATTCTTTTTTTCTTTTTATCAACTCTTGCATTATCCTAGCAATATAGACACTTTCCAGTCTAAGTGCTCTGGAAGATTCTATAAAGGTGGTATCAATTTTTCTTTCACTAATTGTCCTTTTGAAAATCTGGATAAATTGAGCAGAGGTTTTGCATCTTCCTGCTCCAAAAAGCGTTACCTTATATCCTCTTCTTATCAATTCCTCTATCATTTGATAAGCAATTCTTTCTGTCCCTCCTTGTCTTTTTGGAGGCACAGTGGTAAATGGAGGAACAATAATACCAATTCTTATCTTTCTATCCATAAACTATAAACTATATTATAAATTATGGTTATATATTTTTCAAATATTTACCAGTGCTTGTTAACTCCATAAGGAATGTTTTAGGGAAGTAAATTTAGAGGGAAGAAGGACGATTATTAAATCATCATAAACTGGTCAGAGAATACATCTGATTAAACTGGTTAGGAGATAAAAAAAGGGAGAATTTTCTCCCTAAATAAATGAATATAGGCACCTTATACTTTAAACTTCCAGTTCCATTGCATAATGGACAGGATTTGGTAATATTTAGTTTTTTGAAAATCTTTCCTCTGCCTTTGCAGACGGGACAAGTCTTATTGTATTCTTCCCATTTGCATTTATAACTGATATATCCGTGAAATATTAAAATAGAGTTCGAGGTTTCAAACATAACAACACTTGTTTCTTCCTTTTCTGGTTTACATCTTACAAGGGTGATGTTACCTGTTCCATTGCATCTCTCACATTTCTCTTGCACAAATTCTGTTCTGACAATTTCGCCTTTTCCTTTGCACACAGGACAGATCTCCTCTAAAGAAACTAAGGGATAGGTGGTGCCCAATACAACCAAAAGGAGCAATAAAACCCCCATTGCTCCCTTAACACCTACCTTCATTTTTCTCAATTTTCTCACCTCCTATTGTTAATTTTAAATACCAAATTCATTTTACACTCTCTTACAAGGTTGTCAATCCATTTCCTCAACTATCTATTTAAAATGGTTTCTGCTTAACCAGAAGAGACTACTTCAACAAAAATTTGGACAAGTAACCCTCCCCCACCTATATCCTCCCCCTCCCCTTGGGAGGGGGAGGACTAAGGTGGGGGAGGGAGATAATAACAATCAAACCGTTACCAAATTGGTTAGCAATTACACTTCAAACCCAAGAAATTTTTAAGTTTTATTAGACATTTCTTTTCATTTTGTTAAAATGATAAAGAAGCAGGTTCTATCACAAATTAGAGAGAAGTTTCTAAAAAGAATTTTAAAAAATTCAACAGAGTAGAAAAATGAAGAAAAATTCTTTTTTAAAAACTTCAGCCAATTTTTAAGTCTTATCCTCAGATAAAACTGGTTTATTTTTTGGTTCAAGGATTCAAAAAAGTGGATGTGATAGTACTTAATTTAGTGGGAGATCCAGAAGAATATAATATCATTAAAGAAACCCCATCACGTTTTACCGGAGAAATAACTTCTTATCTTCCATTTTTATAAAATTTTCTGTAAATTCTTTTGTATTTTTTGGCAATGATTTTCCAGGTAAATTTCCTTTCCACAATCTCTCTAGCATTCTCTCCCATTTTTTTTCTTAATTCATCGTTTTCAAGCAACTTGTTCACTGCCTCCGCAATCTGAGTAGAGTTTCTTGGTCTTACAAAGAGGCCATTTACCCCATTTCTAATAGCCAAAGGGATTCCTCCTTTTCTGGTGGCAACCACTGGGGTCTTTGCTGCCATTGCTTCAAGAATGACCAATCCCAATGGTTCGTCCCATACAGAGGGAGCAACAAAGACATCTGCTCGATAATAAAATTCCTTTATTTCCCTTTCCTCTTCTTTTTCTATATAACCTAAAAAATGAACATTCTTAAGATGTTCTTTGTATTTTAGGTTTTCTAAGTTTCGTTTTTCTGGTCCCTCACCAATAATGTAAATATGGCCTTTTATCTTCTTTGCTGCTTTCACTAAATAATAAATACCCTTCTGAGGAGTAAGTTTTCCCACAAAGAGAACCACCTTTCTCTTTTTTAGGTGATATTTTTTATTGATGACTTTTATTTTCATTTCTTCTGGAAAATTTTCCAGATAAATTCCTCCTGGGATGATTCTGGTTTTCTTTCTAAATTCTTCTCCAAAGATTTTTAAAAGTCGTTCTCTTGAGTCATTACTTACAGTTACTATCTTTTTTGCTCTTCTTAAAGCATCTATAGAAAGGGGAATATAGTTTTTGTTTAAAGAGGCAGTATAGATTCCTGTTCCATGAGCAGTAACAATAAAATTTATCCCATAAAGGGACTTAACAAAATTTGCTACCCATAAAAGCAGGGAGATATGTTGGGTATGGATGATATCTGGCTGAAAATCCTCTACTGCTCTAATTGTGCTTTTCAGGAACGACTCGAAAACCTCAGTGATTTCTTTGGCTGAAAGGTCTTTATAAAGTTTACAGATAGGCCATTCTGGGTGACCGGTAAAGGCTACTGGGAAGGGAAGTTCTAAGGGGTATAGTTCAAGTCCTGAGATTTCTCTTTTTTCAGGGCAGACAATAGCCACCCTTTTGTTCTTCTCTTTTTTAAGTTGAAGTGCTAATTCTCTGGTATAGGTTCCAGATCCACACCCCCATAAAGGAAAACACTGCAAAAACATAATTCTTCTTTTTTTATTTTTCCTATAATTTTCAGATTTCTGATTATTAGAGTTTTTCATAGGCTATTCTTGAATTTTATTAAAACAAAAAATTGCTTTTAGCAAACAATTTTATATAATTATTTTTAACTCCCCTTGAAAAAGTCAAGGGGAGTGAGGATAGACTTATTGTTTTATTTCTGAATTCTACTCATATCATTTATAATTTAGAATATTATATAATTTCTCTATATTTTTTGTAAAGGAGGAAGAAGTGAAAGATGAATAAGACAAGGAAGGGTGCCGGAGTGGACTAACGGGACGGCCTGGAGAGCCGTGCCTCCTTTGTGAGGCTCGTGGGTTCGAATCCCACCCCTTCCGCTGGTTTTACAACTTTCTACAGAGTTGTTATTCTTTGGCTACTGCCAATGCCCATATCTCTTTTATTCCTCGGTCTCTTAAGACCTTGGCTGCTTCTTCCATTGTGGAGCCCGAGGTAAAGACATCATCAAGGAGAATTATTTTTTTGTCTTTTAGGGAAGAAATATCAATTTTGGGATTTATTATAAAAGCATCTTTGATGTTTTTCTTTCTCTCTTCCTTCTTTAATTTAACCTGAGGTTTGGTATTTTTTCTTCGGAGCAAAATGTCAGTTTTTATTGGAATTTTTAAAAGTGGGGATAGTTGCTTTCCTATCTCTTCTGCTTGATTGAATCCTCTTTCCCTTTCTCTTCTTTTATGAAGGGGAATGGGAACAATAAGAAAGTTTAAAGGATTTTTAAAAAACTCTACCTCTTGGTTTTCTTTAAGAAATTTAAAGATTAAAAGAGCCAATGGGTTTGCCAACTCTTTTACAAATTTATACTTGAAGGTTTTAATTACTTCTTTTAATCGTTTGTCTTTGTAAGAGCCAGCAGCAACAAACCCAGTAAGGTATTTCTTGCAAGAGGGACAGATGGTGCCCTCTGGAGATCTTGACCTGCAATAGGGACAGAATGGACTAGCGTAGGTTTTGATTTTGGAGAAACAATCAGGACACAGATAGGTATTTTCCCTACCGCAAAGGAGACAAAACCTGGGGAAGAGAAGGTCTAATATCTTCTCACCCATTCTTATAGCCATTTTTTTATTTTGATGTAGGCAAAGGTTAAAAGAAGAGAGGTAATCATTAGGCCTGTAATAATCCAGAAGTCATTGTCTCTTCCGATAAAGGGAAGATGAGAGATGTTCATTCCATAGATATTGGCAATTAAGGTCATTGGGGTCAGAATCACAGTAAAGATGGTCAGGATCTTTATGATTTCATTGGTCTTTGTAGAGAGAAGGTTTGAGTTTGTTTGTTCTAGTTCGATAAGTGTCTGATGGTGATTTTGAAGCACCTCGCGAATGTTTAGAAAGCAGTTGAATAGTTCGCTAAAGTAAGGATAGAATTCTTTACCAAAAAACTCTTTGGAGATCTGCTTTAAAGCCTCAAAGACCACGATCTGGGGCTGGGTGATTCTCTGAAAGTTGATCAGATCATGTTTTAAAGTGGAGATCTGTTTGATTACCTCTTTTTCTTTTCCTTGAAATATCTGGCCTTCGATGTCGTCAATCTTTTCGTCAATATGGTCCAGTTTTGGAAAGAAGGATTTTAAGAATTTGTTTAGTAGTCTATACAATACCTCTCCCACTCCCTGGTCAGTGAATTCATTTCTTTCATTTTCATACAAAGACAAGCGGGTAAAGAGTTCCCTTAGAGGCAAAATAGTGTTGTAATGGATGGTAATGATAGTATCTTTGGTAACTAAGATATCCAATTCTCTGGGCTTTGTTTCTTGTGTTTTTTTGTCAAAAAAGGGAAAGTGGAGGACGAGAAATAGATAGTTGCCGTAGTTTTCAAACCTGGGATGGCGAAAGGGAGGGACAATGCTTTTTAAAATAAAGGGATGAAAGAAGAAATGGTCCTTTATGTACCTTACATCTTTTTCGGTAGGAGAGAGAATATCAATCCAGGTGATTTTTTTACTTTTGATAATCTTCATATTAATATATTTTAACATTGAAAATCTCAAATCTCAAATCCCTCCCCCACCTATATCCTCCCCCTCCCAGAGGGAGGGGGAGGATTGGGGAGGATCCCCACTGTATCCCCCTTTAGAAAAAGGAGAGAATCCCTTCCATATCATCCCCCTTAGAAAAAGGAGAGAATCCCTTCCATATCCTCTCCCTTAGAAAAAGGAGAAGATTACCCCCAAATCCTCCCCCTCCCTTTGGGAGGGGGAGGATTAAGGTAGGGGAGGGACTTAATATGGTTTGAATTTTGAGATTTATTTTTGACTTTGGTCATTGTTTCGGATTTTCGTATTTTTTCTATTAAACTTTTCAATTGGCTTAATATTTTTACATTTTGGAAAGTTGGAACATCCCAAAAAGGTTCCATATTTGCTTTTTCTAATTACCATTGGAGCCCCACACTTTTCGCATCTTATATTTTCTAATTTTTTATTTTCTTTTTTATCCTCTAATGGTTTTTTAAATCTGCATTCTGGAAATCCAGAACAAGCATAAAATTTTCCATATCTTCCCAGTTTTATTACTAAGGGTCTTCCACATATTGGACAGGTTTCTTTGGTTTTTTCCTCTGTTATTTCTTTTTTTGAAACTTCTTTTTCTTTCTTTTTTAGATTTTCCTCAAAGGGGAAGTAAAAACTTCTAATGGGTTGCTGCCATTTTACCTTGCCTTTGGCAATTTTGTCCAAATCCTTTTCCATTTTTGCAGTGAAGTTTATATCAACAATATCAGGAAAGTGAGTGCATAAGAGATTGTTTACCAGAATTCCCATCTCAGTTGGCTGTAGTCTTTTTTTCTCATCCTTTCTGACATAGTTTCTTTCCTGAATGGTAGAGATAATAGGAGCATAGGTTGACGGTCTTCCTATTCCATATTTTTCTAAGGCCTTGACCAAACTGCCTTCTGTGTATCTGGCCGGAGGTTGGGTAAAGTGCTGACAGGGGATGAGTTTTAGAAGTTTTACTATTTCATTTTTTTTAAGTAGAGGTAATTGGGTCTGTTCAAGTTTAATAGGGCAGAGTTTAAAGAATCCCTCAAATTTTAATATCTGACCTGTGGCTCGAAAGGTGTAGTTTTTAGCAGCGATCTCTACGGTAGTAGAATCTAAAATAGCCCCAGCCATCTGGGAGCAGATAAATCTTTTCCAAATTAGGTCATAAAGTTTAATATGATTTTTGGTCAGTTCCTTTCCTATTTTTAGTGTCTCTGGCTTCCTCTCTGGGTTTGTGGGTCTTATTGCTTCATGAGCCTCTTGGGCCTGTTTTGTTTTTGTTCTATATCTTTTGATTCCCTCCCAGTATTGTTTGCCATAATTTTCGATGATGAACCTTTTAGCCCCAAACAGAGATTGTTCAGAGAGGTTTAATGAGTCCGTGCGGTGATAGGTGATAAGTCCTGTTTCGTAAAGGCTTTGGGCTAAACTCATAGTGAACTTGGCAGGAAAGTGAAATCTCTTCCAGGCTTCCTGCTGGAGGGTAGAGGTGGTAAAGGGGGCAACGGGATTGTGTTTTACACTCTTTTTTTCGATACTTACTATCCTATATTCTGCTCCTTTTAGGTCTTTTATAATCTTATCTGCTTCTTTTTTTGATTTAATCTCCAGTTTGGGAATAATTTTTCCATCCCTTTTGAATAATAGAGCCTCAAATTCATTTTTAGTAAGAGGTTCTCCTTTTTCTTCTGTGTCTTCTTTCTCTTTTTGGAAGGGAGAGGATTCCTTGAGAAACCTGGCTTTTATTGTCCAATACTCTTGTGGTTTAAACTCTTGTATTTCTTTTTCTCTCTCACAGATTAGTCTTAATGCCACTGACTGGACCCTTCCTGCAGATAGACCTCTTGCTACTTTTTTCCATAAAAAAGGTGATAATTTATAGCCAACCAATCTGTCTAAGACTCTTCTTGCCTGCTGGGCATTGACCAGATTCATATCAATTTTTCTGGGATTTTTTAAGGCCTTCTCGATGGCTGATTTGGTGATTTCGTGAAATACTATCCGCTCGGGGTTTTTTAGTTTCAAAACCTGGGTGAGATGCCAAGCAATGGATTCTCCCTCTCTATCTTCGTCAGTTGCCAGAATGGTTTTTTCTGCCTTGGGAATATATTTTTTTAGTTCTTTTACTCTTTTTTTTGCCTTTGGAGGAATGATGTATTTTGGTTGAAAGTTGTTTTCAATATCAACTCCTAATTGGTTCTCTGGAAGGTCTCGAATATGACCATAAGAAGAAAGCACCTTGTAGCGGTTTCCCAAGAATTTGGAGATTGTCTTTGATTTTGTAGGACTTTCAACAATGATTAGGTTCATAGGTTAGTTTTTGGTAAGGGTATATAGGTTTCCACTTCTTTTTACCATTCCTTTTATTTCCATTAAAATAAGGGTTGAGTTGACCTTAGAAGGATTTATTTTCGTTTCTCTGATGATTTGATCAATTGAAGCGGGATGTTGTTTTAAGAACTCTATGATTAGGATTTCTTCTTTTGTCTCTCCTTTTATTTCTCTTTCTTCTTTTGTTGTTTTTTCAATATTGAGTTGGGTTAATATATCTTTGGCTTCAGTTACAGGATGGGCACCCTCTTTGATGAGGTTGTTGGGACCTTCTGATGTTTTGGAAAAGATTGGTCCTGGTACTGCAAAGACCTCCCTTCCTTCTTCTAAGGCGATGTTGGCGGTGATTAAGGAACCACTTGTCTTTTTGCCTTCGATGATCAAGGTTGCTAAACTCATTCCAGCAATGATTCTATTTCGTAAGGGAAAGTTATACTGGAGGGGTGGTGTGCCCAATGGGAATTCTGAGATAAGGGCTCCATTTTTTTCAATTTTTTGGGATAGGTTTTTGTTTTCCGGAGGGAAGATAATGTCTAATCCAGTGCCCATTACTGCTACTGTTCTTCTTTCTCTTTCTATTGCTGCTTTGTGAGATAAACTGTCAATACCTCTTGCCATTCCAGAAACGATGGTCAGATTTTGAGAAAGTTCTCCTATTAGGTTGTTGGTTACAATTTTTCCATAGTCTGATGGCCAACGGGTTCCCACTGAGGCAAGGTATTGTTCATTTGGCAGGAGTTTACCTTTGATGTAAAGTGCTACTGGAGGTTTTGCAATTTCTTTGAGGAGTTTTGGATATTCTGGCTCATCTTTGGTAATTAATCTTATATTTTGTTTTTCTATCTTTTTCCATTCTTTTTCAATGTCTATCTTTTCTCTTCTGTTAAGGAAGTTTGAAATGGTCTGATTTCTGAAGCCAAGTGTTGAGAGTTGGCTTTGGTTTATTTTGAAGGCCTTTTCTGGAGAGGGGATAATAGAGAGGATTTTTATTACCGCTTCTGGATTTGGAGAGAAGGCGATGTTTAGGGCATTTAGAAATTTTTTTTGTTTTTCATCCATGATATATGTTATAATTTAAACATAAGATATTTTCAACATAGTGATAGAGGAGGAGGGGATAGGTAATTCCTAAAATATTAGCAAATTGCTTGGCAATTACAATTAAAATGGAATTATGAAAAAAAGAATTCTTACTGGGGATCGGCCCACAGGACCCTTACACTTAGGACATTATATAGGTTCCTTAAAGAATCGGGTCAAACTTCAAAACAAATATGATTGTTTCTTTATCATTGCTGACTATCAGGTTTTAACCGATCACCTCTCAGAGACAGAAAAAATACAAAAGAACATCAAAGAAATAGTTCTTGATTATCTCTCAGTGGGAATAGATCCTTCTCGCTCTACTATTTTTATTCAGTCTAAGATACCTGCTATTGCAGAGTTGACGATGTTTTTTTCAATGATGGTAAGTTTCCAGGAGGTCAAAAGAAATCCTACTGTTAAGACTGAATTTAAATTGGCAAAGGAGAGAGGAAGGATTTCTGAGATAAGTTATGGGTTTGTTGGCTATCCTGTTTCTCAGGCTGCTGATATCTTGTTTGTCCGAGCCCATTTGGTTCCTGTAGGGAAGGACCAACTGCCCCATATTGAACTTACTCAGGAGATAGCAAGAAGATTCAATCGTTTGTTTACAAGGGTATTTCCCATTCCCAAACCCTTGGTAGGAGAGGTTCCGGTATTGCCTGGTCTTGATGGCAAAAAAATGAGTAAAAGTTTAGGAAATGCTATCTATCTTTCTGATTCTCCGGAGGTGGTGAAAAAAAAGGTAATGAAGGCAGTAACTGATCCTGCCCGAATTCATCCTACTGATAAAGGACATCCTGAGGTGTGTAATGTTTTTCAGTATCATAAGGCTTTTAATAAAAAGGAGGCAAAAAAGATTGAGATTCGATGCAGAGAGGGAAGAATTGGCTGTGTGGAGTGTAAGAGGAATCTGATTGAGAGATTGAATGAGTTTCTTGATCCTATTAGGAAAAGGAGAAGGTACTATGAGCAAAGAGAGAATCTGATTTCTCAAATCCTTATTTCAGGCAACAAAAGAGCCCAAGAAGAAGGGGAGAAAACACTTAAATTGGTCAGAAGGGCGATGCACCTTGATTATAAACAGATTTTACACTCAAAAGAAGGTTGATTTTTTAATTTTTAAAGGCTATAATAAGTCCCTCTCTTAGAGAGGACCTTTTAGAAAATGAAAATTGGTAATTTTTTTAAAAAAGTGATTACATTTCTTTCAGAAGTGAAAACCGAAATGAGAAAGGTTTCCTGGCTGAGTTGGGAACAAACCTGGAAATATACCTTAATTGTGATTGGAACCTCAATTGCAGTGGCTATTTTACTTGGTACCCTTGATGCTTTCTTTACTTGGATAATAAATAAAATCATATAACCCCCACCTATATCCTCCCCCTCC
>JAGGUF010000005.1 GCA_021158595.1 bacterium | reverse complement strand
CCACTCACCCCCACCTGACCATAACCTTGTTGAAGATGGCTTAAGTTATTGATTTTTAAGGAATATTTGAAGTTTACCCTGAGTCTCTTTTTGGAATATTTTATTGAGTCAATTTTTTCTTTTATTAAAAGAACCTGCTCGGCTCGGGAGAGGGAGGAGAGAGTGTTTTTATTTGACTTTTAGGAAATACTTTATTATACTAATAAGTGCTATGAAAGGCGAAAAGAAGCCAGAAAAATTGATGACATTAGAGGAAGTAGCCGAATATCTAAGGCTTAGTGTCCATACTATCTATAAAATGGCACAGAAAGGAAAGATCCCGGCTTTGAAGGCTGGTAAGAAGTGGAGATTTAGGAAAGAGGATATTGATAGGTGGCTAATGGATAATAAAAACTCAAAGGATACTAATTATGGATAAGAAAGAGATTATTAAAAATGTATTTATGAAATATATTGATCAGAAGGGATATCATTACTCAGAAAAAGAAGAATCCCATTCTTTAAGATTGGATGTTTCCGATTTGAAGAATAAAGCTGTAATTCAAATTTACAATACCGGAAGGATAGTTATTCAAGGTAAAGCTTCCCCCTTGAAAGACGAATTAGAAAAATTTAAGGCAGAATTCGAACAAAACCCAGTAGCTTTTACTGGTAAGCCCATAACAGAAAAGCCGATCGTATCTAGATATTCCATAGTTAATGAAGAACTTCAAAATATAATAAAAGAAAGAATAAAAAGCTTAACTGATGTTACTATAGAAGAAAAAATTCCTGATCATGCTAAACACTATATATTGTCAATAAAAAGAAAAAATTGTTCCGCTACGGTTACCCAATTTAAAAACGGAACTCTTTTGATACAGGGGAAAACAAATGAATTGTTTGATAAAATTTGTTCTCTCATAGAAGAATTAGCTTCACCATCTTTAAATGAGGTAGTATTAAGATTTATCTCTGAAAATGAAGAGAAACTATCGAATATTTCAAGTTTGCTGACTCCTGAACTTCTTTCAGAAGCTGAGAACACCTTAAAATCTAAACTAGGCATAGATCTTTATGAGTTTCTTAATGAGCATGATAAAAAGTATGCTCTTTCTACTTTTTGTTTGGAATTGTTGTCTTCAAAACTTAATATTGAATTACCTGAATATACTTGTATAGTAATGCCTTTGTCGAAAGCATTTGAAGGTTATCTTAAAAAAATTTTGGTTTATATAGGGATCGTGAGAGAAGAAGATTTTAAAAAGAAAGGTTGGAGTTTTGGAAAAGTATGGAGGAATCAAGAATATAAAAAATTTGTTGGATCAAATAAATATCATCAGTCTCATCTAGAGAAATTAGAAAACGAGCTTGATTTTTCAAGACATTTTATAATGCATAGTGACGCTGAAAAAGTAGCGCGTATCTATTCCTTGGATGAAGCTAAGGAGAAAATTGATAGAATAGCCAAGGTTATGAAAGAAACTTTTGATTATTTTAAAGATCACTTTATCTTATGAATGGTAACATAACATACAAACTTCATACAAACAAAGAGACAGAATTAAGAAAAGATTTAGAAAATTTAGGGTTTTCAATCGACTCTGCTGAATATGCTTTTTGGAGAGCTTCAAAAAAAGGAATTACAGTTACATTTTATAAAAATGGTAAATTGTTAATCCAAGGAAGTGAAATGAGCGATCTAGTTAATTACCTTATTGAGAAAGGCTTTATAGAAGCAGAGAGCACTGTTCCATATTCAAAATGGATTGGTACCGATGAAGCAGGAAAAGGAGATTACTTTGGGTATCTGGTAATTGCGGGAGTATTGATAAAAGACAATATTACAAATAATCTTTTGAAATTAGGCATCCAAGATAGCAAAAACCTTTCAGATACTTCAATTCAGGATTTGGCAAAGAAAATAAAAAAACTATGTATATATTCAATTGTCTCTATAAGTCCCCAGAAATACAATGAACTTTTACCTAAAATGAAAAATCTTAATAGACTGCTCGCATGGGGACATGCAAGGGTAATAGAAAATATTTTAAATAAAGAAGATTGCCAATATGCAATTTCAGATCAATTTGGAGATGAAAAATATATCTTAGAGGCATTGATGAAAAAAGGGAAAAAATTGCAATTAGAACAAAGACCACATGCTGAAAGTGACATCGGAGTTGCCTCTGCTTCTATTCTAGCAAGAGATGAGTTTATAAAAAGATTAAATGAGTTATCCCAGAAATATAATATTGTATTTCCAAAAGGAGTCTCAAATGATGTTATAAGAACAGGCAAAGAATTTATACAAAAATACGGAAAAGATAAATTAAGCGATGTGGCTAAGATACATTTTAAGACCACAAATGAGATTATAAAATCATGAATTGCGCTATATATACAAGAGTATCAACTGATACACAAGCAGAAAAGGAATTTTCTTCCTGCGAGGCTCAAGAAGAAAAGATAAGAGCTTTTATCGAAAGTCAAAATAATTGGAAAGTCTTTAAGGTTTACTCTGATCCCGGTTTTACTGGAGTAAATCTTAATCGTCCTGCCTTACAGGGATTACTTGAAGATATTAAACAAGGTAAGGTTAACATCATCTTGGTTTACAAGATTGATAGGCTTACCCGCTCTCCTAAAGATTTCTACTATTTAATGGAGGTCTTTGAAAAATACAAAGTTGATTTTATCTCAATCACAGAAAGATTTGATACATCTACTCCAGCAGGAAGGCTTTTAAGGAACATAATGCTTACCTTTGCTCAGTTTGAAAGAGAATTAGCAAGCGAAAGAACAAAAGATAAAATGCTTCAACGGGTAGAAAAAGGATTGTGGAATGGTGGCATTCCTCCCTTTGGATATAAGGCATTAAATAAGAAACTTATTCCTGATGAGAAAGAATCTAAAATTGTAAAGTTAATATTTGAAACTTATGTTGAGACGGGATCAATAGCAGGTAAACGCTGATAGGCTGGAAAGAT
>JAGGUF010000054.1 GCA_021158595.1 bacterium | reverse complement strand
CTCTTAATTCTCATTTAGTAAGTTTGATTTTTAAAGAAATTATAAAGACGGGGAGAAATAGTTCTGATAAGAGAGTACCAGATTTGATATTTAATTTAAATCAAACATTAAAAGAGAGATATGTTATAGGTTATTTGGCTGGAGATGGTTACCCAACGAAGGTTTTTATTAATCATTTAATAAACAATACAATTCCTGATAAGGATGAGAGGAGAAAGTTTACGATGGTGGTCAAAAATCAAGATTTGGCTGTCACTTTTTCTTACCTTCTTTCTTCTCTTAATAAGACTTATTCCTTTAGAACTGTTTTAAGGGAAAAAAAGGTAAGATTTTTATTCATAAATTACAAAGATAAAATTAAAAAAACCAGATTTAATCCTGCCGAGAAACTTTTCCGAATAGACTTTTATTGGAATACAAACTCATCTTATTTTAATTATCTTCCCTTTGATGAAGTAATTGAGAAGTGTTTTGATAAACCTGTTTTAAATCAAAGAAATAATGGCCAGATTGGTATTTCTCATAATAAACTCTTAACTCTTTTAGAGAAACAAAAGGTTATTTTAAATCAAAAAGCTTTACTCTTTTTGAATTCTGATTTAGGTGTTTTGAGAATCAAAAAAATTGAAGAAATAAAATATAACCATCCTTGGGTTTATGATATTTCTGTTCCTAATGGAGAAAATTTCGTAGCGGGATTTTCTCCAATCATTGCTCATAACAGTATTGATGAAGCCATTGCAGAGTATTGTAATGAAATAGGGGTAAGTTTGTTGCCCGATAATCGGGTTATGATAAGAGATAACGGTAGAGGAATTCCTGTTGAGACCCACCCTCAGACTAAAAAGTCAGCCCTTGAGACAGTAATGACCTATCTTCATGCCGGAGCAAAGTTTGGAGGAAAGACATATCGAGTAAGTGGAGGTCTTCATGGAGTAGGAGTTTCTGTAGTTTGTGCCTTATCAAAATGGATGAGGGCTGAGGTTTGTCGGGAAGGTAAGAAATATTATCAAGAGTATTCAAGAGGGATAGCAAAGACTCCAGTTAAACAGATAGGGAAATGCGACCATACAGGAACCACTGTCATCTTTGAACCAGATCCAGAAATTTTTAAAAGGATTGAATTTTCCTGGAAAAAAATTATTGACCATTTACGAGAGCAGGCCTATCTTGTGCCAAAACTTAAGATAAGAATTAAAGACAGAAGAAAAGAACCCTATAAGAGTTATACCTTTTATTTTGAGGGAGGAATAAAATCTCTGCTTCAATGGCTTACAGAGGGTGAGAAGAAAATTCAGGAGAATATTTTTTATGTTAAAAAAGAGGTTAACAATATCTTAACAGAGGTAGCCTTTTGTTATACTGATGATATTGAGACAGAGGAGATTTCTTTTGCTAATAACATCCGAACGCGAGAGGGAGGGACTCATCTTACTGGATTCCGAATTGCCCTTACCAGAACCCTTCAAAAGTGGGGAAAAGAGAATAAACTTCTAACCGATAAGGAAAAAATTGAGGGAGAAGATACCAGAGAAGGATTAGACGCAATAGTATCGGTTAGACTTCCCAATCCTCAATTTGAGGGTCAGACCAAACAAAGACTTGGCAACCCAGAGGCAAGGGTAGCGGTAGAGAGTGGAGTCTCGGAGGCTTTATTTGATTTTTTAGAAAAAAATCCTCGGGATGGAAGAGCGATTATTGAGAAATGTCTACTTGCGGCACGCTCGAGAAAGGCAGCAAAGGCGGCTAAAGAATCTGTCTTACGGAAGGGAGTAATGGAGAGTTTTGCCCTGCCCGGGAAATTAAGTGATTGTTCTTCTCGAGATCCAGAACAATCAGAATTGTTTTTGGTAGAGGGAGAATCAGCCGGAGGTTCTAGTCGTCAGGCTCGGGATAAGAGATTTCAGGCTGTTTTGCCTTTGAGAGGAAAGATTTTGAATGTTGAGAGAGTACATTTAAATCGACTTTTGTCTTCACAAGAGATAAAGTCATTAATTATTGCCTTAGGTACAGGAATTGGAAATGACTTTAACATCTCTAAATTAAGATATCATAAAATCATTTTAATGGCAGATAGTGATGTAGATGGTCAACACCTGACTACCCTTCTTCTTACCCTTTTTTATCGGTATTTTAAACCAATTATTGAAAGAGGTTATCTTTATATTGCCCAGCCGCCCCTTTATAAGATTCAATCCGGAAAGGAGATAGAGTATGCCTATACAGAAGGCGAGAAGGAAGATGTATTAAAGAGATTCGGTCAAAAGCCTGTTTCTATTCAGCGTTACAAGGGACTTGGAGAGATGAATCCAGAAGAGTTATGGTCTACTACAATGAATCCAGAGAAGAGAATTTTGCGTCAGGTTACTATTGAAAATTCTGAAGAGGCAGATAGAATCTTTGATATTTTGATGGGCAAAGAAGTATTACCTCGAAAACAGTTTATTCAGACCTATGCCAAAGAGGTAAAGAACTTAGATATATAAAATTCATACTAATCCTCTGGGAGGGAAACCTCTAAACGTTAAGATGCTAAAATGGTTAAAGAATATCTATCACTATCTCTGGGCTCTTTGCTCGGCTGTATTTTATAGATTCCCTTCCAAAAAGTTAAAGGTAATTGGCGTAACAGGAACCCAAGGAAAATCCACGGTAGTAGAGTTTATAGGAAGAATTTTAGAAGAGGGAGGCTTTAGGGTTGCTTCTATTTCTTCTATAAGGTTTAAGATAAAAGAAAGAGAGTGGAAAAATACCTTGAAGATGACAATGCCAGGAAGATTTGGTATTCAGAGATTTTTGAGAAAGGCAGTGGAAGCAGGATGTGATTATGCTGTATTAGAGGTGACCTCTGAAGGAATTCTACAGCACCGTCATAGGTTTGTTGATTTTGATATAGGTGTATTTACTAATCTTTCTCCAGAGCATATTGAAAGGCATAAGGGATTTGAAAATTACCGAAGGGCAAAGGGAAAACTTTTTCAGCAGACAAGAAGAATTCATATTATCAATTTAGATGATAAAAATGCTCAATATTTCTCTCAATTTCCTGCTGAAGAAAAATACGGATATACCACTCGAGAATTGAAGATCAACAATAAATGGAAAACTGGCAATTGGAAATTTGTCAGAGGAGAAGAAGTTAAATGTTTACCAGAAGGAATAGGTTTTAAAATAAATGACATTCCCTTTAGGATAAAACTATTAGGGCTTTTTAATGTTTACAATGCCTTGGCTGCTATTTGTGTAGGATTGTCTCAGGGAATCAGTCTTAATATATGTCAAAAAGCCTTAGGGAAGGTAGAGAGGATTCCAGGAAGAATGGAACTTGTATTGAAAAAACCATTTACCGTAATTGTCGATTACGCCCATACACCTGATAGTTTAAAAAATGTTTACCAAAATATCAGAGATTTCAAACCTCAAACCCCAAATATTCAAAATCCAAAATTAATCTGTGTCTTAGGTGCCTGCGGTGGAGGAAGAGATAAGTGGAAAAGACCAGTGTTAGGAAAGATTGCTACTCAATATTGTGATAAAATTATTCTTACCAATGAAGATCCTTATGATGAAGATCCTTATCAGATTTTATCAGAGATAAAATCAGGAGTTTTAGGTTCCCAATTTCCTATTTCAAATTTCTATGAGATTTTAGACAGAAGAAAGGCTATAAGGAAAGCCTTAGAATTGGCAGAACCTAACGACATTGTAGTCATTACAGGAAAGGGATGCGAACCCTGGATGTGTGTTGCCAAGGATAAAAAGATTCCCTGGGATGATAGAAAGATAGTAAAAGAGGAAATTGATAAACTGAACCTATGAAAAAATATGAGGTTTTAGATCATATTTCAGACTTGAAAATCAAAGTCTTTGGAAGAAACCTGAAGGAACTTTTTACCAATGCAATGATTGCGATGTTCAAGGCAGCAAGATATAAACCTTGGGATAATAGTCAAGAGAGAAAGAAGATAAAAAGGAAACTAAAGATTTCTTCTATAGATCTTCCTTTTCTTTTGGTGGATTTTTTAAGTGAGGTATTATATTTGAGCGAGGCTCATCAGGAGGTCTATTATCAGATTCAGTTTAAGGAGATGACCAATAGAGAAGTAGAGGCTACCCTAATAGGACAGAGATTAGAAAGAAAAGGAGTAGTAATTAAAGGAGTTACCTATCATAACTTAAATGTTTGTTTAAACAAGGACAAGATGTGGGAGGCAACAATTTTATTTGACATATGATAAGATTTATTTTATCTTTTAAAAGGAGGTGAACTCAAATTGGAAAGTGAAATTGCAAAGGATGTAAAGATAGAAATAGAAAGAACTCTGGCTTGGATGAGAGAACAGATTCCCAAAATAAACAATGGGCAACTTAGAAGGTTTGCGAAAAGATTACTGGATACCTTGGATAAGAAACAAAGAATTTTCGTGACCGGCGTGGGAAGGTCAGGGGAGGTGGCTAAGTCAGTTGCGATGAGGCTTTCTCACTTAGGGTTTGACGTTCGGGTTCTCGGAGAACCTACTATGCCTCCAGTAGAGAAAGATAACTTATTCATTGTGATTTCTGGAGGAGGAGAACATCAAGTTGATAAAGCAAAAATTGCTAAAGACCTTGGAGCCGTAGTAATTGCCATTACCTCCCAGTCAAATTCTTCATTAGGAAAAATTGCTGACGAGATACTTCTTATTCCGGGAAGACCTAAAAGGGAGTCTAGTTATCCCTATGAAGAGCGAAGAATAAGAGGGATTCCGGTTATGCCCTTGAACACTGATTTCGAAGATCTTACTTTGATAGTTTTAGATAGCCTTCTGGGCTATATAGGAGCCCTCACGAAAAAAAGTGACAGAGATTTGGAAAAAAGACACGCCAAGCCAGAGTGATTCTAAAAGCCGAGAGTTCTCGGCATATTTTTTATAATCCTCGCTATGTGTGAGGTTTCACCAGGTTGTTAACAATTAGGACAGATTTCTCCTTACTTTTTGTATTTGTTGTATTTAACCTTCTCCACCCCCACCTATATCCTCCCCTCCCAAAGGGAGGGGGAGGATTAAGGAGAATCTCCTCAATTTCCTCCCCCTCCCAAAGGGAGGGGGAGGATTAAGGAGGGGAAGGAATTCCTTTTATTGTAAAAGATATTGTAAACAATGTGATGAAACTGTACAACTATGAGACTATCTTATTTTGAGGGCAAAAGAAGAGAATGGGATGAGTTTCTCATTCAGAACAAGGGAAGTTTTTTACAGAGTTTTAATTGGGGAGAATTCCAGAAAGATTTAGGAAAAAAGATTTGGAGGTTTAAGATAATATCTTCGGAAAAACAGGTATTGGCTCAGGCTCAGATTATTAAAGAAAGTTTTTTTATTCCTGGAATGAGAAAAAAAGAAATTGGAGCAATGTTTTATATTCCTTATGGTCCCTGTTTTAGGAACTCTTTTTTAAAAAAGGAGAAGATAATAGAACTGATTCTAAAAGAAGCAAAACAACTGGCTAAGGAAGAAGGGGCTATTTTTTTAAAAATAGAACCCCTTTCTTCTCTAAAAAGAGAAACATTTCTTTCTGATTTGAAGGAAGTTCGACCTCTAAAGAGGATACAGCCAAAGAAAACCCTGATTTTAAATCTTAATAAGAGCCTTGAGGAGATTTTTCAAAATCTTCATTCGAAAACAAGATATAATATTAGACTGTCCCAAAAAAGAGGAGTAACTGTTAGAGAGGATCAATGGAATTCTGCGGACTTTGAAAATTTCTGGGAATTAATTCAAAAAACTGCCAAAAGAAAAAAAATTAGATCCTATTCTAAAGATTATTATAGGAAATTGCTTAAGATTATGGATGCAGAACTTTTTTTAGCAGAGTATAAGAATAAGGTTATTGCCGCAAATATTGTGATATTTTTTGGGAAAAAGGCAATATATTTACACGGAGGTTCAGATTATCAATTTCGAAGCCTAATGGCTCCTCACTTTTTACAATGGAAGCAAATTGAAAGGGCGAAAGAGAAAGGATGCGTGGAATATGATTTCTGGGGAATTGATGAAAAAAAATGGCCTGGGCTGACCAGGTTTAAAAAGGGTTTTGGAGGAGAAGAAATTACTTATCCAGAGGGAAAAGACTTTATCTTTTCAAATTTCTGGTATAGGGTATACCGACTTGGGAGAAAAATCTTTAAACGTGAAGTGTAAGTTCAATCCTCCCTTTCCTAGCAAACAGGGAGAATAGCAATTATTTCAATTGTTTGTTTTTATAACACCAGGGACAGGAACCTATTTGGTAAGAGGAATCATAGTTTTCCTTCCAGGTTTTGTCCATTAAAGGATGAACCCTT
>JAGGUF010000078.1 GCA_021158595.1 bacterium | reverse complement strand
AGGTGGGGGAAGGAGAAAAAAATGAATAAAAAAGATCTTAGGTTAATTTGTAAACTAAATAAATACTGGCGGCCTAATAATATAAAGGTAAAAAAGGCAGGAGGTCAGACAAATAGAAACTGGGTTGTCCAACACAAGGATAAAAAGTTTTTTGTCAGACTCCCTTGGAAAAGAACTGATATTGTAGATAGAAAAATTGAGGGGAAAAATGTCCTGAGGATTGCTAAATCTAAAAAATTGAGGGATGTTGTTCCCAGGTATATTGTTTATGTCTTAAATGGAACAAATATTTTAAATCCTAAAGAAAAATTTGACCTTCCTGATGGAACAATGATGAGTGAGTATATTAAGGGGAGAGATATCAATGGAAAGGATTTAGAAAACCCAAAGATTCAGACTGCTTTAGTAAAATCTCTTCATACCTTCCATACCAGTGGAGTGAAGTTTGTTAATATATACGATGTATTTAAAGATGAAGTAGAAAAATACAGAAAAGAAGCCAAGAAATATCCTGTTAAAAAATTAATAAAAAAAGAGGAAATTGAAGAAATAGAAAAAATTGAAAGAGCAACAAAGAAAAAATTATCTCTTGGAGGAAAACTTTCTACTCATAATGACCTAATTTTCGAAAATCTAAGGTTAACAGAAAATGGAAAAATATATATTTTAGATTTTGAATATGCTGGTTTTAACATTAGAAATGGGCTCCATTATGATTTAGGTATTATTTTAGGAGGAAATCTGTTTTATCCAAAACCTATTAAAATTAAGAGTTTTGAGAAAATAATAAAAAAGGCAAAAGAAATCTATAAAAGAGATCTTGATAGAGAAAAACTATATGCAGGAGCCTTAACCAATGTTCTGGTAATGTTTTGGTGGGGAATAATAAAGTACTTTAGTTCAAAAACAGAAAGAGAGAAAAACTATTTTAAAGAGTATGTGTTAAAAAGAAAAGAAGGAATTAGGTTTTTAAATAAGATATGTCTCTAACTTAGTAATCCCACCTCCACCTTAATCCTCCCCTCCCTCTGTGAGGGGGAGGATATAGGGAGGAATCTTAAATAATAAAAAGAAGGGTAGAAACTCTAACCCTTCTTATCTGCAAAATACTGAATTACATCTACTACCCCTTCCACAAATGAAAAGGGAGAGATGTATCCCTTTCTCTTTTTTACCAACTCCTTCACCTCCTCTGATGCATTAGACGGGCAACCCACATATCCTACCAGTTCAAGCATAGGAAAGTCTCCGTTTGAGTCTCCGATGCCAAGGGTCTTTTTAAGATCTATTCCTGTATACTGAGCAAGAAACTTCACTCCTGAAGCCTTGTCAATACCTGCTGGACTTATATCTACCGCAATATTGGAATGACTGATGGTTATTTTTCTTTCTCTTAAAAGATCCTGAAGTTCATTTTTCACTAACTCAAAGAGTTGTCCAATACTGGATTTTGCTTTGGGAAAGCGCTCTAAGGCAATGTTTAGTATATTTCCCGGATAAAGGAATAGTTCTGAAGAATACTTTCCAAGAATCTTTGAAATCCTTTGCTCTAAAATCTCTTTAAAGGTCTCTCTAATCTCTGAACTCAAGGCAGGATTAAAGACAAGTTCTTTACTCCAGGCATTGAAAAGAGCAAGACCACTTTCAATAACTGACCACCACTGAGGAAGCCCTACCATTAAACAGACCGCCTCCACATAATTTCTATCTCTGCCAGTGCAAAAACCTATCTTTGGAAATTTCCTCTCGTTGCTCTCCTTCACGTAAAAAGAAAACTCACTAAGTCCCACATAGAAGTTGGGAGAAACACTTCCATCGGTAGGAAGAAGGCACCCGTCTATATCTATTAATACCGCCTCTATCAATTTTTATCACCTCCATTTTAAAAATATTGAATCTCTTTATTTTTGTCAACAAATAAGATAAAATGTACTATCCAATCAATTCGGTAACGAGATAAAAAAATAGACCCTCCCCCACCTTAATCCTCCCCCTCCCTCTGGGAGGGGGAGGATATAGGTGGGGGAGGGGAATAATAACAATCAAATTGTTACCAGATTGGTTAGCAATTATAGATAAAATAGTTTCTATGCCAAGAAGGGCCTATATCCATCGAAAAACAAAGGAAACAGATATAGAAATGGAATTAAATATAGACGGCAAAGGAAAAAGCAAGATAAAAACTCCTATTCCCTTTTTAAGCCATATGCTTGAAGCCTTTGCCAAACATGGTCTTTTTGATTTAAAAATCAAAGCCAAAGGAGATATAGAGGTAGACCAGCACCATACAGTTGAAGATATTGGTATTGTTTTAGGAGAGGTTTTTAAAAAAGGTCTTGGAGACAAAAAAGGAATCAATCGAGCAGGATATTTTGTTTTTCCAATGGATGAGTCTCTATCAACAGTAGCGGTGGATATTTCTGGAAGATGCTTTTTAAATTTTGATTGCAAATTCAAAAAGGAAAAAATTGGAGATTTAGATTCTGATCTCATAAAAGAATTCTTTTTTGGATTTGTCCGCAGTTTAGAAGCCACCTTGCATATTAGAGTCCTTACAGGAGAAAATGATCACCATAAGGCCGAATCAATTTTTAAAGCGTTCGGAAAGGCAATGAAGGTGGCTTGTTCAAAAGATAAAAGAATTCTAAAGGAACTACCCAGCACAAAGGGATTAATATGATTCGAGAAAATATCAAAAAAATGGAAGAATACAAACCTCCCTTGGAGGGAAGAACAAAAAAGAATTATCTTTTATTAGATTTTAATGAGATAACAACAGAACCTAGTCCCAAGGTCAAAAGAGCCTTAAAAAAATTTATAGATTCTGGAAGACTCCAGGCCTATCCTGAGTATGGAAATTTAAATAAAAAAATTGCTGATTATGCAGGAGTTAAGGTTTCTGAAGTAATGCCTACCAATGGCTCTGACCAGGCTATTGATATAGTTTTCAGGGCTGTTCTTGCTCCAAGAGATAAGGTAATCATTCCTACTCCCAGTTTTGCAATGTTTTATCAATCGGCAAAGATTCAGGATGCTTGTATCTTAAAGCCCTTTTATAACAGAAAAGATCTCTCTTTTCCATTAAAAGAGGTTTTAGATCTCATCAATAGAAAGGTAAAACTTATTGTTATCTGTAATCCCAATAATCCTACAGGAAGTTTTATCTCTGTTAATGAGGTAGAGAAGATCTTAAAAAAGGCAAAAAGAAAAGGAGCAACTGTATTACATGATGAGGCTTATTTTGAATTCTCAAAAATCACTGCCAAGGACCTAATTGCTAAATATGATAATCTATTTATCACCAGAACTTTTTCAAAAGCATTTGGTTTAGCCTCCTTAAGAGGTGGCTATGTTATAAGCCAAAAAGATAACATCAAGCAATTATTTAAAATAAAAGGTCCCTATGATGTTAATATGTGTGCCAAAACTGCTGCCTTAGCAGCCTTGGAGGATACAAAATATATGACTAGTTATGTAAAAAGGATAATGGAAAAATCAAAGCCAAAACTGGAAAAATTCTTAACAAAAAAGAAAATTATCTTCTTCCCCAGCAGGGCAAATTTTTTACTTATTAAGGTCTCTCAACCAGAAAAGGTCTATAAATTCCTCAAGAATAAAGGAATACTGGTAAGACCGAGAAATGATCCTGGTATTAACAATACTATTAGAATCAGTATTGGAACGATAAGGGAGACGGAAAGATTTATTAGGATTTTCAAAACGGTACCAGAGAATTATTTATTCTAAATGTGTACTGCCCAACCTCTTTGGTAACGAACCTTCCCGCTTAATCCTCTTCAGGTGAGAAGAGATAATGTTGACATTTTTGTTATTTTTTCATAAAACTAAAACGCTTTCAAAAGGCGTGTTCCGCCTTTTTAAATTATGGACAAAAAACTCTATCAAAGAATAGAAGAATTACTGAAAGAATATTTGGTTAAAACCACAAAAAAGGTAAGAGAGTTAGCAATAAAGGGAAAAGGGAAAGAAATCACAGGCGAGGTAAAAAATAGACCCGAAGACTTTGAGACCTCTATCGATTTGGTAGGAGAAAGGATCTTAGAAGAGTTAATAAAGAAATACAAACTCCCTATTCTTGTCTTCCCGGAACACAATGCCAGTTTAGGAGAGAAGAAAAATCCAGAAGTATTTGGAGCCCTTGATTCTTTTGATGGAACCAAACTCTTCTATCATGGATTTGAGCATATGTGGTATAGTGCCTTAAGTTTTTACGACAAAAACTCAACCCCTATTATTGGAGGGATAGGTGATATCCTCCAAGAAAAGTTGTATCTGACTGAAGGAAATAAAAATTATCTTTTTTCTCTCCGCTCTAATGAGAAAAAACAGATCTTCCCCTCTAAAATCAAAAGTCTTTCTCAAAATCCTACCATTGCCTCTTATGTAATGAGTAATCAGTACTTCCCAAAATTTTTTAAATATTTTGGAGATCTTTTAGAGAAATTGAGTCCTAAAACATTGTTTTATCCCAATGGTGGATCTTGTATTTATGCCTACTTAGCCTCGGGAAAGATTGATGCCTATATTATGTTTGATGAACCACGCTCTGAGATAGATCCTGGACTTGCATTAGCCAAAATAGCAAACTGTAAGGTCACAGAAGTAAAACCAGATGGAAGTTATAAAGAATATAGATTTCTTCCCGCAAAACAACATGAAAAAATTCATCTGTTAATTGCCGCCTCCACAGAGCAATTACGAGATGAACTTTTAAATCATTATCTAAAGAAAATATAGCCCAGGTTCTCAGGATTTATATGCTTCAAGAAAGGTCTATGAAAGATAGTTTGCTTTCTCTAAAACCAATTCAGAAGTTTATCTCCAAGGTTGGGAAAAAGGTAAAGGAATACTTTGGTCAGGATAAGTCCTGTATTGTCTGTTTAGAGGATGATGGGGTCTTTTATGGAAGGGGCCTCTGGGAATGGATATCAAAAGCAAAAAAGAATGTGAATCTTATTATCACTGACAGAGAGGGTAGGGATCTAAAGGAAGAAGCGATAAAAGGAAGAAAGATCTTGATAGTAGACAATGATATCATTACTGGAAAGACATATCGAAAAATTATGGATCTAATGGAAGAGAAAAAAGAAAAATTAAAAATAAAAGATATAAAGTTTGCAGTAGTATGTGACAGAATAGGATTGGCTGATTTTTCAGTAGAAAACTACCCTTCGCCCATTGACTGGAGTTTGAAAAATTTAGATAGTATAGACTTTAAAATACTATCAGTTCTGGCTAAGGACGGGAGAAAGTCTTTTGTAGATATTGCAAAAATTACAGGACTGACCTCAGTAGGAGTGAAAAAAAGAGTAAAAAGACTAATGAAAAATGATATTTTAAAAATTAAAGGACTTCTAAATATTGAAAAACTCTACTCCCTCTCAGCAAATATCAGAATTGAGGCTAATGAAAAAACCGTAGAAAGATTAGTAAAAAAATTTAAAAAATCTCCTTTTATTTATGATCTTATTCAAACCTCTGGAAGATTCAATCTTATCTTAAGTATAGTCATTCCAGATCTGAAGCGACTCTCTTCTTTTGTAGAGGAAAATATAAGAAATGAAAGAGGTGTGAAAGAGATTGAGGTAGATGTTGGTGAGATTCCTATAAAACCTAAACTTATAGAGTTGCCCCTATCTCAAAAAGAAATCAAAAATCTTATTTTCTGGGGAGAACTCTAATTAAAATCTTTTAAGATATTCGGCTGCCTTCTCCGGCTCAATGGTGCAGATTTCAATTCCTGTTCCCAATTCAAATCCAGCAGGAGTGCTGGTTTTTGGTAAAATCTCCCAATGCCAGTGATAATGATTGTAATTTTGACCATCACAGGGAGCAGTATGGAGAAAAAAGTTATAGGGAGGATCATTAAGAGCCTTGTATAGTTTTTTTAAGCCTGCCTGAAATGCTTCTGAAAAAAGTGTTTTTTCTTCATCGTCAATCTTTTCAAAATAGGCTTGATGTTCTTTGGGATAAATCCTTACCTCAAATCCTACCCGAGAAACATAGGGACAAAGGGTGACAAATTTCTCATTTTCAAAAATAACTCTTGATTTTTCCTTAAGATCCCATTCAATCATTGTACAGTGAGGACAGCGATTATACTCCTTCCAATATCTTTTTGAACCATCAAGAGATTTCCGAATATCAGGATCATATTGAGGAATGGCAATAATTTGAGAATGAGGGTGAGCAATCGAGGCTCCTGCTTCTCTTTTATGATTATGAAATATAGAAACATAGTTCACAAACGGCTTTGTCATTAACTCTTTATAACGGCTCTGATAGCAATCAATAACTTCTTTTATTTCTTCTACTGAAAATTCAGCCATCTGGCGATTGTGATCCCGAGTAATTACTACCTCATGAAATCCTACTCCATCCATTACCTGATAGGGTCCAACATTTCTCTTATTTAAACTTTCTCCTTTAGAAAAGGCAGGATAGAGATTGGGGACCACTACTACATTTTTGGACTCATAGATAATCTTACCTTGGGTTTCTAAATGACAAAAAGGGCACTCCCTCTCTTCCTCCAAAGACTCTTTTTTTCTTGTTTTAAATGTCTCTGGTCTTTTTGCTCGACCAGTAGCAATAACAACCCAATCTCTGGAAACAATATCGAAACGAAGTTCAGAAGAAGGTTTCATAGTATTTAAGATATCGAATTTTTTACTCTATGGTCAAGATTCTACAACCATTTTTAGTTACTACCATCATATGTTCAAAGTGGGCTGATAAAGAACCATCTTTTGTTTCAAATCCATAACCGTCTTTTGACTTTTTTATATGCCAATCACCAACACTTACCATTGGCTCTAAACAAAATACCATTCCCTCTTTTATTTCAGGACCACTATGTCTTTTTCCAAAGTTGAAAATTTGAGGCTCTTCATGAAGTTCTTTTCCTATTCCATGGCCACATAAGTCTCGAATTACATTATAGCCTTGGCTTTCGACATATCGTTGAATAGTATTTCCAATATCCCCAAAGGTATTTCCAGGTCGGACCTTTTTAATTCCTCTCTTTAAGGCCTTTTTTGTGACCCGAATCAATCTTCCAGCCTCTTGAGAAACCCTTCCCACTGGTACCGTTATAGCCATATCAGAATGATATCCTTTGTATTCCATTCCTAAATCCAAAGACAAAATATCTCCTTCTTTCAGTTTATAATCCGAAGGTACCTGGTGAACAATAACCTGATTTACGGAAGTACACAAAGCGGCCGGATAACCTTCGTAGCCTTTAAAATTTGGCCTTCCTTTAAATTTCAAGATAAGATCCTCTGCTACTCTGTCTAATTGTTTGGTAGTAATCCCTGGTCTTACCATTTCTTTTAATCTTCTCATTATTTTAGCCAATCTCCTTCCTCCCTCAGCCATTATAGCAATTTCTTCTGGAGACTTGATGGGAATCATAATAAATAAATGAAAAAATTCCAATTTTCAAATTCCAAATCCCACCCCCTCCTGTAATCCTCCCCCTCCCTCTGGGAGGGGGAGGATATAGGTGGGGGTGGGAATTAGCTTTTAGCTTTACGCTGTGGCTTTGCGCTTTACACTTTGCGCTTTGCGCTTAAAGATAATTTCGGATTTTGGGTTCTATTTTCTCAAGTATTTCTTTAAATACATCCTCAATAGATTGTTGGCCATTAATTCTTATAAGGCGATTGTCCCTCTGGTAGAATCTAACCACCTCTATTACATTTTTTTCATAATAATCCAATCTCTTGTTTATGGCTTCAGGTGTATCATCAGGACGAGTGATTATTCTCCCACCACACCTATCACAGATTTTTAGGTTTTTGAATTTTCCCATTGCAGGAATTACCCTTCCGCATATGCTACAGACTCTTCTTTTTAATAATCGATTGAATGCCTCCTCTCTTGAAACATCAATAAGCAAGAAAAAGGTTCTTTCTTTTCTTTCTAAAAAATCTAAAAACCTATCTAAGGTTTTGGCTTCGTCAATTCTCCGGGGAGCCCCATCCAAGATAAATCCTTGGTTTTCTTTCACGTTATAAGCAATCTTATGCATCCATAAGGCAATAGCCAACTCATCAAAAGGCAATCCTCCTTTTTTGAGGATTTTTTTAATTCTTTTGGCTGTGTCTGTATCTTGTTTTATTAGATCTCTAAACAGATCTCCTGAGGAGATATAAAACAAATTCTTAAAATGTTTCTCTAAAAGTTCAGCCTGGGTTCCCTTCCCAGATCCAGACCGACCTATTAAAATAAAATTAAAAACCTTCATATTGTTCTTAGAAAAGAGAAATTTAGATCTCTTAAGCCTACTCATACTCTCTCATTTCTAACTGGCTTTGAATCTCTTTTACTGTCTCAAGTACCACAGAGACCACAATTAAAAGAGCAGTTCCTCCAGTGATAAATCTAAAGGTGCCTATTCCCGTAATTGCTTGAACTATATAAGGCATTATAGCAATTAAACCCAAAAATAAGGCTCCTACTAAAAGCACTCTATTTAAGATAAAGGAAAGAAACTCAGATGTTTGTCTTCCTGGCCTTAATCCCGGAATAAATCCTCCCATTTTCTGAAGATTCTCGGCTACATTTTTGGGATCAAAGGTTACCGCAGTGTAAAAATAGGTAAAAAGAACCACTAAAACAAAATAGAAGAATCCATAAATCCAAGGATTTTTAAAGATCTCGTTTAGAGTGGAGGCAAACGAAGAGATGTAAGGAATAGAACTTTGTGAAAAAATACTCCCAAACATCTGAGGAAGCATCATAATAGAGAGAGCAAAAATAATAGGAATAACTCCGGCTGGATTTAACATCATAGGAAGATAGGTCTGGACTCCGCCATACATTCGATGGCCTCTGATACGTTTAGCGTAAGAGATAGGCACATTGCGTCTAGATTCCTGGACAACCACTGTTGCCATTGTGATAAATAAAGCCAGAATTACAAACAAAATATAAGAAGGAAGACGAGTAGGATCCCAAGTAAGAATGGTTTCTCTGATTGAGACGGGAAAACGTGCCACAATTCCAGCAAAGATCAAAAGAGAAATCCCATTCCCAATTCCTTTTTCGGTAATTAGTTCTCCAATCCACATTAAGAAAATAGAGCCAGCGGTAATTACCACTACTGAGACTATAAGTTGGGAGAGGGAAAGTTGTCCTAAGGCACCCTGATTTCGAAGGAGGTTTAGCATAGCGAAGCTCTGGAGAGCCGCTAAGGGTACAGTAAGAATCCGGGCATATTGGTTAAACCTCTGCCTACCTGCCTCTCCCTCTTCCTTGTACATCTCTTCTAATTGAGGAAAGATCAAGGTCAAAAGTTGCATTATAATTATCGCTGTAATATAGGGTCCCAGACCGAGCATGGCTATAGAGAGATTCTCTAAGGCTCCTCCTGTAAACAGATTCATTAAACCAAAGAACTGATTTTTTTGAAAAAAAAGAGCAAGTTTTTCTCTATCAATTCCGGGAATGGGAATGTTAGCCGCCAATCTAAAAACTATCATCATTGCTAAAACAAAAAGGATCTTGTTCCTTAGATCTTTTGCCTTAAAAATAGCGATGATCTTATCAAACCACATAAAAACTATTTCCCTTTGAGTTTGGGGATCCTCTTTATTAGATCTCGAATCTCTGGTCTTATTTTTGCTCCTGCTCTTGCCTTTTGTCCTTTTATTCCCCTACCGCAATAGGTTCCTCGCTTTCCTCCTCGCCCCACACGCTTTTTCCTTTTTAATTTATGGATGGGTTGAATCTGATGTAATTGCATAAAATAAATTTATTTTAATTCTCTGAAAGCCTTCAGGGTGGCTCTGGCGATATTAATCTTATTATTGGTTTTAGAAAGCAGTTTTCCTGTAATATTATTTATCCCCGCCAGTTCACAAATTGTTCTTATAACTCCACCGGCTATAATTCCCCTTCCCTTCTTCTGAGGTTTAAGGAGGATTTTGGCGCTTTTGTATTTGGTTTCCACTTCAAAGGGAATGGTTTCATTCTTAATAGGAACCTGGATTAAGTCTCTTTTGGCGCGCTTCTGAGCCTTCTCAATGGCTTGAGAAACATCGTTGCCCTTAGCCACACCAATTCCTACCCTTCCTTTTCTATCTCCTATTACTACCGTGGCTCGAAATCGAAAACGTCTTCCCCCAGCCGTAACCCTGGTTACTCGAGCAAGATCTAAAAGTTTTGACTCAAATTCTTCTTCTGGCATAAATTTATTATTTTAGAATTTTAGTCCTTTTTCTCTTGCACCCTCAGCCACAGCCTTTACCCTTCCATGATATTTGTATCCTCCTCTGTCAAACACTATCCTCTCGATCTTTTTTTTCAAGGCTTTTTCCGCAATTAATTTTCCCACCTGATAAGCCAGTTCAGATTTTGATTTACCCTTCCTTTCTTTTTCTTCCAACTCTATATCACTGGCACTTAAAATGGTATGACCTTTTGTATCATCAATTAATTGGCACCAGATATGCTTATTAGAGCGAAAAACAGAAAGTCGAGGAATTTTTTCTGTCCCCTTTATCTTGGCTCTTATCCGCTTATGCCGTCTATATCTTTTTTCCGATTTAGAAAGCATATTTTTGATACTTTATTTTGTTGTTCCTACCACCTTTTTGCCTGCTTTTCTTCTTATAACCTCATCTATATAGCGAATACCTTTTCCTTTATAGGGCTCAGGAGGGCGGATTTTTCTAATTTCTGCTGCGGCAATGCCTACCCTTTCCTTGTCAATACCTGAAACCTTGATTATATCCTTTTCTACAGAAAAACTCACGCCCTCTATAGGAGAAATCTTTACCGGATGAGAAAATCCTACCTTCAATACCAAATCCTTTCCTTCAATATTAGCCCTCCATCCTATACCCTCAAGTTTTAATCTTTTTTCAAATCCTTTGCTTACTCCTTCAATCATATTTTTAATTATCTGTCGCCATGTTCCCCAAAGAGCCTTTTTATCCTTGCTCCCTTTAAATTTCACCAAAAGTTCTCTGTCTTTTTTCTCAACAAAAATTTCTAAGGGGAAAACCCTCTCTAAGGTTCCCTTTGGGCCCTTTACCAAAATCCGATGATCTTTTATCTGTATATCAACATTTTCTAAAATTTTAATTGGTTGTTTTCCAATCTTACTCATAAATTGTAATTGCCAACCACTTTGATTTTTTTCCTCCCCCACCTTACTTCCCCTTCCCTCTGGGAGGGGGAGGAGTAAGGTGGGGGAGGGATTAAACAAGAAGGTTTGTTATCAAAGTGGTTGGATAGTACTCATAAATCATAATAAGAACCTAACAGTTATCTCTCTTTCGCCAAAAGACAAATATTGCTCCTTTATATTCATAATCCTTATAATTCTTTAAAATTTCATCTAAATCCTTTTTAAATTTTTCTTTTTCAAATGGACTTCCTAACTCAAATAAAGGTTTTCTCTTACCAAGAAGCGGTTCTCTTAAAAAGAGATATTGAAAGTTGTTCTTTATTTTTTTTAATACTTCTTTTGGATTTTTTAAATGATGAAGGACTCCCCATATCACTGCCAACTCCCCCTTTTGATCCTCTCCTTCCTTTGCCCACCTTTCAAGATCTAAAACCTCTGCCCTGATCCCTCTTTTCTTGGCTCTTTTCACAAGCGATGGATTAACATCAAAACCCAAAACCTTTTTTGCCTGAAAAATATCCTTAAGTCTTTTTGTAATTTTCCCATCACCACAACCAAAGTCATACATTTCTTTTCCTTTAAAATCAGAGGGTACAATCTCCTCTAAAAATTTTAATTGTTCTTCAATATGAGAACCGATAATAATGTTGTTGCCAAAAGGAGCATAAAGAATCTTCTCAAGATTCATACTAACATTTAAAGGTGAAATAAAAAATTTGTCAAAATGTTCAAATTTTAATATGCTAAAGTAATTTTTACCAAACCTCACATATCGCCTCTCCTCCGGTGTTCATTTTTCTTGCTTGTTTTGAGGTAAGAAGTCCTTTTGGAGTAGAAACAATCAATACCCCATAACCTGATTTTGGTGAATAAAGTTGATCCTTTTTCAAGTAAATCCGACGACTCAATTTTGATATCCTTTTTATTCCTCGAATGGCTGGCCTGTCATTCTCATACCTTAACCTCACTACTATTCTTTTTTGTCTTTTTCCTCTTTTTTTAACCTCTTCTATAAATCCTTCACTTTTTAAAATTTTTAATATCTCATATTTAAGTCTGGAATAGGGAACAGATACTGTCTTTTTCCTAACAGCATAGCCATTTCTGATTATAGTTAGCATGTCAGCAATTGGATCCATAATACCAAATATTAATTAAAATTTTTACCAGGATGATTTCCTTATCCCTGGCAAAAGACCCTTATTTGCCAATTCTCGAAAACAAATCCGGCAGAGTCCAAATTTCCTCATATATCCTCTTCTTCTTCCACAGCGAAAGCAACGCCTCACAATTCGGGTTTTATATTTTGGTGGTTTTTTGGCTCGAATTATCTGAGACTTCTTTGGCATATTTTTAACCTTTTAAATCTTTAAATCTTAATAGGAAAACCCATTAGTCTAAATAGTTCTATAGCCTCCTCTCTTGTTTTGGCATTGGTTACTGAAGTAACCTCTAACCCAAAGATTATTTTACTCTTCTCTGGTTGAATCTCAGGAAAGACTATATGTTCCTTTATCCCAATAGTTAAATTTCCTTCTTTATCAATAGCAGAACTCTTAATCCCTTGAAAGTCTCGAGAACGAGGAAGAGCAAAATTTATTAGTCTCTCCAAAAAATCGTACATCCGATCTCTTCTTAATGTTACCTTCAATCCTACCGGAGATCCTTTCTTTATTTTAAAACCAGAAATTGCTTTCTTTGCTTTAGTTAAGACAGGTTTTTGTCCAGAAATCAGAGCCAGTTCAGAAGAGAGTTCTTTAATTACTGATTCTCTTTTTGCTGGATCGATTCCTTGAAGGAGTTTTCCAATTCCGGTATTAATTACCACCTTTTCAATCTTGGGCACCATCATCTTATTTTTATAGCCAAATCTCTCCATCATTTTAGGGACAACCTCTTGTTGATATTTATCTCGCAACCTAAGCATAATTTTAGAGAAAGAAAATCAAATCTTTTATATCTCTTGCTTACACTTCTTGCAAATTCTTGTTTTTACCTTTTCTCCATTGCTTTTTACCTTCTTTTTATATCCTACCCTTGTAGGCTTGCCACATTTTGGACAAATTAATTTTACATTGGAAACATCGATAGGAGCAGGAATTTGAGCAATCTGACCCTTCTCTCCTTGTCTTCGAGGACGAATATGCTTTTTTTTGATATTCATCCCCTCAATTATAACCTTTCCCTCTTTTGGGAGAGCCTTAATTACCTTTCCTTTTCTTCCTCTATCCTTACCAGAGATTACCAAAACCTGGTCACCTTTTTTTATTTTCATATTAAGCCTTTATACCAGTTCTTTGGCTAAAGCGGCAATTTTTTCAAATCCTTTTTGTTTCAAAATCCGAGGAACAGGACCTAATATTCGATTTCCTTTTGGATTTTTGGTCTTTCCCTCAAGAATAACCACTGCATTATCATCAAACCGCAAATAAAATCCATTAGGAAGTCGGTATGGCTTTTTTTGACGAATAATTACTGCTCTAACAACCTCTTTCTTTTTAACAGTCCTTCTTGGTTCAGCCTCCTTAACTGAACCCACAATTATATCACCAATTCTTGCATATCTATGCTTAGAACCCTTTAGAATCCGAATGCACCGGACTATCTTTGCTCCCGTATTGTCAGCAACCTTTAAATTGGTACCTGGTTGAATCATAGATTAGTTGATACGCTTAACTACTCTCCATCTCTTTTCTTTACTCAATGGATGACATTCTTCAATTACTACCTTATCTCCTACTTTGCACTTATTTTCCGCATCATGAGCCTTATACTTCTTATGAATTCTGTATCCCTTTTTATATTTTGGGTGGACCTTCCACTTTTCTACCTGAACTACTACTGTTTTATCCATCTTGTCAGAAATAACTGTTCCTTGGAGTCTTTTTTTAGGCATATTTTCACTTTTTTACTTGTTCCTTTGATTTAATATGGTAAGAATTCTTGCTATATCTTTCTTTGTTTCCCTTATCTCTTTTATATTTTTTACCTTTCCCTGAGAAAGTTCAAATCGAAGTTGGCGCAATCTTTCTCTTCTCTCTTGAAGAAGTTCCTTCAATTCCTTCTCCTGTTTATCTTTTAATTCCTTAGCCTTCATAGATACAGAATTAACCTGCCTTTATTACTTTTGTCTTTACAGGCAACTTCGTTCCTGCTTCCTTAAAGGCAGATTCTGCTAATTCCTCTGGCACTCCATCCACTTCAAAAATGATCCTTCCAGGTTTTATAGGATAAACATAGCCTACCACGCTCCCTTTTCCTCCTCCCATTCCTACCTCATTTCCCTTAAAGGTAATCGACTTTTGAGGAAAAATTCTTATCCAGATTTTCCCTTTTCCTTTAAAATAACGCAGAAGAACCTTTCGTGCTGCCTCAATCTGAGATGACTTAATCCAATGACTTCCTAATGACTTTAATCCAATAGTTCCAAAAGTTAGTTCTGTTGCTCTCGTCTCTTTTCCCTTAGTGCGACCTTTTTGCATCTTTTGATATTTTGTCTTCTTGGGTTGAAGCATAAATCATTTTAATAAATGAATCTTATATCTTCTCTCCTTTATACAACCATACCTTTACTCCCACTACCCCATAACTACAATAGGCCCTGCTTTCACCATAATCTATATCTGCTCTTATAGTCTGTAAAGGCATCTTCCCATATTTAAAAGTTTCATCTCTGGCAATCTCTGCTCCATCAAGCCTTCCTTTAACCTTTACCTTTATTCCCTTTACCTGTTTTCTTTCAAGTACCCTTCTTATTGCTCTTTTTACTGCGGACTTATATGGAACTCTTCTCTCTAAATCAGCAGCAATCTGAGAAGCCAATAAAACAGCACTGGTAGAGGCATTTCTTATTTCTTCTACATCAATTTTTATTTCCTTTCCCTTTATCACTTTCGCAATCTTGTTCGCCAAAGCCTCTGCTCCCTGACCTCCTTTCCCAATCAAAACTCCTGGTTTGGCAGTTCTTATTATAAGATTTATTTTATTCCCCAATCTCTCAATCTCTACCCGCTCTATTATTCCTCTTTCCACCTCTTTCTCCAAAATTTCTCTAATCTTTAAATCTTCCCTCAGGTACTTTCGATATCTGGAAAGCGAAAACCAGCGTGGATCCCAGGTTTCGGTTGTTCCTATTCTGAAAATTTTTGGATGAACCTTATGAGCCATACTCTTGTCATCTTTTGGTATTTATCAAATTCAAAATATAAAATGAAATTGTTTTTCTTTTCAAATTTTAATCTTTATTTTGATTTTTGATTTTTGATTTACGCTCCTCTAAAACAAGGGTGATGTGACTGGTTTTCTTCTGGATCTGATGGGATGCTCCTCGGGCTACCGGTCTCCATCTTTTCAACTTCGGTCCTTCATCTACTGTAATTCTTTTTATATAAAAATTCTTAATCTTCTCCTCTGGAATATTAAAGTTATTTTTGGCATTGGCAATGGCTGAATTTAAAAGTTTTAAAAGTGGCTCTGCCGCTCTCTTTTTAGAAAAAGAAAGTTCTGTCTTTGCCTGATCAATCCTCATTCCCCGAATCAAATCAGCCACTAACCTTACCTTTCTGGGAGCCATTCGAAGATATCTTAAAGAAGCCTTAATCTCCATAAAATTATTTGTAATTACTAACCACTCTGAGATTTCCCTTCCTAAAGGAAGGGAGAATATAGGTGAGGGTTTATTGCCCAAGTGGTTGGATATTACAAATTATTACTAATTACTATTTATTTGCTGCTTTTTCTTTCTTTTCTAATTCTCTTTCCATCTTTCCTCCATGTTTATGAAACTTGGTAGTAGGTGAAAACTCGCCTAATCTATGCCCCACCATTTCCTCTCTAACTTTTACCGGTAAAAAGTCCTTACCATTATGGACAAGAAAGGTTAGTCCCACCATTTCTGGGGTAATGGTTGAATCTCGAGCCCAGGTCTTAATCGGGGTTTTATCGCCTGTTTTTATCTTCTCTTTTACTCTCTTTTCTAATTTTGGATCAATATATAAACCTTTTTTTAAACTTCGAGCCATAATTCTACTTTCTTCTTTTCACAATATATTTGTCTGACCATTTATGTTTCTTCCTTGTTTTTACTCCTCGAGCAGGCTTGCCCCAAGGAGTTTTTGGATATTTTAATCCTATCGGAGTTCTTCCCTCTCCTCCTCCATGAGGATGATCTCTTGGATTCATTGCTGTACCTCTGACCGCAGGTCTTATTCCTCTATGTCTTGAGTCTCCTGCCTTTTTTAGTTTTCGAGTTTTATGTTCTATGTTCGAAACCCGACCTATTGTTGCAAAACACTCTCCGGAAAATCTCCTCACTTCTTTTGAGGGTAAAGAAAGTTGAACATAATCATTCTCATGAGACAACACCTGAGCAAATGTTCCTGCTCCTCTGACAATTTGCCCTCCTTTTCCTGGAAAAAGTTCGACATTAAAAACCTCAGAACCTACAGGAATATTTTTTAGTTTCAATCTATTTCCTATTTTTAAAGGAGCATCTTCTTGACAGATTATCTCATCTCCAATCTTAATTCCCTCTGGAGCCAACTGATAAGCCTTCTTTCCATTTTTATAGAGAAGAAGCATTATAAAAGCGGAACGATTTGGATCATACTCTATAGCCTCCACCTTTGCCGGAATTCCTATCTTTTCCTGACCAAAATCAATAATTCTATACTTTCTCTTTTCCTCTCCTCCCTTGTGGCGAACCGTAATTTTTCCAGTATTTCCCCTACCTCCTGTTTTCTTAAGAGGAATGGTCAATTTCTTCTCTGGCTCCTTTTTGGTTAAAACCAAATCACTTTTTGATTTTGTACCTTTTTTCATATCTCTTAATCCAAAAATAATCAGCGCTCAATCACCTTAATTCTCTCTCCCTTCTTTAGGGTTACAATTGCTTTCTTATAACCTGGTTTTACTCCTTCTATTCTTCCCAATCTTCTTTTCTTGCCTGGAATCTTTACTATATTCACCTTCTCTACCTTGGTATCATAAATCTGTTCAATTGCCTCTTTTATCTGAACCTTGTTCGCCTTAGGAAAAACATTAAACACATATTTTCCTTGCTTTTCAAGACTGGTTGTCTTTTCTGAAACTATCGGTTCCTTTAATATTTTAAAGGCAATTGAACTTTTAGGAGATACCCTTTTAGATTCGACCTTAACCTGTTTTTTTCTTTCTTTTTTCTTCTCTTTCTTCTCTTCTTCCAACCTTGCCCTTTCTTTTTTCAAGGCTTTCTCCTTAGTAGATTTTCGCTTTAAAAAGGGAAGGGTAACCATAATAATATCATTCTAACATACTAACATTTAGGCATACTCACAAAAAACCTTTTTAGAATGTTAATATGCTTAAATGTACTATCCAACCACTTTGGTAACAAACCTTCTCGCTTGTATCCCCTTCAGGTCTGGAAGATGAAACTCATCCCTCCCCCACCTATATCCTCCCCCTCCCAAAGGGAGGGGGAGGGAAAACATCAGAGCGTTACCAAAGTGGTTGGCAATTACAGCAAATGTTTATATGAACCTTATTCCTTCTTTCTCCATTACCAAATACTTATTTTTAAGAAGAAAATAGGCATTTAAGGAATTAAGAGGAATAGTGGAGACGTTTTTAAGATTACTTATAGATTTTAAAAATTTTTCATTTGCGTGAACTAAGGCAAAAACTGTTTTCTTGTCTTTAATATCCTTTTTTATCTTTGATAAATTCTCTAAAAGCCTTACCCCTTCCTTGGTTTTTGCTGTCTTTGGGTTTAATTTATCCAATATTA
Source organism: bacterium (assembly GCA_021158595.1). Lineage (GTDB taxonomy): Bacteria > Patescibacteriota > Minisyncoccia > Minisyncoccales > JAGGUF01. The sequence goes on along the minus strand of JAGGUF010000078.1, from coordinate 3,374 downwards.
CTATTTCACCTTCTTTTGCCTTCCCTGATAAAACCATATAAAGGGCCTTCTTTCTCATCTTTTTGGGAAGTTTTATTTGATATTTTTTTTCTGGAGAAGGACCAAAAGTCACTCCTCCCCCCTTCCAAATTGGAGATCTAATTGAACCATGCCGCGCTCTTCCTGTCCCCTTCTGTCTCCAAGGCTTTCTTCCTCCTCCTCGAACCTCACTTCTGGTTTTGGTCTTGGCGATAGGTTGGCGGCTTAAAAACTGATAATACCGTATAGCCTGATGTAGAAGGTCAGGATTTATCTTGATATTAAATATCCTGTCTGGCAAATCAATTTCTCCTATCTTTTCTCCTTCTTGATTGTATAAATCGGTTTTCATATTTCTTTTATCCCTTAATTTCAAGAAGTGTCCCTGGAGCGCCAGGTACTGCTCCTCGAACAGCAAGCAAATTTTTATCCTTATCAACCTTTACAATCTTTAGATTCTTTACCGTTACTCGTCTCCCTCCTGTCCGCCCAGCCATCTTCCTCCCTTTAAAAACCCTTTCTGGATCTGTGGCTCCAATTGAACCTGGTGCCCGTAAGGTATACTTCGTTCCATGACTTTTTGGAGCACCCTTAAATCCCCATCTTTTCACCACTCCTTGAAAACCTTTGCTTTTAGAAATGCCTGAAATCTTCACTATATCTCCTTTTTTAAAAATTGAAACATCGATCTTATCGCCTTCTTTGTAATTAGTAACCTCTTGTTCTCCTCCTCTAAATTCTCTTAAATACTGAAAGAGTTTTTTTCCTTTTTTCCTTTCCAATTCCTTAAACCCAATCTGGACCGCATTGTAGGTCTCTGTTTGTCCTTTTTTGAGATCAGTATTCTGAGGTTTTGTACTCTTAACATAAGTAACAAAACAAGGACCTGCCTGAATCCAGGTTACAGGAACAACATGTCCTTTCTCATCAAACAATTGAGACATCCCTATCTTTTCTCCCAAAATGAATTTCATACGATGTTTAAATAATAGTAACGAAAAACTGGGCACTAGCCCAGTTTTTCCATAGACTAGTTTCTAATTTATTTAAAAATCTAACCTTTTTGAAAATAAATTCTTAAGAAAAACCTCTTTTTTCATTTTATTGTTCCTAAATTCAGATAAAATTTGGAAATTGATATTTTACATTTTAATTTCCACCTCTACCCCTGCTGGCAAATTGAGATTCTGAAGACTATCAATCAAGCGATGAGTAGGATTTAATATATCAATCAGTCTCTTATGAATCCTCATCTCAAACTGCTCTCTTGAATCTTTATGGATAAAGGTTGAGCGATTGACGGTAAATTTCTTAATCTCTGTAGGTAAGGGAATTGGTCCTATCACCTTCACTCCCTGACGCAAGGCATTCTCCACAATCTGTCTGGCGGAATTATCAATTAACCGATGATCATAGGCCCTAATCTTAATTCGAAGACGAGGAAGAAGATTTTCTTCTCCTTCCTCTTTTGTCTCTTCCTTTTTCTCTTCCTTTTTTGTTTTCTTTTCCTTTTCTTTTCTCAGCATATTTTAGAAAGAGTTTACTTGTATATCTAATAACCAATTCAGTATAGATGGAGCACTCCCCTTATCCTCCCCCTCTCTTTGCGAGGGGGAGGATATCTTCACTTCGTTGTTGCTTATGCAGGTAATACAGGTTTACTTGATTATCTTTGTAATCACTCCTGCTCCCACTGTCTTCCCTCCTTCTCTTATTGCAAATCTTTGTTTTTCTTCTAAGGCTGTAGGAGTAATGAGTTTGACAGTGAAGTTAACTGTATCTCCGGGCATTACCATTTCTGTACCCTTGGGAAGAGTTACTTCTCCGGTGACATCAGCGGTTCTTATGTAAAACTGAGGTTTATAACCAGTAAAGAATGGGGTATGTCTTCCTCCTTCTTCCTTTGTCAATATATAAACCTGAGCCTCAAACTCAGTATGAGGAGTAACTGTTCCCGGCTTTGCCAAAACCTGACCTCGCAGAACCTCTTCCTTCTTAAGACCTCTGAGAAGAACACCTACATTATCTCCTGCTCTTCCTTCGTCCAGGGTTTTGTTGAACATTTCAATACTGGTTACCACTGTTTTTCTGGTAGGTTTAATACCAATAAGTTCTACCTCCTCATTGGGATGGATTACTCCTCTCTCAATTCTACCTGTAGCCACTGTTCCTCGTCCCTCAATTGAAAAAACATCCTCGATGGCCATTAAAAAGGGCTTATCCAAAGGACGTTTTGGTTCGGGAATATATTCATCTAATGCCTTGATTAAATCCAAAATGGGTTTTGCTGCTTCATCATCCTTTGACTTTGCTTCTAAGGCCTTTAAAGCCGAGCCTCGAATGACCGGAATCTCTTTCCCTTTAAAGTTATACTTTGTTAAAAGTTCTCTTGTTTCCTCTTCCACCAAATCCACCAATTCTGGATCATCTACCTGGTCTATTTTATTCAAAAAGACAATAATGGCAGGCACCCCTACCTGACGGGCAAGCAGAATATGCTCCTTAGTCTGAGGCATTGGTCCATCTGGAGCCGAAACTACCAAAATAGCGCCATCCATCTGGGCAGCACCGGTAATCATATTTTTAATATAATCAGCATGCCCAGGACAATCAATATGAGCATAATGGCGTTTCTCTGTCTCGTATTCCACATGACAGATGTTAATAGTAAGACCTCTTTCTTTTTCTTCAGGAGCAGAATCAATTTCTTTCACTGTCTTTTTTTGAGCCTTAAATCCTGCCAGATTCAAAACATGAAGAATGGCGGCCGTTAAGGTAGTCTTTCCATGATCAACATGACCAATGGTTCCCACATTTAAATGGGGCTTTGTCCTCTCAAATTTTGCTTTTTCAGCCATATACTTTATAAAGTATTAGCGAATTAGGTATTTCCCCTAATTCGCTAAATGCCAAGTTACTTCTTTATATTCCTCTGACCTTTAGACGTAAATTACATTTTACAAAAATTAAAAATAAAGTCAAGGACATATTAAGCCATCTTAAAAGTCAATCTATAAAACTCAAAAGAACTGATATTTTACCTCTATTCCTACTGAGTCTGAGTTGACTTTTTCGACAGGTGTCGAAAAGTCAACTCAGGTCTTTCGCACTTCTCTGGGTTCAGATTATTAGGGGGTTTGCCTAAAAATAAAAAATGGCTTCTATTTTTGAAAAATAGAAGCCCAAAAAATTTTTGTATTGCTAATTGCTAACTTCAAGGTGCAAAAGTCTCATATCTCTCGCTTAATATCTCAAGTAACTCCTCCAAGGTTCCTTTCCAGTTTCCTCCTGATTGAGCAAATGCTCTGCATACATTCTTTTTTGTCTTGAAAGTAGACGGCTGAAAACATTTACCT
>JAGGUF010000029.1 GCA_021158595.1 bacterium | reverse complement strand
GGGCGGTTAGCTCAGTTGGCTAGAGCGCCCCCCACTTGCGGGCCCGTAGCTCAGATGGCCAGAGCGCTTCGTTGACGTCGAAGAGGTCGCAGGTTCAAATCCTGCCGGGCCCATAAGAGAAAAGTGGGGGGAGGTCGGAGGTTCGAATCCTCCACCGCCCACAAGATGCCGCGGTAGCTCAGGGGTAGAGCGTCTCTCTGAAAAAGAGAAGGTCGACGGTTCGATTCCGTCCCGCGGCACAGCAAGCGGGAGTAGTTCAGCGGTAGAACGTCTCCTTGCCAAGGAGAAGGTCGCGGGTTCGAGTCCCGTCTCCCGCTCAAATCAGTGAATGGTTTATAGAGAGGAATGGATAGTCAACAGAGCGAGGGTTAATCCCCATCCCCTCCTTTTATTCCTCCCCCTCCCCCGCTGAGCGGGGGAGGGGGAGGATTTAGGTGGGGGAGGGGCTTTCCCTTGTGTAAAGTGTCACTTTACACAGTTTTGTGTGGATTGAGCCTCGTGTTCGGTCAAGGTTCGGACAATGGCCGAATTTAATTTAGAAAGCGGTCACCCTCTTGACGTTATTGAGGTATTATGATATAATCTCTAGCAGGTGCCTGGGGCTCCCTCCCGCTTCAGGCACCTTTTTTATTTCCGCCTCTTGACAAGAAATTTTGTTTAAGTAAACTAAATCAGAAAAGAAAAGTTCAGACAGTTGAGTTTTTAAAAAGAACTTTTCTGTCTGGACTTTTCAATTAGGTCCAGAAAATAATAAAAAGGGAGGTGATAAAGTTCTTTTAAAAAAAGTTTTTCAGGAACTTCTAAGAAAATCCAAAAGTGCAGGAGGTGTGAAATGCGGAAACTTCTGGTAGGTCTGACGGTGCTGGGCCTTCTTGGTCTTTTCTGTCTCCCTTTGGGAGCAGAAGATCTGAAAGGAAAGGTAGCGGTCATTCTCGACGTGGGTGGTCGTGGTGACCTCTCATTCAACGATATGGGATTCAAAGGCACCGATGAGGCGGCTCGGGACTTTGGCCTTGAGATGATCGAGATCCAGTCGGCCACAGCTGCAGACTATCTTCCCAATGTCCGCAACGCAGCTCGCTCTAGACAGTACGATCTCATTATCTGCGTAGGCTTCCTCCTTGCAGACGCTTTGGCAACCGTTGCCCCAGAATTCCCTGAGCAAAAATTTGCCATCATTGATGCAGTGGTGGATGAACCAAACGTAATGTCTATTATTTTTGCAGAAAACGAAGGGTCTGCCTTAGTTGGTGCTCTCTCTGGAATGGTGGCTGCATATTATGGCTATCGATACGTGGGGTGCGTCCTGGGTATCGAAATTCCGGTACTTTATCACTTCGAAGCAGGATTCCGTTTTGGTATCGCCTGGGGTCTTCAAAGGTATAGAGAGATTACAGACCAAGAGGCTGATGTTGGACTTCTCTATACCTATACAGGCACCTTCTCGGATATCGCAAAAGGCAAAGCAGCAAGTGAAGCGATGTTAAAACAGGGAGCCGGTTTGATTTATAATGTTGCCGGCCCCTTGGGCATCGGAGACCTTGAGGCAATCACCGAAGCCCTTCATGCAGCAGGAAAGGAAGCCGGCCCGCCCTTTATGATCGGCGTTGATGCCAATCAAGACTGGATGGGTGGAGGGTACCGAGTTCTGGCTTCGATGATGAAGCGCGTAGATGTTGGTTGCTATACCGCGGTTAAATCTGTAGTTGAAGGCTCCTTCCAAGGGGGCATTCACCTTATGCGTCTTTCAAACCGCGGGGTAGCTATATCTCGCTATCAAGACCTTCTTGACTTCATCGAATTCGGCATCAATGCCGGCGCGATTGCCCCGAGTGACAAGCCAGTCATTATTGATCACTGGCTTACAATACGAGATGCCATACCTTACTTTATCTGGGATACAGTCTCTCAACTAGAACTTGGGATTGTCTCTGGCGAAATCGTCGTTCCCACCGCCAACACACTGGAGGAAATGGAAGCAGTCCGGGCTCAATACCCGTTGGATTAGCCAAAAGAAAAGGAAGGGGGTGGCAGGGGATGTCACCCCCTTTTTATTAAAAAAGAGAACCCAAAAGGAGGTGAGTTGGGATGTTTAAGTTGAAATCAAGGTTTAGAGGGACAGAGTTGCAAAAGGCGGTAATCTCGGTTGTGATAGGACTTCTTCTTGGCACTTTTTTAATGCTTCTTTATGGATATCATCCCATTGAGGCCTACAAGGCTTTATTTCAGGGTGCCTTTTCTGACCTGTACAGCTTTGCTGAATCTCTTGCCAACGCTACACCTCTGATTCTCACCGCCCTTACTTTTGCAATAGGTCTAAGAGGAGGAATGTTTAACATAGGAGCAGAAGGTCAGGTCTATATTGGAGCCTTGACTGCAGTTTTTGTCACCACTCTCCATCTGCCTGCTGGCTTAGATTTTGCCATATCGATTATCTTAGCAGCAGTTTTTGGTGCTCTTTGGGCGCTTGTGCCGGCGATTTTGAAGATTACCCGTGGAGTTCATGAAGTTATCTCGACAATCATGTTTAACTGGATTGCTACCTATCTTGCCTTTTTTATGATTGCAAAAGTCTTGGTGGATCCAGCAAGAGCAGAGAAGACCATAAGCATTGCAAAAAGTTCTCGCTTTCCTCTTCTTGTGCCAGGGACAAGCGCAAGTTATGGAATCTTTGTTGCAGTTTTTGCCGCATTCCTCATCTATGTTTTGCTTTGGCGAACAGTTCTTGGTTTTCACATCAGAGTTGCCGGATATAATCCTAAAGCTGCCCAATATGCCGGAATTGAAAGACAGAAGGTAGTTCTCTGGACGTTTCTTATCGGAGGAATTACTGCCGGGCTTGCAGGAGCAGTCCATGTAATGGGTCGTCCCCCAACTTATGCAATTTATAGCGGTATGCCGGCAATTACCGGGCTTGGCTTTTCAGGACTTGCTGTCTCAATGATCGGCAGAAATCACCCAATCGGAATAATCCTTGCAGGCATCTTTTTTGGAGGACTCCTGGCAGGAGGAAGAATGATGCAAATTTCAGCAAGAGTACCTTTTGAGTTAGTAAATATGCTCATGGGTCTGATTGTCATATTTTTGGCTGTCCCACCAGAGAAACTCCTTGCGGTAGGAAAGAAGGTTGTAGAAGTTATCCTTCCAAGGAAAACCCTCAAAGGAGGTGGGAAATGACTAATTCCTATATCTGGGCGATCTTTTCAGGAGCCCTTCAGGCAATGGTCCCTATTACTCTTGCTGCTACCGGAGAGGTAATTACCGAATCTGCAGGACTCTTTAATATCGGACTGGAAGGAATCCTTCTTATAAGCGCACTTACAGGAGCTCTGGGCGCAGAACTGGGTGGGCCACTGGTTGGCTTTCTTATAGGTTTTGCTACAGGCTTTGGGATTGGACTTCTTTTTGGACTGATTGCCACTTACTTTATGGGAAATCAGCTTATCACAGGCGTTGGGATTAATCTCTTTGCTCTGGGACTAGTAGCTTTTTGGCTTATTCATCTTGGAGTTCCTGGACATCATGCTGTTCCAAGAGAGGCTCAGGTAATAGACATTCCTACTCCTTGGGGAGGAATAAGCCCAATGATTTTTGTGGCTCTGCTTCTACCTTTTCTGGCTTACCGTCTTCTTTTTAAGACAAAGCTGGGTTTGAAAATAAGAGCCGTTGGAGAGACTCCTCATGCTGCTGATGTCGCAGGGATAAATGTTAACCTACTTCGCTTATTTGCAGCTGCCTTTGGAGCTTCTCTTGCAGGAGTGGGAGGAGCATATCTTTCTATAGACTGGATAGGCTCAGTAACAAAAGAAATCTCGGCTGGACGAGGATTCATCGCTCTTGCCACAGTTGTCTTTAGCGGACTAAATCCTTTGTTGGTCCTTCTTGGTGGATTTATTTTTGGTCTCTTTGACTATCTTGCTGTTTGGATCTCTACCTTGCCAAACATCAGAGGTATAATCCCATGGCAATTTGTGGCAATGCTTCCCTATGTAATCACTTTGGGCACCCTTCTTGTTGTGACGCTTTTCAAGCGCGCTCGATTCCCATCAGCCTTGGGCAAGCCTTACCAACGAGAGTAAGGAGGTGAGACACAATGTCCGGACAAATCCCTATAGTTGAGGGAAGAGGGATATGCAAAGGGTTTGCTGGAGTTTGGACCCATCTTGTTTTAGACCACATAGACATTACTCTTTTTCCCGGAGAAATTCATGCCCTTCTTGGCGAAAATGGTGCTGGCAAAACAGTTCTTGCTAACATCCTTTCTGGCTTTTATACCTTAACAGAAGGGCAAATCTTTGTAGAAGGAAAGCCAGTTGTCTTTAAATCGCCAAGAGACGGCTTAAGACATGGCATAGGAATGGTTCATCAGGAACTGGCTTTGGTAGGCCCTTTCACTCTGGCTGAGAATATCGCCATCGGCCTTCCCTCTTTAGATCTCAAATGGCCGATTCCAGAGATTGAAGAAAGGCTTCGCGCTCTTTTTGAGAAATTCAAATTAAGAGTTGACCTAAAGGCAAAAATAGAAGACCTTTCAGCAGGAGAGCAGCAAAAAGCCGAGATTTTAAAAGTGCTCTTTCATCAGCCTCGAGTGCTTATCCTTGACGAACCCACCTCTTTAATCTCACAAGAGACCCAACAGTTTTTTAAGATTTTAAGAGAAATGGCTGACTCAGGATTAAGCATTCTTTTTATCACCCACAAGATAGAAGAAGCCTTGGCTGTAAGTGATAGAATCACTGTTTTACGATTAGGAAAACATATGGGTACAGTGAAGACCACTCAAACCAACGAAGCAGAATTGATAAGCCTGATGTTTGGAGAGTACACCCCACCTCAACTTGAGCGAAAGAAGACTCCATCAAAAGAAGTGGTTCTGGAAGTACAAAACCTCTCTGCTTTAAATAGTAAAGGAGAGGTCGCCCTAAAAGATGTGTCCTTTGCCATAAGAAAAGGCGAAATTTTGGGAATTGCCGGGATAGCAGGAAACGGTCAAAGCGAATTAGTAGAAGTTATCACCGGGCTCAGAAAAGCCATCAAAGGAAAGGTTATCATAAATAATCAAGATTATACAAACGCTCATCCTCGTAAGATTATAGAAGCAGGTGTTGCTCATATTCCAGAAAAACGGCGAGAAATAGGAGTAGTTGAGCAAATGCCTGTGGCAGAAAATGTTGTTTTGAAGGACATAGGAGAAGCACCCTTCTCAAAAGGCTCATTTTTGCGAATTGGCGCTATCACAAAACACGCAAAAAAGATTGTCAGAAAATTTGACGCCCTTGTGCCAGATTTGTGGCACTCACAAACTAGAATCTTATCCGGAGGAAACATTCAGCGCCTACTTCTGGCAAGAGAGACATGGAAAAAACCAACCCTTTTGGTAGCTGCATATCCTACCCATGGCCTTGATGCAAAAGCAATCTCCCGCACTTGGCGACTTTTTATGGATTTAAGAGAGGAAGGTGTTGCAATTCTTCTTGTCTCCGAAGATCTAGACGAAATCTTCTCTTTAAGCGACCGAATAGGAGTAATGTTTGAGGGACGCCTTATAACAGTAATAGATAGAGAAGAGACAGATAAAAATACCATCGCATTTCTAATGACCAGCGGCTCCTTTCAAAAAAAACAAAAATGAGCAGGCTGAGCCTTTTGGGCTCAGCCTTTTTATTGTTAATTCAAAATCCTAAATTTATAAATTTGTAGAAGAATTTTAATCAAAAGCCGCCCGCGAGGGCGGCAAAATTAAAATAATCGAACAAGAATTAAATTAAGAAGCCGAAAATCTAATTCAATTATTTTCGGAATTACAAGATCAACAATCCAGCGCAACCTCATAAGGTCTTGTGGAGTTTGATTTAGGGGAAAGGCAACTACTCTCAAATCTCCCTCTTTGTTTTCTCTTTTAACCTTCTTTGCTTCTTCAAGACTGCCCACTAAAACTAATTTTTCATCTGTTTGAAAACTAAAGCTTTGCATAGAAACGCATTGAAATTTTTCTACTTCTTTGCAATCTCCCAATACAAAAATCGGAACTCCCTTCTTTTTTAAAAACTCTACCAGTTGAAGAGCTTTATCGTTACAAACCACTGAAGGGAAAATATAAACAACTTTGATGTGGGTATTTGGTCCTTTTCCTGCAATTATTTTTGCCAATTTGCTTTCTACAACTTCCATCTTTCCTCCTTTCTTTTAAGGTGCTCACATTTATTTACATAGAAATTTTGTCCACTAAAGTCAACCAAATACACAAAAAGCGCGAATTGTCTTGTCTTTTTTGGAAAAAATTATCCTATTTTGGGTTTTGTAAGTCTTTTTCAGTCTTTTTGCTAATTTCTTGGCAAGCTGGTTTTGAGTAAATGTAACCCTTATCATCCCTTTTGCTATATCTTCTACTGAAATAATCCTTGCTAATGGATCTCTTCTATTTTCCTCTTCATTGAAATTATTAATAAAATTAACTAACTCTTCTCTAATTTTCTCAGGCACATTCTCCAAAATTACTTCTCCTTCAAACTTTCCTTCTTTGGTCATTTTACAGGCAGGACAAAGTTCAAATTTAACTTCTTTATTTTCTCTAAGCTCAGGATATTCATCAAGTGAGTGATGCCACGATTTATACCAATAAAAAGCTTCACATTCAGGACAGACAATAATATCCTTTTTGCCTTTCTCTCCTTCTTCACTTTTTTTCTTAGGAAAATGCCAGGGTAGAAGTTTTGGAATAAATTTTTTTGCCATCTTGAAATAAAACTAATTTGTCATTTCAATTCTACCATTAATTTTTTATTTTCACAAAAGAAGAATTTATGCTTTTTCTTCGCACTCTTTACATACTCCATAAATTACAGTTTCAACCCTTAAAACACGCCCTATTTCAATATCTGGAAAGGAGATCAGGGTTTTTTCAAAAAGATTATAAATTTTTCCGCACTTAACACAAACAAAATGAGCATGAGGAGAGACATCTCCGTCAAAGCGAGATGTTTTTAAAGGAATTTCTTTAATTAATCCTTTTTTTGTAAAGTTTTTAAGAATTCGATAAACCGTTGCTTTGCTTATACGAGGAAGATGTTTTTTTACTTCATAATAAACCTCCTGAGCTGTAGGATGGGAGGATGATTTTTTTACAAGTTCTAAAATAAGCTTTTTTTGAGAAGTAAATCTTTCTTGAATCATAAAAAAACCTAATTTCTATTAGGAATTATTACTAATTAAAACGGAGTGTCAATAATTCACATCTGTGGAAAACTTGGGGAAAATTGTCGGGGAGCCGGGATTTGAACCCGGTCTGCGTCCTCCCGAAGGACGTGTGCTTCCATTACACCACTCCCCGAGAATAGCTATTTGACCATTTGACAATTGACTATTTGACTAGTTGGCTAGTTGGCTAATCAGTCAATTGTCAATTAGTCAATCTGTCAATCTATCAATTAGTCAATTGTCAACCTGTCAACTAACCCAATACTTCCTCTTTGTCATCTCGTCTCTTTTCTCAATAATCTGATTAATCTTTTTTCTTGCCTCTTTAGCTTTTTCTTTTAATTCTTCATCGCTCAAATTTCCTAATTCTTGAACTTTCTTTTTTAAATATTCTGCTGTGTTCTTTTGGGGATCTTCTAAAACTTCGGACAATAAAATGTCCATAATCTGACCGATTTTTGGTCCTGGCTTGATTTTTAAAATGTCCATAATGGTGTGTCCGTCTATTTTTAGCATTCTTGTATCAATTGGATCCTGAGATACCTTATCTACTACATACAAGAAATGTCTTAACCGATATGGAAGCGCTTTCGGACATCCTGAGCCAATGCGGTCAGCCATCCGTAATTGGACAAGTTCTTGAATGTTTTCTTTGCCCACTTTCCTTAATAACCTTCTCACTGAAGATTCGGTCACCTCTCCAACATTATAGTAAAACAAATGATATCTTACCAATTTAACTATTTTCTCTATATCTTTTTTAGGAAAACGAAGCCGATTTAAAATCTGGGCAGTCATTTTTGCTCCCACAACTTCATGACCATAAAAAGTAGCATCCGGCCCTTCTCCTCTTTTAGTTCTTGGTTTGGCTATATCATGCAAAAGCGCTGCTAATCTTACATATTTGTTAAAACCTTTTTTTGCTGCATAATCTAATGAGCGAAGAGAATGTTCATAAACATCGTAAATATGGTGTTTATTCTGACTTACTTTATAACCCTCTAAAAGTTCGGGAATAATAAATTTCAAAAGTCCTGTTTTTCTTAAAAGCTCAATGCCTTTTGCTGCATTTTTGGACATAATAATTTTTAAAAATTCGTCTCTTATCCTTTCTTTGGAAATAAATTCCAAAAGTCCAGCATTTCTCTTAATTGCTTCAAAAGTTTTCTTTTCTATTTGAAAATCTAAAGTAGTTGCAAATCTAACTGCTCTCATCAATCTTAAAGCGTCTTCTTTAAATCTCTGATCCGGATCCCCTACTGCCCTAATAATCTTCCTTTTCAAATCTTCCTGCCCCCCAAATGGATCAATAATTTTAGCTTCTTTGGATGTAAATTGAAAATTTTGGTTTTGAGATTTGACATTTGAGATTTGAGATAGCTTTATTGCCATTGCGTTGATGGTAAAATCTCTTCTCGCTAAATCCTCCTCAATTGTTTTAGCCCACCTAACTTTGTCAGGATGACGTTTATCTGAATATTCTTCCTCTATTCTAAAGGTGGTTATTTCTATTTCTTTTAGCCGAGGATTTTTTGAATCAGTCAACACCGTTACTGTTCCAAACTTATTGTCAATAAAATTTTTAGGAAAAAGCTTGGCTATCTCTTGTGGTTTTGCATTGGTAGCAACATCCCAGTCTTGGGGCTCCACTCCCCTTAACAAATCTCTCACACAGCCTCCTACAATATAGGCTTCAAAACCATTCTCTTCTAGTTTCTTTACTACCTCAACTACATCTTTTGGAATTTTAAATTTGATTTTTTTCATTTTATCTTTTTACTTTTGCATTTTGCATTATAATTTATGTATTGCCATTTTTCAATTATTTTTGTACAATAAAAATCGAACTTGATTATAAAAAATTATTCTGCCCCCGTAGCTCAACTGGATAGAGCGGGTGGCTTCGGACCACCAGGTTGCGGGTTCGAGTCCTGCCGGGGGCGTAAATTTAATGCAAAATGCAAAAGTCAAAAGCATAAAAGTGTAAAAATTAATGCAAAAAAGAGTGAAGATAAAATTAATTTTTTCTTTTTGCCTCCTGTTATTTTTTGTCTTTCTTCTTCCTCTTCCGCTTTATGCGCAACACTGTAGAGTAGGTACTGATTGTCAACCCGGCGAAAGAGTTCAAGCTTGTTGTCCTCAGCAAGGGCTTGTTCCTTGTGGCACTCCTTGTTGTCCTTGCACTTTGTGTGATTTTTTCATTCTCCTTGACAATATAGTAGATTTTGTTATTTTCCGACTTGTTCCTCCTGTAGCCTTGTTCTTACTCATTCTGGGAGGTGTGTTATTTATTGTCTCAATGGATAATCCTCAAACAATTTCATGGGCTAAAAGGATTATTAAATCAGTAATAATTGGATTGGTATTGATCTATGCTTCTTATTCTCTGGTAGGATTATTCCTTTCAAGCATTGGACTTGCCCAATGGACAGAAAATATTTATCGTGACTGGTGGCAGAATGGATTTTTTACGATTGAATGTGAGGTTGGAGGAACAACCACTCCTTCTTTACCCCCTCCTACTGTGGTGATGACACCTTCGGTTTTTCAACCCCAGGCCCAAAATCCTTCAAGTCTAAATTCTTTAACAATCAACCAAACTTTTTCCTCGGACGGGAATATTTTCACTTTTCATACAAAGCCAATCTACGCCTTATCTATTTCTGCAACTGTTTTTCTTGAATCTCCAAAAAGTTTTGTAAGAGTAATCTTTACTGACAAAAATAATAAGGAGTATCTTGTGTATGAGGCTTATGGGCCGTATGATTCTGGTTCTTTTTCTTTTGAAAATTGGTGTGACGAAACCTGCGTTTTAAATGGAGTGATGCCAAAATCTGTAGATGTAGAGCTTTATAAAGCAAGAATTAATGTAGAAAAAATATTTACTGTGGAGGATCAATCTCAATTAAAACCTGAAGTTTTTACATTAGGAACAGAAGAATACAGAAAGCAACTTGATTTAAAACAAGAGGAGGCTAAAATTCAAAAAATTAATGATTACATAAAAAAACACAATCTCAGGTGGCAGGCAGGCTTAACTTCTGTAGCAAAATATTCTTATGCAGAGAAAAAAATGCTTTTTGGCGCAAAAAAATTGCCAAATCTTGCAGGCTTGGAATATTACAAAGGAGGGATATTTGAAATCTCTCGATCTTCCAAATTGAAAAATCAATCTCTTGACTCTAGTCTTCCAAAATCTTTTGACTGGAGAAATAAACACGGAGAAAACTGGCTTACATCGGTAAAAAACCAAGGTCTCTGTGGTAGTTGTTGGGCCTTTGCAACGATAGGAGCAATAGAGGCTATGGTTAATTTATATTATAACCAACACTTAGATCTTGATCTCTCTGAACAGGATTTGGTTGCTTGTGCTTCTACGCATGGTTGTAACGGTGATAGTTTTTTTACCGCTATGGACTGGTGTAAATCCTCTGGGATAACTACTGAAAACTT
>JAGGUF010000062.1 GCA_021158595.1 bacterium | reverse complement strand
TTCCCCTCTTGAGCAGTAGTAATATTTAACTGCCAATACATTCCATAAACTAAATAAATATAAATATAACCGCCTATCATATATTCTGCTCTATTTCTAGGAGTAATTTTTCCTTTGTAAGCATGAGAGGCCTTATCATGAGGACCAATATAGGCCTCGGTTTCTATAATTTTTCCTACTAACTCTTTTCTACCAATTTTCCTAACAATATATTTTCCTAAAAGTTGTTTAGCCACCTCTAAAGTATCTTTAGTATAAAAATCCCTTAACAATTTTTTTCTCATATTTAACTTCATAAGAAAATTCACTCTCCTTCGAGGCTAGCGCAAAATACGCCCCTGTTTACTCTTACCCAGTTTTTCCTCTGTCAGGAGTATGGATTATACGTTCTTAGAAGATATATATTTTTTGTTGAGATAAAATGAAAAATATCCAATCGCTATTAATGCAAGGCCTGCAAGCACCAATGCTAATGGCCAACCCAAACTATCTGTAAAATATTCCGTGGTAATTTTTAGAATATACACCATCAGATACATAGAACCAAAAGTAAGAAATGCTTTACTTTTCAGATATACACTTAAAAAAATAACTCCCAAAACAAGACCTGGATAAATTAACTCCCAAAATACATTCTGGTTTGGCTCCCATCCTCCAAGTGCAAGAGCAGCACCAAGAAAGCCGAAAATACCAAATCCATATAGCGATCCAGCAAGTGAGTGTTCTTCGTTCTTAGAAAATGAATAACCAAGAAGTATATATACAAGCCCTGTTAGTAAAATCCGATATTCAAAAAATTTGGACTCATCGAAATATGGCTTGTCGCCTATCAGGAAACTTGTAAAAGCGAAAAATAACCAAGTTCCAAAAATTATACTGAATATCGTAAAAATATTTTTCCGAAAAATAACAAGAGACAAAAGATATACTCCAAAAAGAATACCAGAAATCAACGATTGCATCCCGTAACTCCTTACATCAAAACCAGCGTTATCAAACACTACATAGAGTCCAATAGGAGTTGCAAGCGCAGAGATAAGATAAAATGCTTGACCAACAGAAACAAGTTTTTCATAACGACCAAACAGCACACCTATAATGTATGCAGCAATACCAGAACCTAAAGTTGCAATAATTTTTGTTGCAACACTTAATGTTGCCCAATTTTGCCAAATAAGAATAGTAATACCCAAACCAACTATCGCTCCACCAATACAGTAAAGGATTTCTGTAATCCCCAATTTTTTTGTAACGGCTATGTCGGTATTTTTTCTTAAAGCTTCATCATAAGCTTTTGTCAACTCTTCTTTTGTAATTAAATTTTCAGCCGCAAGAATTCTAATTTGTTGTAATAACTCTTTTTTGTCCATAGAATTATTTAATTATCCAACCTAAAAACCTGAAACTTCCATAACGACCTTTAGAAAGTTGGAGGTTTAATTTTTTGCTTATGTTATGACCTTTTATAAATCGTGTACTACAATCGGAACTTGACTCAACAAAAATGAAAAATATACTCTGAGTTCTACGTCCACAAGTTATCTCAAACCCGTCTGGGGATCGAGAATTTGAATTTAGGGTAAGTCTTTGTGCTTCGCTAAAAGAAATTTCTTTGCTTTCATTTTTAGTTATATCATATATATACAACCTTGGCTCTGTACATTTTCTCTTATAGAATTCTGGGCAATAAGCCTTATTATTTTTGATCAGTCTACCGTTTTTTACTGAATAGTAAGAAGGAAAATAATAATCTTCCGTAGCATACAAAAAATTAAATTTTGGTTGGATAAAAAGACCAGGTAGATAAATAATCCCTGCCACAAACAGAATCATAAGAATAGGAATAGATAGTCCCAAAATTAAAGGTATATTCTTTTTCGCATCCATATCCATATTTAGATAGTAGCAGAACAGAAAATAAGAAAAAATTACAAACAATCCACGCTTCCGATGAAAGAAAAATTATGGACAGCACTACACCAACCACCAAATAGTTAGCAAAAAGCCATTAAGTCGCTTAGTGGGCATGCCAGGATTCGAACCTGGGACTTCCACTTTATAAGAGTGGCGTTCTAACCGCTGAACTACATGCCCGCCACACTTAAACCAGCAATCTCTTTAACCCTCTCGCATATTATTTTAGGAGAATCGTCTTTTTTAGTCAATCTTCCCTGAATTTTAACAATTTTATGCTTCTGCCAGAAAGGATAAGTTTTACTTAAAACATTATTAAAAACAATTACTTCGCAACTATGGCTTTTATCTTCTATCTTAACAAAAAGCATTGTCTGACCATTACGAGTAACCACTCTCTTAATTTCTTCTATCAAACCAATTACTTCTATAAAAGTATTACTAGCCAAACTAACCAAATCTTTTATTTTAAATTTACTTTTTTCTTTTATTTTATCTAAAGGATGACCAGAAATATAAAGACCTAACAATTCTTTTTCCCAAACCAATCTCTCAAACAATGAAGTTTCTCTGCTTTCAGAAAGAGAAAGAGGTTTCAGAGTAAAATTTGAATCGCCAAAAAGATTTTCCTGTTTTTGCTCTCGGCTTTTTTGAAATTCTTTATTAAATCTCAGCAACTCCTCTAAATTGGCAAGTAAATTTTGCCTATCAGCCAAACCAGAAAAAACTCCAGCTTTAATAGCGCTCTCCAACGACTTTTTGTTTAAATCTTTGTGGTGAATGCGACAAAGAAAATCTTCTATTGACTTAAAAGGTCCATTTTTTTCTCTTTCTTCAATAATTGCTTCGATAACAGCCGAACCAAGATTCTTTATAGCTGCCAAACCAAACCGAATATATTTTTCTTTACCCTCTTTAACTACTCGGAAATTATGAAAACTCTGATTAATGTTTGGCGGCAAAACCTTAATACCCATCCTATTAGCCTCTTTAATAAAGAAGGCAATTTTCTCAACATCATTTTTTTCTGAATTAAGTAAAGCCGCCATAAATTCTTCTGGCCAATGCGCCTTAAGAAAAGCAGTCTGATAAGCAACCATCGCATAACAAGTAGTATGACTTCGATTAAAACCATAGCGAGCAAAAGGTTCAATCCAATGCCAAATTTTCTCAGCCGTCTGTCGGCTGATTTTATTTTCAATCATTCCTTTAATCATTTTCTCTTTCTGTTCGTCTAATAATTTCTTTATCTTTTTACCAACCGCCTTTCTTAAAATATCTGCTTCTGACAAACTAAAACCAGCCAAATCACGAACGATTTCTAAAATCTGTTCTTGAAAAACGGCTACGCCATAAGTATCTTCTAGGATGGGTTTCAAGCCGGGATGAAAATATTCAATTTTTTTCTTTCCCTCCTTTCTGGCAATAAATTCAGGAATTAATTCCATTGGTCCTGGCCTATACAAAGCAACCATAGAAATAATATCCTCAAATTTTGTCGGCTTTAATTTCTTTAAATACCTTCTCATCCCTCCGCTATT
>JAGGUF010000060.1 GCA_021158595.1 bacterium | reverse complement strand
CCTCGCAGGAGTTTCATCTTGGCTCTCTCTGCTGGAAATCAATTTCAGTTAAGGGGGCAAAATTGGTGCTGGCTCTTCTCGGAATTTCAATCAAAGATTGAAATTCCGATACGATAAACTAAAGGTATTAACTAATTGATACCTTTAGTTTACCAAAGTAAAAAATATTGTCAAGTTTTTTAAAACCAAAAAGCGTTCGCGGGGGCGTTCTTCTTTTGGGAGATTGTGGAGGGTGAAGGATTTCACAGGTTTTTAGGAGTTTGGTTTTTAAGTTAATATTTTTTCTTTATTTTATTATCCTTAATTTTTTTAAAAGTTGGTAAAAATTGATAGACCAGCCCCAGCCAAAAACTTTGGGAACAAAAATCCGCTTGTCTTTAGGGTTCCAACAGTGTTCTTTGATTCTTTTCCAGGTTGGTCGGTGAAGGTCATAAGGGATTTTTAAAAATTTTCCGGTTTTTTTCATTTTTTTCTTTCTATTGAGATTATTAACATTCCAACATTCTTAAGAATGTTGGAATGTTTTTGTCTAAAATTAGTTTAAGATTATGGTGGAATTTTTTGATAAAGGGTTATATGGAGCATCCAACCCCTTTGGTAACAAACCTTCTTGTTTAATCCTTTTCAGATGGGAAAAGGAAGCCCTCAAACCACAATCCTAAATCCTAAAGAAATTCCAATATCCAAAACAAATCTCAAAGCGTGAAGCGGAAAATCCCTCCCCCACCTATATCCTCCCCCTCCCAGAGGGAGGGGGAGGATTAAGGAGGGGGAGGGGAATTAGTTTTACGTTTTACGTTTTACGCTTTACGCTTTACGCTGTAACTTTGCGCTTTGCGTTTTGCGTTTTGAGTTTAAATATTGTTTCGGTCATTGAGTATTGGAATTTAATTGGAATTTGGAAATTGGAATTTTTACACTTTAGGCTCCGCGCCTCAGGTAATTCTCAAAGCCTTACCAAAGTGGTTGGCAATTACAGGTTATATAATTAACCAAGGTATAAGCGAGGTCCCTTTGGATAGGTAATAATAAAGAGTGAATGAAAATGCAATGTAAGAATCATTTCAGATTAATTCTTTAAAACTCATCCTTTGGTATGTATTTTTTCTTTATCTGTTCGAATTTGTTTTCTGCCTTCTTGAGTCTTTCCTTGCATTTATTAATCAACTCCATTCCCCTTTCGTATTTTTCCAATGCCTCATCTAAGTCTATATCCTCCTTTTCAAACCACTCATTGATTTTCTCAATTTCTTGATAGGCTTTTGTAAAATTAAATTTTTTCTCATCCATATTTATTTTATTTTTTTAATTCTTGAGAAAACCTGACCTTTATAAAATCTTGTTTTAATTATTTGAGAAATCTTTAACTCTCTTGGATCTTTGATTATCTTTCCAAACTCATCTGAGGTAATAGTATAACCTTGCTTAAGTCTTAAAGAAGGGCTGGAAAGACTTAACTTTTCTTCTTGTTGTCTTAAAAGTTTTTCTACCTTCCTTTCCCATCTATTCTTGTGTTTGACCAGAGTTTCTAAAAGTCTTATAATTTCTGCTTTTTCATTTCTTATTAGAACTTTAATTTTAAAAAGATTCTTCTTAAATTCCTTTTCTAAAATCTCAAACTCTTTAAAATAGGTTTGAAAACCGCGATTCAGATTTCTTATTAGATCATCAAGTCTTTTTTGTTTTGATAAGATTTCCTTTTTCAATATACAGGTAAGATTTCTTTCAAAGAAAGCAATTTTTTCCTTAATAATTTTAAATCTCCTATTAATTGAACTGTTAAGGTTCTTCTCAAATTCATTAAGATTGATTGAGGCCAATTTCCAACTATCTGTCAAAACCTTAGCGGCATGGGTGGGGGTAGAGGCTCTGAAATCTGCGGCCAAATCGGCTAAGGTTTGATCATTCTCGTGTCCAATACCTGTAATAATAGGAATTTTTGAAGCAAAGATTGTCTTTACAATCTCCTCTGAATTGAAGGGAGACAAACTCTCCCAATCTCCTCCCCCTCTTGTTAAAACCAAAACATCAATATAAGGTAAATTGGTATTAAACCAATGGATTGCCTCTATAATCTCATAAAGAGAGAAACTTCCTTCAACCCTTACATCATAAAAAAATACCTTAAAGCCAAAGTTTCCTAAATGGGTTAAGAAGTCCTTTTTCGCACCTTTTCCGTATTCAGAGGTAATTAATCCAATGTTTTCACAAAACTCAGGAATAGGTTTTTTCCTTTCAGGAGCAAAATAACCTGCTGCCTCTAATCTTTTCTTTAAAATCTCATATTGCTTTTTCAAAACTCCTTCCCCTATCAACTCAATCCTTTGGATCTGAAATTTTAATTCTCCTCTATTTTTTCTTATTTCTGGATATCCTGTTACTTTTATTTCCATTCCGGGTTCAAGAGGTATTCCCAAACCTGAAATCACCTCTTTGAAGGCAAAACATTTTAAAATTGATTTCTTTTTATCTAAAAGATTAAAAAATGTATAACCTGGATAACTATCAATTCTCTCTCCTACCTCTCCTTTTATGGTTGCCTGACAAGGAGTTAAGATATTGTTTAAAAATTCTAAAAACTCTGAAACAGTAAAGATCTTTTCTGGAGATATATTTTTGATATTTACTATTTCTCGAACCTGCATATAGAATATGAAGTAGGGTTTAGGAGATCTGAGATTTTCCCTCCCCCACCTGTATCCTCCCCCGCCCAAGGGAAGGAGAGGGAAACTCTCTAAGTCTTTTTTACTTCTGAAAGTTTCTCACCCCTCCTTCATCCCCCTCACTTTGGGAGGAGATAGGTGGGGGAGGAAAATTCAATCTCTAACGCTTAAAGGAAATGGAAAAAATAAGAATAATATTACTTAATATACTAATAATGGTAATGACAAGTAAAAGCCTACGGATTCTAAGAGAGTTTGCAAGGGCACTTGAGAGTTTTTTATTTTCTCTTGATAATTCTCTAATTTGAGCGGAAAGATGTTGCACTGTTTTTTGAATTTCTTCTATTGACTCAGGAAGGTTTTCAGGAATTATTGGCTCAGGGGTTGAGGGTTCTTGAGATTTAAAGGTATGGGTAAAGAAGGCTTTTATCTTGGTTAAAAAATTTTTTGGTTTTTTGTTAGGCATAATTCTATTTTTTTATTAATACCTTTGTAATTAACCTCATAAGATGAAAGATGGTATAAATGACTGAACTAAGTTTATCATCTTTATCGAATATTTGTTCCGTATAACTCCATTGGGGACCATAAACTGGCTGATTCAAAAATCTGGCTATCTTTCCTGCTATTTCATATTTGTTTGATTTTTCTAATGCCATCATTCTCTTAACCTGTTCTGAGAGTTCTTTATCTTTTTTTGTCAGTTCTTTCTTTGAATACTCTATCTTTGCTCTTTGCCACTCTTTAAACTGAGATAACTCTCCTCGATTCAACCAAACTCCTCCACAGTGAGGACAGTAATCTAAATGAATCTGCTGAGGAAAGTTAGGGTCATTAAATTTCTTAAGAAAAATATTGCATTTAGGACAGACCAAGTTATTTTTTATTGGCTTGAGTTTGGCTAGTCTATCTATGTCTAATCTGTCAATTTTTATCCCTTCTTTAAAAGAGATTCTGTATAACTCAAATTTATCACACCAAATTCCACCACAGACAGGACATTGATCAATTTCAATTTTTGCTCCATAAAGGCTTCTAACCTCAACCTTTTTCATTTGAGAATTACAATTAGGGCATAACATAAATATTAAAAAATTCCTTTTTTATCTTCTCAGAATATAAAGGATAATATCACAAACATTGGTGCCGGTAGGACCGGTAATGATAAGGGAGTTGCCTATTTTTTTAAGAAGGGTGTTGCTATCATATCTTTTAAGATATGATTGGATATCTATTCCCTTCTTTCTGGCAGAAATTAAAGAGTTGTTATCAACGATTGCTCCGGCTACATTGGGTAAAAAATCTGAGCCATCGGTGGAAAAGGCAACAAGAGTCCATCTGCCAGGATATTTTTCCATAGACAATAAGGAATTTGCTGCATAATGCTGATTTCTTCCTCCCTTACCACAGTTTTTTGGAAGTTTAGGAGTGGTTTCTCCTCCAATTAAAATGACATTACAATCACGATATTTTCCCTTTATTATTTCACGTGCTCTTTTATAAGAGACCAGATTTGGATCGCCGGTTTGAGTTGATGTAATAATACAGGGAGTAAATCCCATTGCTTTGGCTTTTTTTGCCATTGCCTTTAAAGCCATCTTGTTATCTCCAATAATAAGATTTTTACAATTATCTAATCTTTTGGGTGTCTCCTTTAAATTTCTTTTCTTTTTTAAAAAATCTACCACTCTCTTTGGGGCTTTGCTTACTAAATTATATTTTTTCAAAATGTTATAGGCGTCTGAGAAAGTAGAGGAATCAGGAACAGTAGGACCCGAAGCAATAAAATCCAATCGATTACCTACTACATCAGAAATTATTAAGGAAACAAGAGGCGTAGGTGAAAAAAAATAGCCTAATTTTCCTCCTTTTATTTTAGACAAGTGTTTTCTTAAGATATTAATTTCTCCTATTTCAGCCCCAACTGTTAATAATAATTTTGTAAATTCTTGTTTATCTTTTAACGTAATTCCTTCAACCGGATAAGGCATTAAAGCAGAACCTCCACCTGAGATTAAGCCTATTATGAGGTCGTTTTTATTAATAGAATGTTTTTTCTTAAGGCTAAGCATTTCCTTTACCCCTTTAATTCCCCTTTTGTCTGGAATAGGATGGCCTGCTTTTACTATCTTTATTTTTGTTGTCTTGTAGTCGTTGTTTACACAATTTACTACTCCATCGGTAATATTTTCAGGTCTTATGATCTTTTCCAAGGCCTCAGCCATATTTCCTGAAGCCTTTCCTCCTCCAATTATAAATATTCTTCCCTGAGAAAGGTCATATCTTATATTGGAGATATTTAAAATCTTTAAAGAAGGGTTGTATTTAACCGTAGATTTAATCAGTGACAAGGGAAGTACCTGCCTTATACCTTCTTCAATAATATCCAAAGCCTTTTTTCTTAAGTGTGTAGTAGCAATCTCTTCTCTGTTTTTAATGAGCATATTAGAAAAATAAATATCATTTAGTCATTAAAGACAATAAGTAATTTCTTTCTCTAAAAAACCTTCGGGCCTGTCTTTGAACCATCTTCTCTGCTTGGTTTTGGCTTTTATCTAAGGTCTTTTTAATAAATGAGGCTAATCTTGCAAAATAAAGGGCTCTTAACAATTTAATCAGCCTTTTTTTGCTTAACTTGATTGAGTATATGCGAAAGATCTCATATAGGATCTTTACCCAGAGATCCTCTGTGATATTTATCGTTTTTTTCTCAAGAAATTGCTTTTCCAGTTGGGCTTGGATTTCAGGAGAAAAGTATTTTTTCAAATAAGGATAGTAAACAGGAAATTCAGAAAGAGCCTTTTCTTCGAATTTTTGATAATTGACTTTGAGCACTGGGTATCTCCTTTTCTCCTTTACCTCACAAACAAAGGGGAGTTCTCTTACCTTTATCATCTTCTTCTGCCATAGGTTTTTATTTTGAAGTAAAAGTTTAAAAAGAACTCCTGCTACCTCTACAGACATATTATCCAAATTAGGAACACTGGATTTATGAATTCTTGAACCCAAATCTACTCGGCATAGTTTAAAGCCACCTGCAATAGCATTTATAGTCATAAAAATGTCAATCCCATACTTTTCTACATCAGCAAACCATTTCTGAGAGAGCCAATAGAGCACAAGTTTTCGGGAGAATCCTACCTCTCCGGCAATAGGTTGGCGAATATTATATCCTAAAAGTCCATAAACCAAGGGATAACAGAGATTATTGGTAATTGAACCATCATATTTATCACGATAATACACAGGAGTAACAAAATCATAACCTTTTAAGAGAGGACTTATAAGACACTTAACCCACTCTGGTCTTGCACTTCTCATATCTGCATCAACCAACATACCAGTCTTTGCTCCTAATCTTTTTATCTCTAAAAAAATATTACGCAGTCCACTTCCCTTACCTCGGGCCTTAGGGGGGTCAAAAATGCAAATTTTCGGGGTTTCTGTTTTGGTATTAAGAAAAGCCTTTGCTGTCTGATCAGGAGAATTACCGTCAGCATTAATTATTACTGCTTTTTTGTTTTTAAAATACTTCCTAAGTCCCTTGTCTATTTTCTCTGTTACCATTCCAATGGTCTTTGCCTCATTATAAGAAGGAATACCTACCACAATCTCTGCTTTTTTTATTTTGTTGGGATTAATCTTTCTCATATTATTTGTCTTCTTCTATCTCAAGGATTCTGTTATATTTTGCTACTCTTTCTCCTCGAGAGGGAGCGCCAGACATTATCCAGGTATTACCTAATCCTACTGCTAAATCAGCAATAAAATCATCAACCGTCTCTCCTGATCTATGCTTTACAAAAACCTGCCATTTGTTCTTTAGAGCATATCTTGCTGCCTCTATCGCCTCTGAAACTGTTCCAATCTGATTTAGTTTTAAAATCAAGCCATTACAAGCCTTTTCCTGAACTGCTTTTTTTATCCTTTCGATATTGGTTACCAAAAGATCATCACCAATGATAGTAATCTTTCTTTTTGATTCTCGATCTGAGATATTCTTAAATTCCTCAGTAATTTTCTTAAATCCCTCCCAGTCCTCTTCTGACAATGGATCTTCTAAGGCAATGATAGGATAATTTCTGCAAAGTTCTGAAAAGAACTTTATAAGTCCATCAGAGGTAAAGATTGATTCTTCAAATGTATAGGAATTTTTCTGATAAAAGGTTGAAGCAGCCGCATCAAGAATAATTTTGATTCTTGAAAGATGCCCAGACTTTCTGGCTGCCATTATTATTAAATCCAAAGCCTTCTCAGTCCTATTCACAGGAGGAGCAAACCCTCCCTCGTATCCCACATTTGTGGCTGAACTTCCATATTTTTTACTTAAAATAGATCTTAAAGTTTGATAAATCTCTGTTCCTATTCTTACCCTTTCTTTAAAAGAACCGGCCTTAGGAACGATCATAAATTCCTGAATGTCTAAGTTTCCTCCCGCATGAAGACCTCCCTCAATAATAAGAAAACAGGGTTGAATACCTGAGGCTCGAACTTTTGAAATAGGAGTGCCTGAAAGATAAGCAATATATTT
>JAGGUF010000006.1 GCA_021158595.1 bacterium | reverse complement strand
TTGAGGGGGCAATGCTTCGCATTTCCCCCTCAACGCTTGCGCTGCTCCCCTTTAAATAAGGAAAAGTCTAATACTTTCCTGTAAAATCAAGCTGGAATTAAATTTTGGACTAATATCTCTCAAAAAAATATGGTTCTATTAAGTAATTAAGACTTCTGTAAAGGGCAATTTGACCTTTTTCTTTCTTTAGCTAATATTTACCAGTATGAAAAAAACAAACTTTATAAATGCTTTGAAATTTTATTATGGAGAAGTTTTAAAGAAAGAATTTATCTTTGAGATAAAGAGACCTAAAAAGGACAAAAAATTACCAGTGGTTTTAAAGTAAAGAAGAGGTAAAAAAAAGAAAAACCTCAAAAATGGCTATTCCCAAGTTGGAATAAAGAAAAGCATATAACTCTGCAAGAGATGTTCAAAAGATCTTTCAGAACGCCTGTAGGAAAGCTAAGATTAATAAGATCTCTCTGTGCATTCTTTAAGACATAGTTTTGCTACACATCTTTTAAAAATATGTCAGCACAAAAAATCTTTCTGCAATAAAAAGTCCACTTGATAGCCTTTTAAAAGGATATAAAACATGGGTGAAAGGACAAAAAAACAGTAGTTGTCCAGAGGAGAGTATATGTGAATAGTTCGTATATGAACAAGTTAGGCGTAATAATTCCGGTGAGAAAAGGTGAAAAATACAATAGGAATAACGAAATGGACACTATGCCTAAAAGAAATGAAAATAAATGGAACATAAGTTTAAGAACAATAAAACTTCCTTTATTGTTCATACTTATCTTTTACAGCGTCGCTTTTTGGAGATATTTTGCCACTGGTAAGATTTTTTATATCTATAATTTTGTCTATATAGGAACTTCCCTCGCCATAGGTATTTTCTTAAGCGGCACACTCCCTAAAAAACATATTTTATGGGGACGAAGAATAACACAATTGCTAATCGGGATATACATGTTAGGATATCTTGGATTTATCCGACACGAGAACATGCAAATTGAGGGTTTCTTCTTCTACCTATTTTCTGGGATATTCGCAGCGGCTACCCTGCATTATTTTATAGCCAAGATAGTGGGGCCTCTTATCTTTGGAAGAGGTTGGTGTGCTTGGGCTTGTTGGACTGCAATGATATTGGACTTTTTACCATGGGAAAAACCTACAGCAAGAATTAAGAATCTCGGAGTCATTCGATATCTTCATTTTTTTCTTTCATTGGGAATTGTATCTTATTTTTGGTTCGTACTTGGAACAAGAGACCTTTTTAATAACACAACAACTGCGCTGTATTGGCTTGCCATTGGAAATGTTTCTTATTATGTTATTGCAATTGGTTTGGCATTTTTACTTAAAGATAATAGAGCGTTCTGCAAATACGTGTGTCCTGTGCCAGTACTCCAAAAGATCACTTCTCGTTTTTCGTTGTTAAAAATGTCAATCGATAGCAGCAAATGTATTGATTGTCATCTATGCGAAAAAAATTGCCCTATGGGTATTGAACTTTCAAGATACAAAAAAGAAAGTAAAAGAATCCTGTCAACAGAATGCATTTTATGCACTACTTGTCAAGATGTATGTCCCAAAAATGCAATTAAAGTGACATTCGGATTTGACAGTTATGAAAGAAAGGAATATTTGAGATTCGGGGAATAAAAAACCATGGGCAGAGCAACTTCATCTAACAGTAGACATACGGCTACACTTTGCCCAAATTCGGCAAAGTCGAACTTCGTATGTCTGCAGAACATTATACGCAATCGGCTTCAGGACGCCTGAAACAAAAAGATACAAAAAAACAATAATTAGTTTATGAAAATGAGGAAATAAAATGGCAAACTTTCAAGCAAAGATGTTCAATAAAAAAGCTTCTGATCCTAAAAACAAACCAGACCAGATTATAGAAGCTATTGGATTAAGGCCTGGTCAAAGTATTGCAGATATTGGTTCAGGAGGAGGTTATTTTTCTCTGCGATTTGCCAAGATAGTTGGAGAAGAAGGAAGAGTTTATGCAGTTGATACAAAGCCAGAATTTCTGGAGTATGTTAAAAACAGTGCCAGAGAAAAAGGGTTGAACAACGTTATACCAACGCTTGTATCAAAAGATAAATTAGATTTACCTGAAAAAGGCTTAGATTTGATATTCATGCGTAATGTCACCCATCACATACCAAATCGAGTAGAGTATTTTAAGAGTCTAAAACGATTTTTAAAACCTGATGGGAGAATTGCTATCATTGAGTATAAAAAAGGTAAAATTTTCACTTTCCGTGGATTGTTTGGACACCATGTTTCTAAGGGAACCATCGTTCAAGAAATGGAAGAGGCTGGATATTCATTGGAAAAGGAATTCAATTTTTTACCAGAACAACATTTTACAATTTATGCAGTGAAAAATGAAAGATAAAAGTATAATTTGCAATCTTCCGAACTAAAAACATATAAAAAGAGGTAACATAATGGATATGAGTGATAAAACAAAAAGGTATAATTGCCATCTTAGCAGCTTTCTTCGTGTTGCTTTCAGCAATGCTTGACCCAAAAATTAAAACGAAATGAGATGAATAAAATGCAAAAAGATAAACGACGAAAAATTGTTGTTGGTGGGCTTTCGATAATAGTAACCACAGGCTTAATAGCATATCTTACCACACTACCTAAACCAGAAAAACCTTATTGGTATTACTT
>JAGGUF010000007.1 GCA_021158595.1 bacterium | reverse complement strand
TTTGACCTCGACTTACTCGACCTACCTTCAGTTCTCTTTCAAATGTTTCAAACTTTCTTTTTTGAAAATCAATTAGATATTGTTTTATCTCTTTCATAGTATTCTTTAGGAAACCAAATCATTTATTTTTCGTTTCCTCTAAGAAACATTATATCTAAGCCAACTCATCTGTCAATATAATTTTATTCTTTTTCTTTCAGAAAAGGAATGGCAAAAAAGAATAGAAAAGCTTTATTCCAATAACCATTTCCAAAGAGGAATAAATTTTATTCTCTTCCTCTCTATTCTTTGCTCGGACTCATAATCATAGGTAATAACCAAAAGATTACTGCACTTCAATTTTGAGCCTGCTTTAAGTAATCCTTTCATCTCCCTTTCTTTGATTTCATCTTTGCTTACAGCATATGTAACCTGAACAAGATTTCTGACTTTTTTGCCATATTTAACAACGAAATCAACCTCATTTTGTTGGTGGTCTTTCCAGTAATAAATTTCCATAAAGGGATCCAGTGATTTCCTTCTCTGTAATTCTGTAGCAACTGCGTTTTCCATAAATCTCCCAATATTTTCTGAAAACCTAAATGCGAGCATATTTACTATTCCATTATCCACACAGCAAACCTTCTTAGGAGCAATGAATTGTTGCTTTAATTTGAAATCAAATCTTTTCAGTTTAAAAATTAAAAATGAATTCTCTAAATAAGAAATCCAATTAGAGATAGTAGAAACGCGCTTTATATCTAATATCTTGCCTAGTTTGCTATAACTTACTTCTTGACAAAAATTTGTAATAAGATATTTTGATAGTTTTTTTAATTCCTCTATTTTCTTGATTCCATATCTGAACAAAATATCTTTGGTAATTATATCTTCATAAATTTGAGGCAATATCGCCTTGCCAAATTTATTAACTTCAGGAAAACCGCCTGTCTTAAGATAGATATCCAGAAATTTTAAAATTTCTGCTTTTTCTTTAGTGGTATAAACCTCTCTTGTTTTTATCCTGTTTAGGCCTAAAAACTCCTTAAATGAAAATGGCCAAAGGGTTATATTTATATATCTTCCAGTCAAACGGCTAGCCAGTTCGCCGGCTAATAATTGGGAATTGCTTCCGGTTATTATAACCTTTTTTGTCCTTCTCAATCTATTAACAAATAACTCCCACTTCTTGACATTTTGTATCTCGTCTAAAATTATATAATCTATATCACCATAAAGGTTATAAAATGCCTGCAAAATTTTATTAAGGTCTTCTGATTTTACGCTTGATAATCTCTCATCATCAAAATTTATATAGCCAAACCTATTTTCTTTAGCCAATAAGTAAGAAAAGATGGACTTTCCACAACGCCTCACTCCGGTAATCACCAAAATATTTGGGTATTTCAAAAACTTCTTTGCTTTATCTAAGTACTCTCTTTCTATTATCCTCTCTCTTTTTTCTATAGATTCTAATTCCTCTCTTTGTTCTTTTATTATTTCTCTAAAATCCATAATGGTATTGAATTACATTTATATTAGCAGATTTTTTTAAAAAACTTACTGTTACTAATGGTATGCTTTTATATTATCGTTTTTTCCTTCGTTCTGTCAACCCCTACTTGTCGAGAGACCTGTCGAGGTTTGACCTCGACTTACTCGACTTACTTATACCGCTTCCATTGAACTTTTTTAGGCCTACGCTTCACCTTTTTATCTTCGGGTTTCTTAGCAATGATTAGATATTTAAAACCTCTTAAAAAGAAATTAAATTTTTTGGCTCGGTAATCTTACTCCTTTCTAAAATAGCTCCTTAGGTTTTCTCTAATCCAATCATAAAAATCAATTTCTAAAAAGCGCAAAAAGGCCTCAAAGTTTTTCTTTTGAGGTTGTTTTATGTGATTTTCTCTAACAAATTCATTAAAAGCCTGCTTAATTTCTTTTATGTTAATTATTTCAGATGTATTGTCTTTCATAGTTCTTCTAGCAGGATATCGTTTCTTTTTTGACTCACTTTGTATTTTATTAACCTAACCGATTTCTCTTCAATTGATAAATTTTTAAAAATTTTTCCATTTTTATTTGATCAGTAAAAAATCAAATTATAACAGGGTGAAATTTGGCGTCATTTCCATCATTATTAGGTATATATTGAACCAAAATCAATCTCCCATTTACTCGATGAAGGTTTCTCTGTCTAGAATATTCAATAACGTGATTTGAAAAATCTTTGCCAAGAAGACATCCAACAATAATATCTTTTTCTAAATTCATGATACCTCTCCGTTTAAACAAATCCATATAATATAAAACCTGAGATAAACTTCTCTCATCACATTTTCCGGTCTTAACTTCAACGATAATGTAAATCTTATTATTCTCATTTCCTTCACTTATACAAAGAATATCTATACTTTTACGAGTAGTTTGAGCAATAAATACTTCATTCATGAAATCTATTACATCTCCAAAAATCTTAATAATGCTCCTATCTTTTTCTCCTAATAGATACATTAATAACGCCTTTACAGCGTTTTCATATCTTCCAATATCTTTTATTTTCTTTCTTATCGGAACCCCTTTCTGAATTATAGGTTTAAACAAAACTCGGTGAGAAAGTTTATTATGATTAAAATCTCGATAGAGAATCGTGATTATCTCTTTCGCCTCCCTTGATTCTTCTATTTTTCTAATGCTTCGAGCCTCGATATTTACTTCATTCTCTAAAGTAGCTAAAGTCCAAATCTTTCTTTGTTCGATTAACTCATATAAGTCAATAACTTCAACATAAGCATCATATTTTGCTAAATGCTCAAATTTTGGGTGAGGTTCAAATAAAAAACGATAAGGGAATCTCTCTTTAGGATCCTTCCATACTTTATTTTCATTATAAAAAGGTTCTTCTCTTACAATATACACTCCATGAATTGTACTTGGCGAATTTTTCCTTATTACATGAAAGAAAATCAAGTCTCCCTTCTTCATCCCGGCCAGGTCTCGTATTATAGAATACTGAGTAGAGGGACTAAAAAGTTTATAGCTCCCTTCTCTTATAGCACCGGCTTTATTTCCATAGATTCCCTTTATTCGAGTAATTTCCCAATCTCTCTCTGAAACTGAACATAAAAATGCACCCATAAGTCACTTAATATTTTTAATAAGTTGGATAGGTTTCCTTCTCTGTAATTTGTTATAATTTGTTACAAACTTCATAACCTTTTCTTCAAAATCTTTAGCAATAAGAATAGGCTCTACTTCCATATAGTTCCCCCCACACCTTTCTTTTACAACACGTTCTAACGCTCTCCGAAATTTTATTAAATCTTTCTCTTTGCAGATATTATCTATAATTTTCATTAAAAGAAATCCAGAAATTATCCTCTTGCCTTCCTCATCACAAAATGATCTCTCGGCTAAAATACAGCGTTCTGTTTCATTTTTTTCTACAATAGTAAGGTCATTGACATTATTATTCCACATTTTGATTATCTCTGGCTTCTTTATTATTGTTTCATACAAATTTTTAATTCTAAGTAGATGCATATTTTAAAAAGTTTAAAATTCAAGCTTAGATTGTATTATTTTGCCTTCTATTATTAATCTGTTCTTTGCTGTTTCACAATATGTTTTATCTATTTCTACCCCGATACCTCGACGATTTGTTAAAGCGCACGCAATTAAAGTTGTCCCACTTCCTAAAAACGGATCAAGAACCATGTCGTCAGTAAAAGTAAATAACTTAATACACCTTCTCGGTAATTCTACAGGAAAAGGGGCAGGATGTCCTACTCTTTTTTTGCTTTCTCCTCCAAAATTCCACACTCCACTTGTCCACTCTATAAACTCCTTTTTTGTGATATCAGATTTACCACTTCCACTTGGTTTTCTCCAATGCTTTTTGTACAAGACCACAATTACTTCCACGGGAGCAATTACATAAGGAGCTCGTGCGGATAACCAGGACCCCCAAGCAGTGCGTCGAGAAATATTTCCTTCGTTCCAGATTATAGTTGAATGATATTTGAATCCTATTTTTTTAGCAATTGTCGTAATATCAACATATACACTTTGTTGTCCTCCTTTATTTTTATCCAACGGTATGTTTAAACAAAATCTTCCATCCTCTTTCAAGAGTTTATATGCTTTAGTTAACCATCTGGCTGTAAATTCTAGATATTTTTTGTAATTGATTTTATCGTTGTAGGAATTATAATGAATGTCTACATTATAAGGAGGCGAAGTCACAATTAAATCAATAGAATTGTGAGGAATTAGAGTTGTTTTTAAAAAATCCTCATTAATTATTTGGAGTAAATCAGTACGGAAATACACATTTTTATCTTTCTTTATTCTCTCCCCTTTTTTGGTTTTTGAAATAGAATTTATCATTATAGAAGGATTCATATTTAAGGCTTTGTTAATTCATCTAAAGATATCTGGTTGCGGGGCAGGGACTCGAACCCCGATTAACGGGACCAAAACCCGCTGTCCTACCATTAGACGACCCCGCAAGATTCAACTATGGCTAATTCCAAAGGC
>JAGGUF010000033.1 GCA_021158595.1 bacterium | reverse complement strand
GTGATTTTGTTCCTGTAGGAGAGCGATACCAGTTAGGTAGAGATACCTTAGTGAAAAACAACGAACTTCAAGAGATTTATCAATATATAGGAAATTGTAAGGTAAAGATTTGGGAAAATGCAGGATTAGGTCCTCAAAATGATGCAACAAATTGCACCGGTCCTGGAGGTCATCCCTGTAATGATCCTTGTACAGAAGATGATGCTTGTTGTGGAAGAGAGAGAAAAATTGATATCGTAGGTGAGGGAAGTTGCGGAGGAGGAGGGATAAATTGTTTTATAAACCTTCGAGAACAGAAAGGTCCAAATACCTGTGGATGTCCTGCCGGACGTCATTGTAGCTCTTGCTGGTGCAATGCTTATAAATTTGTCTTCCCAGGCGGCCCCGGTGGATGCTCTCCTGGCGATTGCTGTAGTTGCCCTGAGTGTCACCGAGATAATTGCGTCGGCTATCATGCCTCCTGTATCCAAGTGACAAAATAAAACTCTATCGAGATTCAACCTCAATAGAGACCACACAAATTCCAAATTCCAAATTGAAGCGTGAAACGTAAAGCGCGGAGCGCGGAGCGGGAAATCCCTCCCCCACCTAAGAGGTGAAGTAGGAAGTAAGAAGTAAGAATTATGAAGGTGGACCCAACCCCCTCCTTAGCCAAAATCCTAAATTCCAAATCCCTCCCCCACCTTAATCCTCCCCCTCCCAGAGGGAGGGGGAGGATTTGGGGGGAGGTAATCCCCTCCTTTTTTTCTAAGGGAGAGGATATGGAAGGGATCCTCTCCTTTTTCTAAGGGGATACAGAGGGGCTCCTCCTTTCTAAGGGGGCTACAGAGGGGCTCCCTTCCCCCAATCCTCCCCCTTCCCTTTGGGAAGGGGGAGGACTAAGGTGGGGGATAGGAATTTTCTTCCTCCCTACTTCCTACTTCCTACTTCCTACTTCATACTTCATACTTCCTACTTCCTACTTCACCCCTTAGGTGGGGGAGGGCACTTTGATTTTCAACTTACCGTGCTTCTGGATACTTTTTATAAATCATTTTTTGTTGAACAATTCCAATTATATTGGAGAAACACCAATAAAGAGGAAGAGCGCCGGGGAAACCAAGAGAGATAAAGGTGATAATAAGGGGCATAAAATAGGTCATCTGCTCTTGCATTATTTTTTGCATCTTTTGCATTTGATCCTTTTTAGGGTCTCTTTTTTTAACTTTGGTCTTTTTTTGAGGAAGAAAAGAGGTTTTTGAGTAAAAATACTGAGAAATACCGGTTAAAATGGCTAAAACCCAACTGGGTTTGGAAAGATCTATTAAACCAAAAAGGGTGGGATTAATTACATCAGGACGAGGAACAAAACTGTAAAGAAAACCAAACTGTTCTGGCTGGACAATGGTGCGAAAAACCTGGTAGAGGGCAATTAAAATTATAATTTGAATAGCCATAGGGACAAAGCCTGAGAAGGGGTTGAATTTATTTTCTTTCCAAAGTCTTCCAATCTCCTGATTTTGCCGCATAGGATCTTCTCTGTATTTCCTCATAATCTCTTTCATCTTCTCTTGCATCTTTTGGGCTTTTATTTGGGTTTCTCTTTGACTTATAATTGCTTTTGAATTCAAGGGCCAAAGAGCCATTCTTATCAAAAAGGTCAAAAGCAAAATAGATATTCCAAAATCATAGGGTGGAACATACTCATAAATCAGAACCAACAAATTAAACAATGGCCGATATAGTACTTGTTGAAAAACAAAAGAAAAAGGATTCATAATAATCACAAATATGTACTAATCAGGGTGCGAATTTTTGCTAATCTGTACTATCCAACCACTTTGGTAACAAACCTTCTCGCTTAATCCTCTTCAGATCTGGAGGGTAAAACTCATCCCTCCCTCTCCCCAATTTCCTCCCCCTTTTTAAGGGGGAGGAACACAAGGAGGGGGTTAATTGAGGAAGAAAATTCCTATCCCCCACCTTAGTCCTCCCCCTTCCCAAAGGGAAGGGGGAGGATTAAGGGAAGGAGCCCCACCTTTATCCTCCCCCTATTCGCACATTAGCACCTTATTTGCGTAAATTACCAAGACGCAATAATCTTTCTACTTCTTTACCTATCTGCCAATAATTCTTATTAAGAATCTCTGGGGTAGCCATAAAAACAACATCAAATCCAAACTTGATCTGAGACAATCTCTTTCTTAGATTTTCTCTTATTAATCTTTTAATTCTATTTCTTTTGGTGGCTTTTTTAGAGACTTTTTGAGGAACAATTACGGCAAACCTTGATAATCTTTTATCTTCGGAACTCAATTTATTTTTCCAATATTTTAAGATTAAAAAAAATCCCCGATAGGTTCTTCCTTTTTTTAGAACCAATTCAACCTCTTTTTTGGAAAGCCGGTTTTCTTTGGGTAACACAATTTTGGTATCCCTCTCCTAAAAATAGGAGAAAAATCCGAAACCAAAATTAACTAAAAATTCCAATTAATATTCAAAGCGTGAAGCGTGGAGCGTGGAGCGGGGAGGAAGAAAATTCCTATCCCCCACCTTAGTCCTCCCCCTTCCCAAAGGGAAGGGGGAGGATTGGGGGAGGACCCCCTCCTTAATCCTCTCCCTCCCTGTGGGAGGG
>JAGGUF010000070.1 GCA_021158595.1 bacterium | reverse complement strand
TGGGAGGGGGAGGATATAGGTGGGGGAGGGGTTTGTGATTTGAAATTTAGAATTTAGGATTTGAATAAATTAGATTTGAGATTTAAGATTTGGATTTGAGTTTTGACATTTGAGATTTGAGATCTTGAATTGTAATTTTGAATTTTGAGTTTTGTCCTTTACTCAATTTCATCTTACAAAAGGTCGAAAGATTTGAAAAAAGGTTATTAGTTTCGATATAATGATTACCTCTATGAGAAGATTTATTCCTATCTTTTCAGGGTTAGTGTTAGTGGGCTTGGTGGTTTTACCAATGATTGCTTCTGCTCAGTTGGGAGCGACAACACCAAGTGATTGTTGCAGAATAAAGAAAGATATTACAATTTCAGGAGCCACCACTTATGATGGAAGTACTGGTAACGAGCGTACAGGGGATAATGCAGGAAAATGTATGAAAGGAGAGGTGGTTGGATGGCAAGAGGGAGTGGAGAATGTAGATGATATGAAATGTACATTGAAAGGCAGGGAGGTTGATATAGATTGTCCTACTATTGATTGGGGAAATTTCTGTTTGCTGAATACAATTATAAATATTACTGATTGGATATTTTATATTTTTGTAACCCTGACAATGATTATGGCTATTTGGGCAGGTATTCTGTTTATGACTGCTGGTGGAGATGCGACAAAGATAGAGAAGGCAAGAGGGATGGTTATTTATATAGTAATTGGAATAGCAGTAGCTATTGCTGCAAAGATAATTCCAGGAATTGTTGGGGGAATTATTGGAGGTTAGTAGTTGAGATTAAAATCAAATTCATAAAGATTACTCTCAGTTTTAAAGAGCCAAGGCCTTTTGGCTTTGGCTCTTTTCGGATATAGTTGAACTGATATAGACGTACGACTTAGGATCTGATGGGACCCTCATCTTTTATGTCCCCGTGGCGGAACTGGTATACGCGCAGCGCTTAGGACGCTGTCCCGAAAGGGGTGTGAGTTCGAATCTCACCGGGGACACCCAAAATATAAAAATCCGACCCAGCCCCACTTTTGGAACAAAAGTGGGGCTGGGCGAAATCTGAAACAAATCCGAATGTTCAAATGCTCAAAACAGTATTAAATCTCAAATGTCAAATGTCAAAACTCAAATCCAAATCTTAAATCTCAAAACAAACATTTAAGCGTAAAGCGTAAAGCGAAATCTCTTTTTAGTTTTTAGCTTTACGCTGTAGTTTTGAGTTTGAGTTTTTAGGCTTGTATTTCTTATTCCTCTTGGATAGGATAAAGTTTTGGAGACTTATAAGAAGAGAGAAAGGTTTGTTTTAAAATAAGTTTTCCTTCGCGCCAAACCTCTTGATATAGTTTTGCCTTCATTGAACCATCCTCTTTAAAGTCATATTGGTATGGTCCTTTGACGATTACCTTTCTTTTATCATCTTTTCCATAGAACTCAAAGGTAAGATTATTGCCTTCAATTTTTGACTGGATGAGGATATAGCCACCAGTGTTGTTTATAAATCTTAGGTCAGGATAGGGATCATAAACAGTAGCATCAAAACCCTGAGGATTATAGTATTTTACAGGATAGGCGTGAGGAGTTCGGGCGGTGATTTTCATTCCAGAGTTTACGGCTGCCCGAAACATTGTGGTTGAGACCTGACAGATACCACCACCATATTCAGGAACAGTTTTATTTTTTTTAATCACCAATTCGGGTAAATAGCCTTGGGCAGGACCTACCTCTCCCAAGGTTTTGTTAAAAGAGAACTCTTCATCCGGGGCTATTAAGACCCCATTGAATTTTGAGGCTCCAATTTTTATATTATGGATTCTGTTTTTTGGTGAGCCAGCGAAGTTTGAGGTTCCTGTACCGATTAATTTTTCAATCTGAAGTTCTTTAATTTTTTCTTCAGTAATAGAAGGTTTTTTTTCTTCAAACAGAAGGGTAATTGTGGTTTCCTTTCTTAAGATCTTTTCTTGAATTTCTTTGGCACTTTCTTTTATTTTTAAAACCCTTCCTGTTTTTGGAGGAGAGACTATTTCCAGTTTTCCTTCTTTAAAAGAAAGGGTAGGATTTTTGGGCTCTACATTAACAGTTTCTGAAAGTTCAGAGAGATAACTTTCGATTAACCTTTCATCTAATTGAGGCCAGAGGATGGTTTTCTCTTGTTCTTTTTGGGGTAGAAAGGAGAACCAGGTTCCTAATTTTTGTTTTTCGATTGAAATCTTCTTATTGTTTGCCAGAAGAAGATAGGGACCTGCTTCTAATATCTCTTGAGCCCTTTCTCTTGCAGATTCGGCCTGGGATTTGCTAATTTCTGGCTTTGTTTTTTCTAAAGAGAGATAGATATCATTTACCTTTAACATTTCTGCCTCTTTTTCGATTTCCTTTTTGATTTTTTCTCTATTAAAAAGCATTCCCTCCTTTCCTTCTTCTATCTTAAAGTTTAGAGTTTTTTCATCAAATACTATTTCAGCATTTTTGGGTAGTGTCTCGAATCTGCCAAATTTTTCGGTTAAAAACCTGTCAAGTTTTTCTTCAGAGATTTTTACTTTTAGAGGAAGATTGTATCTTCCTTGGAGGGCAAAGATTTTTTCTCTTAGATTTTCAAAAAAACTTCCTCCTTTTCCAATTTTCATTGGTTCTTCTAAACTTTTTTTCAGATCAAAGTTAATTCCAAGGTCTTTTAGTTTTGTTTTTTCTTTTACTAATCTTCCCTTTTCAGCAAAGATAAACCTTATTTCTTCTTCATAAAATCTCTCAGTTACCTTTTCTAATTTTTCTTCTGCTTTTTCCGCTGTGAGTCCTCCTACATCTTCTCCTCCAATTTTTATTCCATAAGCAAAACCATCCTTAGGAAAATAGACAAAACAAAAAACAGCCACTATTAAGGTGACAGTTATTCCTGCAAGACTTATTCCAATTTTAACAATTTTCCTCACTTTAAAGTTCGAAGGATGCCCCTCCCAGAGGGAGGGGAGGATTAAGGAGGGGGTTAATTGAGGAGGAAAATTCCTATCCCCCACCTTAGTCCTCCCCCTTCCCAGAGGGAAGGGGGAGGATTGGGGGAAGGAGCCCACCCAAATCCTCCCCTCCCTCTGGGAGGGAGAGGATTTGGGTGGGGGGAGTTTATTCCTGAGATTTAACCCTTTTTTACTCTGCTTCCTTTACCTTTATCCGGGTGGTTTTTGTTTTCTGTGCCTTGGGCAAGATTAAAGTGAGGATACCATTTTTCAATCGAGCCTCTACCTTTTCTACATCTATTTCCTCAGGTAAAATAATCTGTCTGGAAAATGGCCCCCAATAGCATTCCTGATAAAAGTAATTTTCAGGAGGAACCTCTATCTCTCTTTTCCTTTCTCCTCGAATAGAAATCATATCATTCTGGATGGTTATATCCAGATCTTCAGCCTTTACTCCAGCAATGGTGGATTGGATGATGATTTCATTATCAGTCTGAAAGACATCTACAGCCAATTCTCCCTCCTCTTTTTCTTCCTCAATTGGCTTTTTTGTCTTTTCTTCCTTGAGTTTTTCAGAGCCTGCTAATTTTTCAAAAAAGTCACTCATAATTTGGTTTTTAGATACGACAGGTCCGAGGCATTTTTTTGACCTTTATAAA
The DNA here is from genome assembly GCA_021158595.1 of bacterium. Lineage (GTDB taxonomy): Bacteria > Patescibacteriota > Minisyncoccia > Minisyncoccales > JAGGUF01. The sequence continues at coordinate 1,099 of JAGGUF010000070.1, read as the reverse complement.
GAAGATATAGACTAATACTCCTACCAATACTATTATAGCAAATGGCAAGAGAAGTGAAAAGAGGCTTGGATTTTCCTCTAATTGTAGCATAAACGCATCATATACTCCATGAAAAATAGAACTAAGAAGAAGTCCTGATAAGACAAGTATTCCTCTCTTTTCAGGCTTTTGGTGAAGAGACAAAGCCAAAAAATACCCTGTAATTCCTGCGGCCAAGGTGTGGATAAATATTGCGGTAAAGGGACGAATTAGACTTACAATAGCCGCTCCTTTTAATCCCTCAAGAGTTCCTACATTAAATATTACAATAATATTTTCCACAGTGGCAAAACCTAATCCTGCAATGATAAGATAAAGAATAGCATCAATGGGTTCATCGAATTCAGAGGAGTTGATCACCCTTGATCTTACTATGAAATACTTTGAGAATTCTTCCACAAAACCTACACCAACAATGTAATAAAGAAAAAGCAAGGGCAAATTTTGGAACAAGATATCTTCCGTGGGAAAGAATATCTCTAAAAATTTTTCTACCACCACCACAGGAACAACTATAACTACTCCCCATAAGAAGATTTCAATTACCTTTTTGTTTGACTCTGGATGGACGTCCTGACGAAGATAAAAAATCAACCACAGAATACAGGGAATAACACCGATAAAAAAATAAAGAAAAGAGAGAAAAAGATTCATAATTAGGATGAAGCGTGAAGCGTGAAGCGTGAAGTCCCTCCTCCACCTAAGGCGTGAAGTAGGAAGTAGGAAGTAGGAAGTAGGAAGTAGGAATTTCCCCTCCCCCTCCCAGAGGGAGGGGGAGGATTTGGGGAGGTAATCCTCCCTTTTTTAAAGGGGGATAAAGGTGGGGCTCCTCCCCCAATCCTCCCCCTTCCCTTTGGGAAGGGGGAGGACTAAGGTGGGGGATAGGAATTTTCTTCCTTCCTGCTCCACGCTCCACGCTTCACGCTCCACGCCTTACGCTTTGAGTTTTGCGCTTAAATTGTTGTTTTGACATTTGAGATTTTGTTTTGACTTTTTCTTCGTCCTGCTTTAGCAGTCTTTAATTTTAAGAGTGCTTTCTGCTTTTATTTCTTTCCAGTTT
>JAGGUF010000058.1 GCA_021158595.1 bacterium | reverse complement strand
TCACCTCTCTTATCATTTTTAAAACCTCCTACTACATTTTATCCTAAATTTACTCAAAAAGTCAATTATTTTTTAATGAAAAGCAATTGCTTTTGCTTGATTTTTTCTCTCTTTTTGTTAGAAAAAATATGGAGGTGAGTAGTTAGTTGACAAGAGAGGAACTTGTACAAGAATTTTTAAAGGTAGTGAAAGAAAAAGGAGAAGAGATAGAAAGAGTACCTCTGATTCTTACAGGGAGAGAGAGTAGTACATGGATAGTAAAAAATCTGAATCTGATAATAGTATTAGATGAAGATTCTCCCTACCCAGAGGGCCGAGTTATATCAGTTATAGAGAGAGGACAGGGATTTCTTTATCTTAGTCCTTTTGCAGTGAGCGCAGGAGCCTTAGAAATTTTTGGAATAGAGGATGATACAGCGATCTCTTCAGAAGAGAGGATAAAAGAAATTTTAGGGCGATTGAAGCGATTAGTAAGAACTTAATTTGAGCCGTTTTTTCGGCTTTTTTACTTAATTACTGAAATTGAATATGTCCATTCTTATCAAAAATGTGATTTTAAATGGAAAGAGAAGAGATATTTTGATTGAAGGGAATAAAATTGAAAAGATAGGGAAGAGTTTGAATTTGAGAGCAGATGAGAAGATTGATGGAAAAGAACAAAAGGCGGTTTTGCCGGGATTGATTAATTGTCATGGTCATTCAGCGATGACTCTTTTCAGAGGATATGCCGATGATTTACCTTTAAAAGAATGGCTGGAAAAGAAAATTTGGCCCTTAGAAGCAAAACTGAACAGAGAAGATGTCTATTGGGGAACAAAGTTGGCTTGTCTTGAGATGATAAAAACGGGAACAACCTGTTTTAATGATATGTATTGGTCAGAAGAAGCCTCCGTTGAGGCAGCAGAGGAGATGGGAATCCGGGCGAAAATTGGACTTGTGGTTTTAGATTTTTTACCGATGGGAAAGAGAGAAAATATTGAGAAATATTGGAATATTTTTAAGAGAAAAAAATTTAAGACAGTTACCTTTTCAATTGCTCCTCACTCAATTTATACAGTTTCTAAAGAAAGTCTTGTCTGGGCAAAAAATTTTGCCAAGAAAAATAATTTGTTATTACATATTCATTTATCAGAGACAGAGAAAGAGGTTAAAGATTGTCAGAAGAAATACAGATTAAGGCCGGTTGAATATTTGAATAAAATTGGCTTTCTAAATCAAGATTGTATCTTAGCCCATTCAATTTGGCTTTCAGAGAAAGAGATAAAAATTTTAACTCAAAGAAGATGTAATGTTGTTTACAATCCTTGCTCAAATATGAAATTGGCTTCGGGGATTTTTCCTTATAAAAAAATAAGAAAAGCAGGAATTAATATTTGTTTAGGAACAGATGGGCCGGCTTCAAACAATAATTTAGATTTATTTGAAGAAATGAAATTTGGAGCCTTGCTTCAAAAGGTGAAAGAGAAGGATCCCACCGTGGCTTCTGCTTCTGAGATTTTTGAGATAGCCACAAAAAATGGAGCCAAGGCACTTAGAATAAATGCTGGGGAAATAAGGGTTGGAAAATTAGCAGATTTAATTTTGATTGATTTAAATCAGGTCTGTCTAATACCAGGCCACAATCTGATTTCAGATATAGTCTATTCTTGTTCTGGAACTTGTGTTTCTGATGTTATTGTAAATGGAAAGGTTTTAATGAGAGATAGAAAGGTAAAAGGAGAAGGAAAAATCAAAAGAGAGATAGCAATAAGGGCTAAGGGTTATGCTTAAATACTTCTAAATATCTTTAATAAAACTCCTTTGGGTGGTGAAGGCGTTGATGGAGGCATTCATTAAGATGTAATTGCTAACCACTTTGGGAACACTTTGATATTTTTCCTCCCCCTCCCTTTGGGAGGGGAAGGATATAGGTAGGGGGAGGGATTTGAATTTTGCTTTACCGTGGTTTTTTTGAGTGTTTTTTATACGTTTCAGGCTTGAGGAGGATACAGATAGGCAGGTTTTGTTACCAAATGGTTGGATAGTACAATTAATGTGTTAGGTGTGGATCTCAATAATATCTTGGTCTTTTAAGAGATAGTCTTTTCCAACGATTTGAACTTTAGAAGAGTTTTTTCTAAATAACTTGGCATATTTAAAAGAAGAAACGAGATCCTCACTGATTTCTTTGGCCAATTTAATCAATTTAGTTCCTTTTTTGACAATAAAGGGATGTTCAAAGTCAATTTCCTTTCCTGGTTTTTTAGAATAGATCCTGGCAATTTCTAATAAATTGAAGATCTCTTTTTTTAGTTCTTCAATTCCCATTTTGTTTTGAGCAGAGATTGGGCAAATCTTATCTTTCAGTTTCTGGAAATTCTCTTTAGCCTTTGGTAGGTCAATTTTATTGCCCAAAAAGAGAATTTTTTTATTCTCTAATCCCCAATTATTTAATATTTCTTTTAGGTTTTTAATCTCTTCTGTTATTTCATTTTTGGCCAAGTCAAAAACCACTATTAACCCATCAGCCGCACTCATTAAAGCCTTCAACCACCCAGGACTTTCTTTGGTCAGGGGAGGAGTATCTACTAATTGAATTAAAATATTTTCATATTTCATCATTGCTGGCTGGGGAGTAGAAGTGGTAAAGGGATAAGAAGCAAGTTTAGCCTTAGCATTACTTAAGGCATTTAACAGACTAGACTTTCCAGAATTGGCTGGTCCTACAATAATGATCTGACCTGCTCCTTGTTTTGGGATTGAATATAGAGTTTCTCTTTTTGTTTTTTGAGGCTTCTGCTTTTTTAGTTTGGCAATTTTGGATTTTAAATCTCTTTGGACCTTTTCTGTGCCCTTATGTTTCGGACAAATAGCCAACATCTCCTCTAAAATAGAGATTTTTTCTTCAGGGCTTTCGGCTTCCTTCAGTTTTGCTAAGAGGGCAAAAAATTGTGGAGGTAAATTAGCCGGCATTTTAATTTATTATACGTAATTGTCAACCACCTTGGTAACAAACCTTCTCACCTGTATTCTCTTCAGGTGCGGAAAGGAAGCCTTCAAACCACAATCCTAAAGAAAATTCCGAATTCGAATTAATATCCAAATTCCAATCACCGAAACGAAACAAATCTCAAATGTCAAATCTCAAAACTTAAATCCATATGTCAAATGTCAAATCTAAATAGAAAAATCCGAAATCCGATCCAGCCCCTTGGAAAGGGGCTGTGGTCGATATTCGAGATTCGGATTTATCTGAGATTTAACATTTAAGATTTGGATTTGAGTTTTGACATTTGAGTTTTGAGAT
>JAGGUF010000012.1 GCA_021158595.1 bacterium | reverse complement strand
GGGAGTATTTTGGATCTTTATAACAAATGCCGAAAGGATAGAAAAAAGTCTAAAGAATTGGTCAATAGTATAATGAGAAATCATGGACATATGATTCTGGCTGATTTCTTACCTTATGCTATAACATTAGAGGATCTTTCTCGGTTTGCAGCCATTTATCTTTGGCAAAAGGTCAATGCCGGTAATTTAGTCTTTGGGGCAGGAATAGAGGCCTCACTGAGAGTAATAAGACCCAATAGATTCTGTAAGATATTAAAAGAATTGGGAAAAGAAGCCTTTGGGGTTTATCAAAAAGCCATTAGACTTGGAGTTAAAGAGCAGGATGCCAGATATGTCTTACCAGAAGGAACCCTAACAAGGATGATATTTTCTGCTCCTCCTCGATATCTAATAAAAATAGCAGCAGATCTAAAGAAAGCCCCCTTAAAAGAACTTCAAGAAATTGGGAAAAAGATTATAAATATTGTTAAAGAAAAATTTAAACTCCAGATACCAGAGGAAAATCTTCCTTGCCAATGGAGTTTTTGGGGAAGAAAAAAGATAAGACAAGGAATATGGACCAAGTATCAAAACTCGGTTTATTCTCTTTCTTTGGATATGGGAATTAGAGGAAGCCTGGCAATGTATGCCCAGTTGGTAAGGCAAAGGCAGATCCTTTGTAATATTGAACCCTTAGAGGGTATTGCTTACAAATCAAGATTTGTTATTCCTCCTAATCTTTCTAAGAGTTTAAAGGAAGAGTATAAAGAAATAGCCAAGAAGGCAAAGACTAAACAAATGGAGTTGATAAAGAAAAGAGACCCCAATTTTGTTTATTTCCTTCTATTGGGTCAAGAGGCAGAAGCAGAAATTTACGGAAAAGGGTTTCAGATAATTGAAACCTCCAAAGCCAGAAGTGAGGGGGTGGCTCAATGGGAGATAAGAAATACAGTAGGGATTCCCATTACAAGAGAATTAGCAAAGTATCCTTTTTTAAAAAAGAAGATTGGACCTCGATGCTGGAGAGAGGGAAGATGTATAGAGCCTCAGACATTTAAGACAAAAAAGAATATTTGTAAGGCATTTAGTCTCTCAAAAGGAAAATGGCAAGGAAGTTTAGAACAACTACTTCAGGTTCTTACCGAACCTTGCCATACTTTTAGAGTATGAAAAAAAATCCTTATCCCGGAAAATTTATTGTTTTTGAAGGATTAGATGGTTCTGGATTAACTACCCAGGCAGGAAGACTATTAGGTTTTTTAAATCTACCTGAACAGAAACTCAAATTTGGTCACACCGGAGCCCATTTGACTAAAGAGCCTACTGATAGTTTAATTGGAGGACTAATTAGAAGCCAACTTTCTCATGAGTGGAAATCTTCTCCTGAGTGCCTTCAATTACTTTTTTCCGCTGACAGGGCTCACCATTTAGAGAAAGAAATCATCCCTCTTTTAAAGAGGGGGGTAATGGTGATTTGTGATCGCTATTTCTTTTCTACTGTAGCCTACGGTTCTTTAGAGATTCCTGATAGAAAATGGCTTTTAGATTTAAACAAAAACTTTCTTTTACCAGATCTTACCTTCCTTTTAAAGGTTTCTCCCAGTATTTGCATTGAGAGAATTAGAAAGGCGAGATTCAGTGTTACCCTTTTTGAGCAAGAGGAGAAACTTGAAAAGGTTTGGAAGAATTTTGAGAGACTTCATAAAGAATTTAAAGATGTTTATATCATTGATGGAGAAAGATCTATAGAAAAGATTAGTCAAGATATAATAAAGATTGTGAGCAACAAATTTAGTTAATTGTATTATCCAATCAATTCGGTAACGAAATAAAAAATAGACCCTCCCCCACCTTTTTCCTCCTCCTCCCAAAGGGAGGGGGGATTAAAGGGGGGATCCTCCCTCTCTCTTAAGGGAGGAGGATTAAAGAGGGCTCCCTCCTTCCTTCTCTTAGTGGAGGAGGATATAAGAGGGCATCCTTCCCAAATCCTCCCCCTCCCTCTGGGAGGGGGAGGATATAGGTGGGGAGGGGAAAATAATTTTCAAGATGTTATGAACTATCAAGTTACAATTGGACTGGAAATCCATATAGAGTTAAAGACAAAAAGCAAGATGTTTTGTTCTTGTCCCAATAGTCCTTTTGAAACTGAACCCAATTTAAACATTTGTCCTATCTGTATGGGCCATCCAGGAACATTGCCAGTGATTAATAAAAAAGCAGTGGAGATGGTAATAAAAACAGGCCTGGCTTTAAACTGCGAGATTTTAGAAAATACCTATTTTGAGCGAAAAAATTATTTTTATCCAGATCTGCCTAAGGGATATCAAATTTCCCAACAAAGGGCTCCTTTATGTAGAAAAGGATTTTTAGAGATTGGGGATAAAAAAATAGGGATTAGAAATATTCATCTGGAAGAGGATACGGGAAAACTCTTTCACCAGAAGAACTATTCTTTGATTGATTTCAATCGAGCCGGCGTTCCCTTAATGGAATTGGTAACTGAGCCAGATATTACCTCTGCCAAAGAGGCAAGAAGATTTGCCGAGGAACTTCATCTTATTATGCATTATCTTAACATTTCAGATGCAGATATGGAAAAGGGCCAAATGAGAATAGAGGTCAATATCTCCTTAAGTAGAGAAAAAGGAAAATTAGGGACCAAGGTGGAAATCAAAAACCTTAATTCATTTCGGGCAGTAGAAAAGGCTATCAAATATGAAATAAGAAGACAGGCAAAGATTTTAGAGGATAAAGGAGAGATTTTACAGGAGACCCGAGGCTGGGATGATGTTAAAGGAATGACAATACCTCAGCGGCGGAAGGAGTTTGCCCAGGATTATCGATATTTTCCTGAACCAGATCTACCTCCCTTACACATTGACTCAAGAATGCTTCAAGAAATCAAACTTCAAATCCCTGAACTTCCTTCTCAGAGAAGAAAAAGATTTAAGAACGAATACAATCTTTCTGAAAAAGAAATAGAGGTTTTGGTCAAGAATAAAGAATTAGGTAATTATTTTGAAAGGGTAGTTTCTGAACTAAAAAACTGGATAAAGTTTAAAAAGATTCCCAAGGCTCATACTCCGGCTATTATAAAAACTGCAGCCAATTATCTGGAAACTGATCTGTTAGGCCTGATAAAAGCGCAGACTAAACCCCATACCCTAACCTCTGTTCGCTCTCTTAAGATTACTCCAGAGAATTTTGCAGAACTGATCAGCATTCTCTGGGAAGGTGAGATTTCCTCTCGAATAGGAAAAGAGGTCCTTTGCGAGATGTTTAAAACTGGTGCTGATCCTAGCCATATTATAGAAGAAAGAAATTTAAAACAGATTAGTGATGAAAAGGAAATAGAAGAAATGGCTAAAAGGGTGATAAAAGAAAACAAAAAGGCAGTTGAGGATTACAAAAAAGGCAAAGAAAATGCAATTCAATTTTTGATCGGCCAGATAATGAGAGAAGCAAAGGGTCGAGCTAATCCTGAGAAGGCAAGAAGAGCAATTAAAAAATACCTTCTCGAGGTTGATCAATAATTAGACTATGTATCCCTCTTATTTAAATTTTTCTATTAAAGAAATAAAAAGACGAGCCGAGATGGCTAAAAAATTGCTCTCTCCCTGTCGGCTCTGTCCTCGTAATTGCAAAGTAGATCGATCAAAGAACGAGAAGGGTATCTGTCGGCTTGGCAATAAAGCAATGGTTTCTTTCTCTTATCCTCATTTTGGAGAAGAGGAGTGTTTGGTAGGAAAATATGGTTCGGGAACCATATTTTTTACCTATTGCAACCTGAGTTGTGTTTATTGCCAAAATTATGAGATTTCTCAGATGGGAATAGGAAGAGAGGTTTCAAAGGAAGAACTGGCGGGAGCAATGCTAAAACTCCAAGGCTTTAATTGCCATAATATTAATCTGGTTACTCCTGGTCCCCAAGTACCTTATATTCTTGAGGCTCTGGCTGTTGCTATCGAAAAAGGTTTAAAAATTCCATTGGTTTACAACACAAGTGGCTATGAGTCCGTTAAGGTCTTACGATTATTAGAGGGGATAGTAGATATTTATATGCCGGATTTTAAATACAGTGACGAGAAGATGGCAACAAAATATTCTGCTGCTCCCAAATACCCAGAAATTGCTAAAAGAGCAATAAAGGAAATGCACAGGCAGGTAGGCGATT
>JAGGUF010000024.1 GCA_021158595.1 bacterium | reverse complement strand
CGCCAGAGCATAGCACCAATTTCTTCAGTTAACTTTATTGCCTTTTTGTAATCTTTTTGAGTAATATAAGTTTCTTTTAAAGAAAAATATAAAAGATACTTTGATTCTTTTAAAGAACCGTAAGAAATTTCCCAAAAGTTTTGTTTAACTGCCTTTTTCCGACGAGCGAATCCTTCAATATAATTCAAAATTACTGACAAAGCGGCTCTTCTTAATTGAGAAGTTGTTCCATACAACTCTTCTTTTGGAAATTTTCTTGTTAATTTATAAACCAGATGAACATATTCATCCATCTTTCTTTTTAATTTATCAGAAAAGTCATTTCTCATTGTTAGAATGTTAGAATGTTAGAATGTTTAAATAATGCCCAGATACCATTCAACTATTTGTTCTCCCCAAAATAATGTCACTAAAGTGGCTGGGGCTAAAAAGCAAGCAAAGGGAATCTCACTTTTTAGTCCTTTCTTTTTAAGCGCTACTAATATTAATCCTATTATAGCACCAGAAAAAAAGGCAAGGGAAAGAGCAACTAAGATATTGGGCCAGGAGAGAAAAATGCCCATAAACAGAGCAATCTTCACATCTCCAAAACCCATTCCCTTTCCCTTAGTAACCAAGACCAGAAAAAGAAAAAAGAGGAAAGGGACAACTCCAGCCAAAAGAGGATAATACCAATTTTCTAACCTTGCCATTCGCCAATTAATAACCTGATAAACTATTCCTGAAACTATTGCTGGGTAAATTATCTCATCAGGAACAATCATATATTTCAGATCAGTCATAAAGATAACAATTAAGCAACTTATAATAAATAGAAGACAAACGAGTGATATTAAATGAGAGATATCAAATACCAGTCCTTTATCTGTAAGGTTTAAGTAATAAACTGTAGCCGTAAAAAGAACTCCCGTAGTAAGTTCTACTAAGGGATATTGGAGAGAAATTCTCTTTTTGCACCCTCTACACCTCCCCCTTAGAAACACAAAACTCAAAACAGGAATTAACTCATACCATCTTAGAGTCCTTTTGCAATAAGGGCAATAAGAACGACCCAAAATGGATTCTCGTTTGGAAAGTCTGTCAATCAAAACATTTAAAAAACTCCCAATACAAAGGCCTAATAAAAATATAAAAAAGTATTTTAACATTAACATATATCTTAAAGTCAAATCTCAAATCTCAAAAGTCAAATCTCAAATCTACATCTTAAATCTAATTTATTCAAATTCCAGATCCTAAATCCTAATAAATTCCAAATCCCTCCCCCACCTATATCCTCCCCCTCCCAGAGGGAGGGGGAGGATAGAGGGGGTGGGATTTGGAACATTGAAATTTAGAATTTCGTTTAGGATTTCGCCACAGCCCTTATTAAAGGGCTGGGCGACCCAGCCCCTTGGAAAGGGGCTGTGGTCGGATTTAGGATTTAGGATTTTTTTCTCCTACTGTATTTAGATTTGACATTTGACATATGGATTTGACATTTGACATCTAACATTTGAGATTTATTTAGTTTTGCATTTTGAATTGTCATTTTGAAATTTGAATTTTGAGATTTGAGATTTATTTTAGGATTATCTAATTGATCCTGCTAAATTATAAATAGGAAGAAGTACTCCTGCAGCCACAATACCTACTCCAATACCAAGAATTACAATTAACACTGGTTCTAAAAGACTCATTAGATTATTTACGGCCGTATCAACCTCTGTATTATAAAACTTAGAAATATCTAACAAAATCCTATCAAGTTTGCCACTCTTTTCTCCACTCGCAATCATCTGAGACAATGTAGGAGGAATAACCTCGCTCCTGGAGAAGGTCTCTGCCAGGGTCTCTCCTTTTCTTACATTATCTCGAGCCTTTTCTAAAACCTCTTTATATAATGTATTCCCAATGACTTTGGAAACTGTATCTAAAGCCACAACAATGGGAATACCTCCCCGAATTAGTGTCCCTAAGTTTTCAGTAATCCTGGCAAAATATATGTTTTGAAAAATTGTGCCAATTATTGGAAGTTTGATTTCAATTTTGTCTTTTATGGCTTTCCCTGTAGGAGTCTTTATATAGCGAAACAAAGCAATTCCTCCCACTACAAGTATAATAAGAAGTATCCAGCCTTTGCTGACAAAAAATTTAGAAAGACCTACAATTATTCGGGTTGGAAGAGGAAGTTCTGTCCCAAACTCTTCAAACATCCCGCTCATCTTTGGCAATACGAAGGTAAGCATTATTATTATTACAACAACAACTGCTGAAAGAACAAAAGCGGGATAATACAAGGCTCCTCTGATCTTTGCGGTTAAAAGATAACTTCTCTCTACATGTTCTGCTAAATAGTTAAGAACCTTTACAAGATTACCCGCTATCTCACCTGTCTTTACCATATTTATAACAAACAAAGAAAAGGTGTCTTTATGCTGAGAAAGAGCCTCAGATAAAGCCATTCCTGCATCAACATCAGCAGAAATTTCAAAGATCTTTCGACGCAGGAGAGAATTTTTGGTCTGTTTAGCAATAGAATTTAGAGCCTCCACCAAAGGAACATCAGCGGAAAATAAAACAGAGAGTTGCCTGAAAAAGAAAACCAGATCTTTTGCTTTTACTCTCTGAAAAATTCCTATCTCTCTTCCCATTCCCTTAGCCTCTTCTATAGGTTCAATACCAGTAACAACTAAATTATGACGCTGAAGAACTTCAATTGCTGCCTCCCTTGCCGGAGCCTCTACCTCTCCTGTTTGGAGTTCACCTCTTAAGGTTCGCGCTCGATAACGATATCTCATATTCTTCTAAAGTGTAATTGAATTGCTAACCAATTTGGTAACGGTTTGATTGTTATTATCTCCCTCCCAGAGGGAGGGGGAGGATTTGGAGAGGAGTCCCTACCTATCCTCCCCTCCCTTTGAGAGGGGGAGGGTCTATTTTTTATTTCGTTACCGAATTGATTGGATAATACAAATAAAGAAAGAAGAAATAAAAAGAGAGGATTGAATTATAAATTTTTTCCTTTTACATTCTCAATCTTAACTTTAAATCTTCTGGATCTAATGAATACTTAATAGCCTCATCAAAACTAATCTCTCTTCGTTGAAAGAGTTCCTTTAAAGACTCATTCAATGGCATCATTCCCTTTTCTCTGCTGGTAGAGATTACCATATTAAGTTCATGGGTTCTATTCTCACGAATAATATTAGCCACCGCAGGGGTTCCAATCATTATCTCACAGGCAGGAATTCTTCCTCCTTGTCGCCGAGAAAGAAGTCTCTGGGATACAACTCCTTTCAAGACAGAAGCAAGTTGAGATCTAATCTGGCCTTGCTGATTAGGAGGAAAAATATCAATAATTCTATCTACGGTTTGGGCAGCAGAATTAGTATGCAGAGTTGAAAATACTAAATGTCCTGTTTCAGCAGCAGTTAGAGCAATAGCCATTGATTCATAATCTCTCATTTCACCTACCATAATCACATCTGGATCCTGACGTAAGGTGGAACGTAGGGCTCGGTGAAAATCTAAGGTATCATAACCTACTTCTCTTTGATCAATAATTGATTTATCTTGAGAGAAGATATACTCAATAGGATCCTCAATGGTAATAATATGATCTTCTCTCTCTCTATTTATTTCATCAATTAAAGCGGCAAGTGTGGTGGATTTTCCATGTCCGGTAGGACCAGTGATTAAAATAAAGCCTTGCTCAAGTTTTGTAAAGCGATGAAGAATAGAAGGAAGATTTAATTCCTCAATGGTCTTAATCCTCGAAGGGATTAGTCTTAAAGCCACTGATATTACTCCTCTTTGAAAAAATATATTTACCCGAAATCGGGCCTTTCCTTTATACTCATAAGCCAAATCCAATTCTCTTCTCTTAAGAAACTTTTCTTTTCTCTCTTCTCCTAAAATCAAAAAGGCTAACTCTCGGGTATCAGTAGAATCTAAAACCTTTTCATCCTTAAGAGGCATTAAATCTCCATCTATTCTCAAGGTAGGATATCGTCCTACAGAGAAATGAATGTCTGAGGCATCCATTGAAAGAGCCTTTTCAAAAATTTGCTCAAGAAAGTCTTTATAAACCATAAGATTAAAAACCTTTCCTAACAAATTTGGTTAAATAGCACAAGTTATATTTCTTCTCTTATCTCTACTACCTTCAACACTTCTTCTAAAAATGTTATTCCCTCAAGTACCTTTAAAATTCCATCTTGTTTTAAGGTAATCATTCCCTGACGTCGTGCCTCTTGCTCAATTTTTGTCTCTGATGGTTCCTTCAATATTATCTCTTCCATCTCCTCTGTAACCCTTAAAACCTCAAATATCCCAATTCTTCCCTTAGTACCCTTATAAGCACAACTGGGACAACCCTTTGGTTTGTAAATATAAAGAGGATCGGGAATCTTAACCTTCTTCCTTACTTCTTCAGGAAGTTTTTCTATCTCCTCTCGAATTACTCTTTCTTCTTCTTTATTAGGTCTCACCCGTTGCTTGCAATCTGGACAGAGTTGTCTAACCAGTCTCTGAGAAATTATTACCTTCACAGTAGCCGGAATTAAAAATTTCTCTACTCCCAAATCAATAAGACGAGGAATGGCTCCAACAGCATTATTAGTGTGAAGGGTAAAGAGGACAAGGTGTCCCGTTAACGCAGCGTGGGTAACTAATTCGGCTGTCTCTCTATCTCTCACCTCACCCACCATTATGATATCTGGATCTTGTCTTACTACCTGACGAAGTCCTGAAGCAAAGGTATATCCAATTTCTGGTTTTACCTGAGACTGATTAACTCCATTAATCCAATACTCAACCGGATCCTCAAGAGAGATAATATTTACCTTTTCGGTATTAAGTTCCCGCAAGATTGCATATTGGGTAGTGGTCTTTCCACATCCAGTAGGACCACAAAAAATCAAAGATCCAAATGGAAGTTTTATTGCCCCCTCTACAATCTCTAAGTTTCTTCCAGAAAGACCAAGTTGAGGAAGTCTTTTTACCGCAGTTTCAGGATCAAGGACACGAATAGCCACCTTTTCTCCCTGAGCAGTAGGCATGGTAGCCACCCTAAAGTCAATCTTCCGACCTAAAATAGTAGCATGAAATCTTCCATCCTGAGGAATTCGGGTCTCATCAATCCGAAGATTGGACATAATCTTTATTCTGGAAACAATAGAGGGCAGGATTTTTCTCTCCAGAAAAAGGGTTGAATATAGTACTCCATCTACCCTAAATCTCACCCGAAGTCTTTCTCCAAAGGGTTCAATATGAATATCTGAGGCTCTCCCTTCAACTGCATGACGTAAAATTACAGCCACAATTTTTGAAACAGGTGCTTCCTCTATTACCCTTTCAACCTTCTCCTCTGGTTTCTTTTCTTTCTCTTCCTCCTTCTCCAGTTCCTCAAGGGCTGTTCTTACCTCCTCTTTTAAGGCCCGGTATTTCTTAACCACCTCCCTAAAATCAGAAGGTAAAACTAAGAAAACCTTCGTCTCTACCCCTTTTTCTTTGGCAATAAAATTAAGAGCCGACTGAGAAGAGAAGTCTTCTGGATTTACCATTCCCACCTCAAGCACTTTTCTCTCTCTTTTCAATGGAATAATTTTATAGTGTCTTGCCGCCTCTTCTGAAATCTCCTCCAGAACAGAGGTGGGGATCTCTTCTTTATAGATTCGGCGTAAAGGTATTTTCAGAAAATCACTCTTTTCTCTAAAAAGTTCTCTTTCGGGAATAATTCTTCGGGCAATTATTAAATCCTCAATTGACCTTCCTGTTCTTTCACTCTCTTCGCGTAAACTATTAAATTGCTCTTGAGAAAGTAGATTCTTGCTTAAAAGATATTGAATAAAGTCAGTATTCATATTTAAGGTACAGGCGCAAAGGGATTTTTGCGACCTCTTTTCTCAGGAGGAGCAGTGGGAGGCTGAAGAAAGAAATTAGGCACAGCCGGGCTCAAACTTTGAAATAATGGCTCCTTCAAGGTTTTTAAGAGTTCTTCCATTTTTGCCAAATCTTCTTGAGTTAATCCCTTAGTTTCTGGTTTGATGATAATTTCTTCTTTGGGTATCTTTTTAAAGAAAACAAAGTATATCACTGGTCCTAAAATTAAAATTGGTATTAAAATCCAAACCAGCCAAAAAGGAATAGAAAATTTTCTTTTCCCTTTGGTTTCTACCTCTTTTGGAGTAAATGATATAGCCATAATGGGTTAGCGTTTAGCGATTAGAAGAGTAGCGTTTAGTTAATAATTCCTTATTTACCCTAAACCCTAATCGCTATTAACCTAAACACTTCATTTTCTCTCCTTTTCTGTTTTCTCCTCTGTTTTCTTTTCTGTTTTCTTTTCTGTTCTTGTCTCAGGCGTTTTTTCAGTATAGGTATTAACCTTTAAAGAAAAAGAATATACACCCTCCTCTCCTTCCTTTGAAGAACCGAAACTTATTGTTTTCACATCTATCAAATTTAAATTCTTTGCTAAGGCTTCAAGATAATTTTTGAAATGAGGATAATCTCCTTTTACTTTTAGACTTACGGGAAAGATACCCACTCCTTTCTCGGAAGTTCCAAGTGAACCAAATGAGATATTCTCTAACTCCATTCCATTATTTAAGGTTAAAGCCTCAAACTGAATCAACTGAAAGATAATATCCGGCTCAGGAGAGAGCAACTGATTCATCTTTTCAAGATCTGCCTTTCTTTCATTATATTCTTTATAAAGTTTTTTTGCTTTTTCAAGGGTAGCCTTTTTGCTTTCCAATGTCTTCTCAGCAATTTTAATCTCTTTTTGGGTCTCCTTTATCTTTAAAACCGAGGGATAAACCAAGAAATAAGAAAGAAGAAAAACAATAAGTATCCCTCCTACATAAACAACTAATTTTACATCTCTTTCGGACATAGATTAGTGGTAATTGTAAACCACTTTGATAACGCTCTGATGTCCTCCCTCCCCCACCTGTATCCTCCCCCTTCCAGAAGGAGGGAGAGGACACAGGAGGGGGAGGGAAAGTTAATAAGTGACTACATCAGGATTTAAGGTCACTTTCATTTGGAATTTAATAGCCCCTTCTTTAAAAGAAAGACCCCCAATTTCTACCTTTTTCACATCCGGATCACTTTTGAAGATAGAAACCTGCATTGCCAGGGCTATGGCACTGGGAGAAACAACATTAAAGGTTAAGGTGTTGCTTTCTGCATTAAAATTGAAATTAGAAAGTTGAGCCTCACTATAGGTATCCCTCTCCAATATGTCAAAAACCTTCTTTGCTCTGATGTGAGACTTTAAAAGAGGTCCTATCTTCTCAAAAAGTTTAATCTTTGTCTGCATTTCCTTTTCCAAGACAAGATTTCTCTCTGCATCTACTTTTTTAATCTCTTCATTGATACTTGAAAGATAAGAAGAAAGAGAAAGATTATAAATCTTAAGTCCTACAAAAACCAAAAGCAATATCACAATTGCTTCCAGCAATGTCCAAAACATCTTATCGGGCTTGAATTTAATCTTTCCTTTGGTTTTTTCCTCTAAAAAAGAGATAGCCATAGGTAGTTTTTATTTTAGCATATTTTATTTAAAAAATAAATGTTAAAAATCATCTACAAATTCAAGAAAGATTTCCCTCCCCCACCTGTATCCCCTCCTTCTCTAAATTTATTTCTTTTTCTCAAATTCTGCTAAAGCCAGACCTACTGCTACCGAAAAGGAAGGTCCTATTTCTTTTATTACCTCCTCCAAGACGGAAGGAAACTCTATCTCTTTAAATGGATCTGCAATTTCAGTTTTGATCTCAAACTTTGAAGAAATATAATCACAAAGTCCGGGCATATTCGCCGTTCCCCCACTGAGAATAATTCTCTCTATTTTTCTTTTGGGATGCTGGGCTAAATAGGTATTCATTGCCCTCTCTACTCCAAAAATCATTTTATCTATAGCCGGAAGTAAGGCAGATCTGACCAAACCTCCTATCTCCTTCTTGAGACCCTTAGCCTTCTGAAACTCTGCTGCTCTTTTTAAAGAGATACCTAATCTCTTAGAAAGGGTTCTTGTTAAAGCAAAACCAGAAAAATCTAAATTATGACAAAGTCTAATAAAGCCTTTATCAACAATAATTATATTAGTTGTTCTTCCTCCAATATCTATTATTAATGTTGGTCTTTTGTCTTCTTTAACCAATGCTCTGGCTTCAGAAAAACTTTCCACCTCTAAGGTCTTAAGAGAAAGACCAAGAAGCCTGGCTATTCTTACATATTTGTTTATCACATCCTTAGGCACAGCCACCAAAAGTACCTGAATCTTATTTTCAAAAAGGGCCTCCTCTTCCTCAATTATACTCCAGTCAAGAACCACCTCCTCCACAGGAACAGGAATGTACTGATGAGCCTGAAGTTTTACTGCCTCTGGGATCTCATCAGGTTTCATCAATGGAAGATTGATAATGGTAAAAAAACTGGAAAAAAGCGGGAGAGAGAAATGGGCATTCTTTGTCTCAATTTTTGCCTCCTTTAGAATCTTCTTTAAAAAATCTGCTATCTCTTCTTCAAAAAAGGATATAAAACTTGTTTTCACCGGAAGCAATTCTCTCTCAGGAGAAAAAAATTCTCCATAATTTCTTAGTTTTACCCCTCCTCTCTCTTTTTGAAGTTCAACCACTTTTATCGAGGTTGTCCCAATATCAATTCCCAATACTGATGGAGGTTTACCAAAAAGCATAAACCATTTTAATTAAAATATTATAACTATTTTTTAGAAAATCTCAAAAACTACTTCCAATATATCCTTCCTCCTTCTTCTACTCCTCTAAGATCAATGTATTGAAGATGCTCCTGCTCTTGTTTTGAAATTATCTTTTGGAGAGTTTTAATAAGTATTTCAATTTGTTTTCTAAAATAAGTGTTTTTGGAAAAAAGAATTTTAAAGTTTTTATCTGTCTCTGCCCTTATCTCAAATGGTGATATCTCTACTTTTTTTAGAGAAATTTCCAATTTCTTTAGTTCCTTATTCAAAAAAATGAGATTAGAAACCACATCTTCCTCTATCACCCTTTGCCCAAGCCGGAATGTCTTTTCTCCGCTACTGAAGATAACAACTAACTCTTTCTTACTCTCCTCTTCTTTAAAAGAAGAAAAGATTACACCATCCTCTGAAAGTAAAAAACAAGAATCTTCTTTTTGACAGAAAATCGCTACAGGTTTTCTATTTATTATCCTTATTAAAACAGCATCAGGAAATTTTTTCTTAACCTCAACCTCCCTAATCCAGGGAAACTTACTCTTAATATTATAGGAAAGTTCATTCAGGTTCAAAAGAAAAAAATTATTTCTTTTGTCAATGAATTTCTTAATTTCTCTATCTACTCCAGTATTAAAGCAAGAAGAAAGAGAACAACTATCTTTAAGAATATCCGCCTTTTTAATGCTAAAATAGGGTGTTTTAAACAAAAACCAACCAAGAACAAAAATAAATATTAATATTAAGACAAAATCTAAACCCCTATGAGAATTCAAGATAACTCTTTTTTTTCTTCTATATCTAAAATAGATTTTATTTCTCCTTCGCATAAATTGTCAGGTAGGTTTTGTCGTCCAGCCCCACTTTTGAAGCAAAAGTGGGGCTGGGCGACAAAATGACAATTCAAAATACAGAGAGAATTTCTCCCTCCCCCACCTATAT
>JAGGUF010000072.1 GCA_021158595.1 bacterium | reverse complement strand
TTTTTCTTCCTTCTCCTTCTCTCATCTTTCTCCTCCTCAGCAGAAGTTTCATCCTCCTGCTGATTAAAACTCTAAAATTCGCGAAAATTCGTGTTTATATTTGTGTAAATTCGCGATTCTTAGAATCTTAATCAGCAGGAGGAATTTTGAATTTTTTAAAGTGCTATTTTCCTTTTTCTAATTGACAAATTTTTGTCCGCTAGAAAAAGGGAAAAAAGGGAAGGAGAAGGGATTACTGGATTACTACGATAAACTGGTCTTTGTACTGGGGCATTGGTATTACTGACATCCCAAAGACTTTCACCGCCTCTCTGGCTTTTTTTAGATTTTCCTCACTACATTTACCCAGATAAATGCAATCTGGGTAAATGCCCACGGACTTTCCGAGCACTTCTCTAAGCTTTTTGGCTGCTTCTCCCCATCTTTTCAACGCTTCTTTCTGCTCATCGATGGAGGCGGAGGAAAGTTCGCTGCCAAAATAGAAATCTCCAAGATACCTTCTGAATTCTTGGTACTTTGGAAGAATTTCCTTCCGGCAATCCTCTTTAATTACCTTGTAAATCCAATGTTCATCTTCTACGAAACTCCATCGTCGCCCGCATAGGGCGACCTCCCAGTCCTCATTTTTTTTGTATTTTCCCTCTGCTATCGCTCGCTTCACTATCTTTGCCACTATATCATCCGCCGCTTCCTCTGGATATTCACTGAGTAATTTGATGATTTTTATCGTAAGGGGACTAAGTCCCCATTCCTTGATTTCTTTCTCAATTTCTTCTTCATTGCCTATCCCTTCTCTTCTTGCATACCTGATTACATAACTGAAAAGTTGTTCTATATAAAAATCTACTTCTCTTCTAATATTCAGCTCTTTTTCTCGCTCATCCAGCACCTTCCTGAGGTCTTCCTCGAATTTCTGGAAGTACCTTTTTCCGAACACGTATGTCTCGTACTGCCAGGAGGTATGGCGAATGAGGCCTGATTCTCTGCGGAGCGGAGTGATGCCTCTTTCCTCTATGAACCTTATGAATTCCTTGTCCAGGGCACTATAGCCCGTGCCCTGTCCCTTCAGCTGTACCTTCACCACCTTTTTTTTCTTTATTATATTCATTTTTCACATCACCCGAACTATCTACCAAAAATTGATAAACAATTCGGGTGATGTGAATTCTCCTTCTCCTTCCTCTTTGAGTGCCTTTTTAAGGTGCTTTTCCCCTCAACCCTTAAGGTTGAGGGCTTTTTTCAATCCACAAACTCAATTTATGGACTGAAAAAAGGAAGGAAGGAGAAAAAATAAAAGGTGTTTTATTTCTATCCTTCAACCTGTAATACTTTCTGCTTCGCTAGATGGAGCACGAGGTCATAGTCCTTCTGAACGTCAATCTCTTTTCTTTCGTTCCCCTTTTGTATGTAGAACCGCTTTTCGTCTACATCCCTGATAATCATTGTTCCGTCTTGGAACGTAAATTTAATGAAGTTTACTTGTAGTTCTTGACGAATATCATCGAGGGCGACCAAAAACTTGGTTGCTTTCGATTGTCTCTCTCGTATTTTCTGTATCTCTTCACTTCTCTTCTTTATCAGTTCCCTCGCTGTCTTCACAGCAAGGAATTCTTCCCTTGGAGGATGCGATGGCCTTTCCTTTTTTTCCTCTTTCATTTCTTCCTCCATTTTTTCTTTTCACCTCCTAACTTTTATTTTTATTGGCCCATTTTTTTTCGTCATTGAATCACTGAAATTGCAAATCTCTGTGGCCGAGGATTACTTACCATTTTGTATATTGATAAGCAATCCTTGGCCACAGAGAATTATTCTCTCCTTCCCCTTTGAGTGCCTTTGTAAAAGTGCTATTACTCCTTTAGTAAGGAGTGCACCCAGCCCCACTTTTGGCTAAAATCTTCAGCCAAAAGGTGGGGCTGGGAGGCACTCATTACTAATAATAGCGAGGGCTGACCGACCCTGCTCTTAAATCTTAAGGAGCGAGGTCAATCTGGCCCATACGCTTTAATTTTCAAAGCCTCCTTTATTTTTCCGTCTACATTATAGCATATCACCAAAATCTTGTCAAGGGGGTAGAACTCGTCGGGTACATAGGGTACAGTTAAAGATCATCCATTGGCTAAATAAAGAGTTTGGTAAGATCTGATATTCTCCCACCCCTCCTTAGTCCTCCCCCTCCCAAAGGGAGGGGGAGGATAACTGAGGAGATCCTCCCCAATCCTCCTCCCTCTGGGAAGGGGGAGGAGAGAGGTGAGGGAGGGATCTTGACAGAGATAGGTAAAAAGGTATATAATTTTTAGCAGAAAGAATAATACAAGGTATTGAGATTTTTAATCTCTAAAATAAGAACAAAAACTTCTTTATATCTATTATATGGGGATGCCTGATATTACTATTTCTGGAGAGAAACTATTTGGGCTCTTTGGTTTTGATATAACAAACACCTTTCTTTTGAGTCTCATTATTGAGATTCTTATTTTTGCTGTTTTCTATTTTGTTTTTAAAAATAGGAAGTTTATTCCTTCCAGACTCCAAAATTTTGCTGAATGGATTTTGGAGTCTATTTTTAATTTCATTGATTCTATTACCCGTGATAGAAAAAAGACCAAAGAGATTTTTCCTATAGCCGCTACTCTTTTTATTCTTATTCTTTTTTGTAACTATGTAGAATTGCTTCCAGGATTGGGAGTTTTTCATTTTTTGCGGGCTCCAACCTCTGATTTAAATCTTACTCTTGGCTTGGCTCTTTTCTCTATTATTTTTATAAATATCCTTTCTCTTAAACGATTAGGCTTTTTTACCTATTCTAAAAGATTTTTAAATTTCAAGAATCCTATTCTCTTTTTTGTAGGCATTTTAGAAGGGATAAGTGAGATTACCAAGTGTTTTTCTCTTGCCTTTCGGTTGTTTGGGAATATATTTGCCGGAGAGGTGCTTTTGATAATTAGTTCCTTTTTGATTGCCTATTTTGTTCCTCTACCATTTTTGGCATTAGAAATTATTGTGGGGTTTATACAGGCTCTTATCTTTTCTTCTCTGGTAGTCATTTTTTATACTAGCGCCACAGAGCATTCTCAACAACAAAAGGTCGCAAATTCAAGGTCTCAAGATTTGGGTGAAAAATAAAATATGGATGCTGAAGTTGTCAAAAACATAGCTACTGCTTTAACCATTGCCATAGGCACAATGATACCGGCTCTTGCTATTGGTCTTATTGGAAAAGAGGGACTAAAGGCAATGGGTAGAAACCCTGAAGCCTCAAGCAAGATTCAGACGGGAATGATATTGGCAATTGCCTTTGCTGAGGCTGTGGCAATCTATGCCTTGGTAGTGGCTCTTGTTATTAAATTTGTTTAGTGGATTTATAAATTTTTAGTTTGTTAGATATTAAAAGGAGTTTATTAGATATGGGTAAAATTGGAATTGATTGGAAAATTTTATTAGGGCAGATTATTAACTTTGCTATTCTTTTATATCTTTTAAAGAGATTTGTTTATACTCCATTTTTGTCTCTTTTGGAGAAGAGAAGAAGTAAAATTGAACAGGGAATTAGAAATTCAGAGGAGATAGAGAAAAAAATTAAGAAGATAAGAGAGAAAGAAAAAAGAATTTTGGACAATGCTAGAGAGAAAGCCATTCAGATAGCCAAAGCGGCAGAGGAGAAGGGGAAGGGGCTTTCAGAGAAGATTATTTCTGAAGGAGAGAAAGAGAGAGAGAGAATAATTAAAGAGGCTATGGAGGAGGCTGCGAGAAAAAAGGAAGAGATAAGGAAGAGAATAGAAAAAGAGGCAATAAAAACAAGTATCATATTGACAGAGGAAATTTTAAAGAAGAAACTTGATAAGAAAAAAGATAAAAACTTAATTGAACAGATATTAATGAAATTTCAAAATGAGTATGGAAGATCAAGTTGAAAAATGCATAAAAATTTTAGATAAGGCAGCAAAAGAGAAAGAAGAGTGGAGAAAGGAAAGGATGATAAAAGATATGATAGAGGTTTTAAGAAGAAAAAGGAAACTTTATCTTTTGCCTCGGATTTTGAAGGCCTATCAAAGGTATTTAAAAAGAAAAAAGGGAATCTTGGTTTTTGCCAGAGAGCCTGATAGAGAAGTTTTAGAAAAAATAAAAACAACCTTCAGGGATGTTTTTCAAGAATCTCAAATGACAGAGATGAAAATAAACAAAGATATTCTTGGGGGATTTATTATAAAGACAGAAAATTTTTTAATAGATGCCTCAATTAGAGGTTTGCTTCAAAAGGTAGAAGAAGAACTTACAACCTACAACTAAACAACCAACAATCTACAATCCACTATGGAAATTGCAGAGTATTTAAAAAAAGAAATTGATAGACTGGCTACAGAGGTCAAGGTAGAAGAGATAGGGGAGGTTTTGGAGGTAAAGGATGGGATAGTAAAGATCTCTGGTTTGAAAAATGTAAAATCAATGGAGGTCTTGGAGTTTAAAGAGAAGATTTTGGGTTTGGCTGTTAATTTAGAAAGAGATGAGGTAGGAGCAATAGTTTTTGGTGACTACTCAAAACTGAAAGAAGGGGATATTGTAAAGAGAACAAATAAGATCCTCTCTGTGCCTGTGGGAGAAGTCCTTATAGGAAGAGTAGTTAATCCTTTGGGAAAGCCGATAGATGGCAAAGGAGATGTTTCTTACAAAGAGTTTTATCCTATAGAGAGAATAGCACCTTCAGTGATTGAGAGGGAACCGGTAAATTTTCCTTTGCATACCGGGATAAAGGTATTGGATGCCTTAATTCCTATTGGTAGAGGTCAAAGGGAACTAATTTTGGGAGACAATATCACAGACAGGACAGGTTTAGCCATTGATGCTATTATAAATCAAAAAAATGAACCCAAAAGACCTGTATGTATTTATGTGGCAATAGGGTATAAAAGGATGGAAGTGGCAAGAATTATTAAGACCTTGAAAAAGCACAAAGCGACCGATTACACTATTGTGGTTTGTGCCTCTGCTTCAGATCCATCCTCACTTTGGTATCTTGCTCCTTATGCTGGATGTGCTATGGGTGAGTATTTTATGGATAAAGGCAAGGATGTATTAATTGTCTATGATGAGTTAGGAAGACACGCCTATGCCTGGAGAGAGATATCTTTAATCTTAAGAAGACCTCCCGGAAGAGAGGCTTATCCTGGAGATATTTTTTATTTACATTCAAGACTTTTAGAAAGAGCAGGAAAATTAAGCAAAGAGAAGGGAGGGGGTTCTATGACTGCTTTTCCTATTCTTCAAACCCAGGCAGGGGATGTTACTGCTTATATTCCTACCAATTTAATTTCTATTTGTGATGGGCAGATTATAATGGACACAGAATTGCGTTTATCCGGCCAAAGACCAGAAGTGAATATTGGTCTTTCTGTTTCCAGAGTAGGTTCCAATGCTCAAACCAAAGCAATGAAGAAGGTGGCAGGAAAACTAAAACTGGAGATTGCTCAATTTCAGGAATTAGAGCGGTTTTTGGGATTTGCGGAGGAGGTGGATGAAGAAACAAGGAAGAGATTAGAAAGAGGAAAACGATTAAGAGAGATTTTAAAACAAGAAAGAGGTACTCCCTTACCTTTTGAAAAGCAGGTCGCTATTATTTTTGCTGGCACAAGGGGCTTTTTGGACAAGATAAAATTAGACCAGGTGAAAAGATTTGAGAGAGATCTATTTCTTTATTTAGAGAATCAGAAGCCTGATATTTTGAGAAAAATAAGAGAGACAAAAGATTTGGATAAAGAAACAGAGGAAGATTTAAGAAAAGCAATAGAAGAGGTAAGAAGGAGATATATCAATCTAACCAATTCATCACCTACGGGATAAGGCTATCTCTTAATCCTTATTGGTTGAATGCAAAATAAAAGTTAACAGTTAATAGAGGAAGATTTCCCTCTCCCACCTATATCCTCCCCCTCCCAAAGGGAGGGGGAGGATTAAGGAGGGGGAGGGATTATTAAAAACATTGGAAATATTTCCAGTTTTGTCCATAATATGTAAGATGGTAAAAAGGTGTCAACTTTCATCTTGGATATAACCTTATTGGTTAGCAATTCCATATCAAATAAAATTTTGATATGAAGCAGAAAGAGATTAAAAGAAAAATATCTTCTATTGGGAATATCTTTGAGATTACCAAAGCCATTGAGGTGATTTCAGCGATAAAAATGAAGAAAGCCCAAGAGTTAGCCTTGAATTCCCGACCCTTTACCCAAACCGCTCTAAAAATTCTAAAAAATCTTTCTCGGTATGAAGAAGAAATTCAGAAAAGGTCTATCTTTTTTAAGGAGGGCAAGGGCAATGTTATCTTGGCAGTGGTGGTTACTTCAGATAAAGGCTTCTGCGGTGCTTATAATCGAAACATCTTAGGTTTTTTTGAGAGAGAGATAAAGGAAGAAAGGGAAATTGAGATTATGGCAATAGGCAAAAAGGCCATTAAGTATTTTAGAAAAAAAGATTACAAGGTTTTGATAGAGTTTTCAGGAATTGGCGATTATGGAGAACTTGAGGAGATAAAGCCTATTGCTGATCTTTTAATCAGATATTTCAAGCAAGGAAGATTTAGAAAGATTTTGTTTTTTTATCCAGATTTTATTTCCACTTTTTATCAAAAACCTACAAAAATACAAATTCTTCCTTTAAAATTGAGAGAGATTGAAGAGATGTTGAGAAATTATCAGTTAAGACAAAAGAGAAGATCTGATTCAGAGACTGAAGAGAAGAAAGAAAGAACCATTGATTATATTCTTGAACCCTCTTTTGAACTGATTTTTGAAAGTTTGGTTCCTCAACTAGTTGAATTTCTTATTTATCATTTGATTTTAGAAGCAAATGCTTCTGAGCATTCCGCCCGAATGATGGCAATGAAATCAGCCTCAGAGAATATTGAAAGGATTATGGAAAATTTGAAATTAGAAGAGAACAAGGCCCGGCAGGCTCAAATTACTTCTGAGGTAACAGAAATTACTACTGCGAAAGAAGCACTGCAATGATAAATCAAAAGGAGAAGAGGAGGAAAATCCTCAAACCATACTAGATTAAATCTCAAATCTCAAAATTCAAATCTCAAAATGACATTTCAAAATTCAAAAAGAATTTTTCCCTCCCCCACCTATATCCTCCCCCTCCAGAGGGAGGGGGAGGATTAAGGAGGGGGTCCTCCCCAAATCCTCCCCCTCCCAGAAGGAGGGGGGACACAGGTGGGGGAGAGGAATCCCAAATTCTAAATTCTAAACAATATAATAAGGTTTGAAATTTGTGATTTAGAATTTAGGATTTAATAAACTTTTCGCTTTAAGTTGTAGTTTTGAGTTTTACGCTTTACGTTTTGCGCTTTAAGATTTATGTCTAAAATTGCTCAAATTATAGGTCCGGTAGTAGATGTAGAATTTAAAGAAAAGGTGCCTTCTATTCATACTGCTTTAATAGTAAAAGATACGGGCTTGGTATTAGAAGTAGCCCAAGATTTGGGTGGAGGAGTGGTGCGCTGTCTGGCAATGGGTTCTACAGATGAGTTAAAAAGAGGAGATGAGGTTTTGAATACAGGAGGTCCTATTAAGGTTCCTGTAGGAAAGGAGGTTTTGGGAAGGGTTTTGAATGTCTTGGGTCAGCCCATTGATGGAAAGGGAGAGATAAAAACCAAAACCTATCTTCCTATTCACAGGAAAAGTCCAGGCCTTACCCAACAAAAAACAGAAATTGAGATTTTAGAGACTGGATTAAAGGTAATAGATCTACTCACTCCTATTCCTAAAGGAGGGAAGGTAGGTCTTTTCGGTGGTGCTGGAGTAGGAAAGACAGTCTTTATCCAAGAACTTATTAGAAATGTGGCTGAGGTTCATAAGGGTTATTCAGTATTTACTGGCATTGGCGAGCGCTCCAGAGAGGGGAATGATATTTTTTTAGAAATGCAGAAAAGTGGGGTTTTTAAAAATTGTGCCTTGGTTTTTGGACAGATGAATGAAACTCCTGGGGTAAGATTTAGGGTAGGATTAACGGGTTTGACCATTGCTGAGTATCTTAGAGACTTTGAAAAAAAAGAAGTCTTGCTGTTTATGGATAATATATTTAGATTTGTTCAGGCAGGATCTGAGGTTTCGGCTTTATTAGGAAGGATTCCCTCTCAAACGGGTTATCAACCTACCTTATTCTCTGAGATGAGTCAACTCCAGGAAAGGATTACTTCTACAAAAAATGGAGCCATTACCTCTATTCAGGCAGTTTATGTTCCCGCTGATGATTTAACTGATCCAGCAGTTGTTTCTGTGTTTTCTCATTTGGATGCCTCAGTAGTTTTATCTCGACAGATAGCCAATTTAGGCATTTATCCTGCTGTTGATCCTCTGGAGAGTTCTTCCTCAATTTTAGACCCCAAAATTGTAGGAGAAGAACATTATTTTGTTGCTAATGAGGTGAAAAGAATTTTGAAAAGATATCAGGAACTTCAAGATATAATTTCTATTTTGGGAATAGAGGAGTTGTCAGAAGAGGATAAGGTTTTGGTGTACAGAGCAAGAAAGATTCAAAAGTTTCTCTCTCAACCCTTTCATGTGGCTGAGGTTTTCACAGGAAGAAAGGGAAGATATGTTTCATTAAAAGATACCATTGCTGGATTTAAAAAAATCATTTCAGGAGAAATGGACTCAGTAAGAGAAGAGAACTTTTATATGAAGGGGGGTATAGAGGAAGTAGCATAGTTGTAAACTTTCACCCTATTGTTTACAATACTTTTTACAATAATTACAATAAAAGGAATCTCTTTTCCTCTTTAATCCTCCCTTGAGGATATAGGTGGGGAATCTGGACGAATATGAGGTTAAATATTTTTTCTTCAGATAGGGTTTTGTATCAGAATGGATTTTCATCTGTGATCTTTCCTTCAACTACAGGAGAGATTTCTGTTTTACAAAATCATGCTCCCTTGATTACTCCTTTAAGGCAAGGAAAGATAAGAGTTAAAACTGAAAAACAAAAGGAAGTTTCTTTTGAGATTGAAAGAGGAATTTTAGAGGTTAATCCCAAAGAGGTAAACGTTTTAGTTACTCTAAAATCATTTTAGTTTTTTATGAAAACCTATTTGGGTATTGATGTTGGCTCTATCTCTACTAACTTTGTCTTAATTGACGAGAAGGCAAATGTTTTGTTTTCTCTTTATATCCGTACTGAAGGAGATCCTATAAAGGCAGTCAAAAAAGGACTAAAACTTCTAAGGGAGAAAATGCCTAAGGGAGCAGAGATAAAAGGAGTAGGCGCAACCGGATCTGCCAGACAATTGGTAGGAGTGATTACCGGAGCAGATTTGGTAAAAAATGAAATTACGGCTCACGCTAAAGGGGCTTCTTTTTTTGTACCTGATGTGAGAACAGTGATTGAGATTGGGGGCCAGGATTCAAAGGTTATTATTTTGGAAAACGGAGTAGTCGTTGATTTTGCTATGAATTTAATCTGTGCCGCCGGTACTGGTTCTTTTCTCGATAATCAAGCCCAAAGATTGAAAATCCCTATAGAAAAATTTGGAGAGTTGGCATTAAAATCTAAAAATCCGACTACCATTTCAAGTAGATGCACCGTCTTTGCAGAGTCTGATATGATTCACAAACAGCAAATTGGTCACAAAATTGAAGATATTGTGGCTGGACTCTGCCAAGGATTAGCCAGGAATTTTTTAAGCAATGTGGCAAGAGGGAAAAATATAAAACCTCCTATTGTCTTTCAAGGAGGAGTTTCAGAAAATGTAGGAATGAGGAAAGCCTTTGAGGAAGAATTGGGAGAGAAAATTATTGTTCCGAAATACAACAAGGTAATGGGAGCCTTTGGAGTGGCTTTATTGGTTAAAGAAAATTCTCCTAAAAAGACCAAATTTTTGGGTTTTGATGTGGCTGATAAGGATATAAAATGCACCTCTTTTCAGTGTAACGGGTGCCCTAATCGCTGCGAGGTTATTGAAGCAAGAATTGACGGAAAGGTAGTAGCCCGTTGGGGGGACCGTTGTGGCAAATGGTCGAGTTTAAATCCAGGTTAAAGAAGGAAAGGAAGATTTTTTAATATGTCTGCCATATTTATCGGAAGATTCCAGCCTTTTCATAAGGGGCACCTTGAGGCTATAAGGTGGATTCTTAATAAACAGAAAAAGATATCACTTGTCATAGGAAGTATTCAAGAGTTTTCCACAAAGGATAATCCATTTTCTTTTAAAGAAAGAAAGAAAATGATAGAAGACTCCCTTTTAACTGCAGGAATTAGAAATTACAAGATTTATGGAATCCCAGATTTTTTTGATGATTTCTTATGGGCAAGAAAGATTTTGGAGATAACAAGATTAAATCAAAACAAAGTAATAGTTTTTACTCAAAATCCCTGGACAAAGAGATGTTTTGAAAAATTTGGGGTTCAGGTGAGACCTCATCCTCTCTTTTTTAATAGATTATCTGCTACCCAAATAAGAGAGAAAATAAATAAAAGGAAGGAATGGAAGAATTTAGTTCCTAAGCCAGTTTTCTCTTTTTTAAAGGAGGTGGAGGGTGAAAAGAGAATAAGATTTTTAAAAGTTTTACCAGAGAAAAGAATTGTTGATTTTATTAAAAAAAGGGTAAAAGAGGCCAAGGCAAAGGGAGGCATAATGGGAGTTTCAGGAGGAGTTGATTCTTCAGTAGTAGCAATTTTAACTAAAAGGGCCTTGGGCAAAAAAGTATTTTTTCTATGGTTGCCATTTGTGAAAGATTGTGTTTTTGAAAAGAACCTTTCTCTTTTAGAGAAAAAACTAAAACATAAAATCAAAAAAATTTATCTCGGAGATATTTATAAAAAACTTTTAAAAATCCTTCCCAAGGCTAATGGATCTTTAAAAGGAAAGATCTCTAAGGGAAATCTAAAACCAAGGTTAAGAATGACAGTTTTATATTATTTTGCCAATTTATATAATCTTCTTGTTATTGGCACCACCAATAGAACAGAGAGGGAAATTGGATATTTTACCAAATTTGGAGATGGAGGAGTGGATATTGAACCTATCGGAGATCTGTATAAGACAGAAATAATAGAAATGGCAAAGAGACTAAAGGTACCGAAAGAAATAATAGAGATTCCTCCTACTGCTGCTCTTTGGTCGGATCAGACAGACCAAAAAGAATTAGGGCTTGATTATCAGAATTTAGATACAGTGCTTAAACTTTTAAGCCAAGGTTTTAAAAAGGAAGAAATTTCAC
Organism: bacterium; assembly: GCA_021158595.1. GTDB lineage: Bacteria > Patescibacteriota > Minisyncoccia > Minisyncoccales > JAGGUF01. The sequence continues at coordinate 43,989 of JAGGUF010000072.1, read as the reverse complement.
GTTTGGCAAATATTCCTCTGAGGAAAATTGAGGCAATTATTCAAAGAAAGGAAAATAATATTCATAAGTTATCCTTGCCTCCAATTGCTATAGTCCATAAATAACCTTGGGAAATGAGACTTCTTAGAAAGAGAAGATGATTTATTGGACATATGTGGAGGTTTCTAAAAAAGGCTATTTTTCCAATATCTTTAACACTTTCTGGCTATTTTGTTTCTTTTTTGTTTTGTTTAGGGATATTAGCAGGTTATCTTAGTGCTAAATATTGTTCAGGAAAAAGAACAGGTGTGAGGGGAAGGATAAAATCGCTTATTATTTCTTTAGGTAGATGGAGATTACACTTACATCATTGGTTTCTGTCTTATCTTTCTGTTATTTTTATTTTTGTTTCTGGTATTTATTCTTCTTTGCCTCATTTTTTTCTTGGTTTTTTAGGAGGATTAACCTTTCAGGGTATCTATTGCTTTCGAGACTGGTATAAAATTGTAAAAAATAATTAGATCTGTGCTTCTAAAAAGGAGTGAGGTGTGAAAGTAAATTCCTTCTATCTTATCTCTTTCCTTGGAAAGAAATGAAGGGGTTTATTAGCGAATTGCTTGGACCTATACTTATTACCTGAAACTATTGACATTTATAATTTGTTTTGCTAATATAAAGGTGTGAGTGCTCCGGAGAGAAATCGAAGGACTCCGCTAAAGTGGGCAAAGAGTCTTGGAATTTTCCAAGGCTTTTTGCTTTTTGGCTTGAATTTTCTTTTTATAAATTATAAAATAGAATTGGACTTGGCGGTTAGCACTCACAAAACACTTTAGCATTGGAGTAACTCGCCAAGTCCATTATTAGAATGAAAAATGGAAAAATAGAAATTAAAAAAAATGTTCTTTTAAAAGATTACTCTACTTTCCGGATAGGAGGCAAGGCAAGGTATTTTGTAGAAGTGAGAAATATTTCTCAATTGATTGAGGCAATAAATTGGTCCTATAAAAAAGATATTCCATTTTTTGTTTTAGGAGGAGGAAGTAACATTTTATTTTTAGCCAAAGAGTGTAAGGAATTGGTAATAAGGTGTGCAATATCCTATATTAGACACACAAATAACAACTTAAAATTTGAAACTCTTTATGCTGGTGCGGGAACGCGATTAGAGCGGCTGGTTCAGTTTTCTTTGAAAGAATCGTTAACTGGTCTTGAGTGGATGGTTGGAATTCCAGGAACTATTGGAGGAGCGGTATGTAATAATGCTGGTGCTTTTGGAAAAGAGGTCAAAGATATAGTGAAGAAGGTAAAGATTCTGAAGGTTTCAAAAAATGGATTAGAAACTAAAACCTTTAGTAATGAAGATTGTCAATTTTCTTATCGAAGTTCCTTGTTTAAGAATAATAAAAGTTATATAATTGTTGAAGTAGAGTTGGAACTTAAAAAGGAGAAAAAAAGTAGAATAGAGAGCAAAATAAAAGAAAATCTTCTTTATCGAAAAGTTCATCAGCCTCTGGAATATCCTTCCATAGGAAGCATATTTAAAAACATCCCATTTTCCCGTTGCCGTCCTTCCTTATTAGAGAAATTTCCTGATTTGAAACAGTTTCAGAACCGAAAAGAAATACCTGCTGCTTATCTTATAGATAGTTGTGGTCTAAAAGAAAAAAAAATTGGAGGAGCCCAAATTTCTAAAAAGCATTCAAACTTTATTATAAATACGGGAAAAGCGACAGCAGAGGATGTAATGATTCTGATAAGTTTAATAAAACAGAAAGTAAGAGATAAGTTTGGTATTCAACTTGAAGAAGAGATAATAATTTTTTAAAATAAATATTGCATTTGGTTCTTTAAAAGTTTATAATCTATAAAAGTAAATAGTGGAGGCCGACTATTTACTGCTTCTAAAAAAACCTGCTGATTAGGGCAGGCAGAAAAATGGCTAAAAAGAAAACAAGAAAGACAAAGAAAAGTAAGAGCACAAAGAAAAAGAGTTCAAGAAAAAGAAAGAAAAGATAAGGATTCTTTGTCTTAAAAAACCAGCACCAATATATTGGTGCTGGTTTTTTATCAGAAGGATCCTTGAGTTTACTAAAGGCTTATTGTTTGCTAAAATGTAGTATCTAACCACTTTGATAATCAACCTGCCCATCCGAAACCCAGCCCCACTTTTGTTCCAAATCTCAAACGTTTAGAATTTAGGATTTGGGATTTTCCCTCCCCCACCTATATCCTCCCCCTCCCAGAGGGAGGGGGAGGATTAAGGAGGGGAAGGGAAATCCGAAATCCCAAACGTTTAAAATTTGAAACATTAGGATTTAGAATTTCGGATTTTTCTTTACTGTATTTAGATTTGAGATTTGACATATGGATTTGAGATTTGACATCTAACATTTAAGATTTGTTTTATTTTGCATTTTAGATTGTAATTTTGAGATTTATATGACAATAAATATTAAAGGTACTAATATCACTTTAACCAGAAACCTCAAAGATTATATCAGAGACAAGATTGGCAGTTGTCAGAAGTTTATTAATACCAAATTTCCTCCGGAGGTTTATGTGGAAATAGAAAAAACAACTCGACATCACAGAAAAGGAAAAATCTTCCGGGCAGAAGTGAATATGGTTTTACCTAAAAAACTTATAAGAGTGGAGGCAAAAAGAGATGATATTTATTTGGCTATTAATGAGGCAAAGGATCTACTTCAAAGAGAATTAAAACAATACAAAAGCAAGTATTAATTTCTTCTTTGAGATATTATGTCCTTCCTTGATAAGATTTTTGGTGATTCAAATAAAAGATACCTAAAAAGTATTCAGCCAATTGTGGATAAAATAAATAGCCTCGAAGTTACCTTCGAGTCTTTTTCTAATGAGAAACTTAGAGAAAAGACCGAGATATTTAAAAAGAGATTAAGGGAGGTTTCAAATTCTGAGGCTGACTTAAAAAAATGTCTTAATGATGTTCTCCCAGAGGCTTTTGCCTTAGTTCGAGAAGCAGCAAAGAGGACTCTGCATCAACGTCATTTTGATGTTCAGTTAATGGGTGGGATTGTGTTGCATCAAGGGAAGATTGCTGAAATGAAAACAGGGGAAGGAAAAACATTAGCCGCTACCCTTCCTCTTTATCTTAATGCTTTAGCCGGAAAGGGTTGCCATCTGGTTACTGTCAATGACTATTTAGCCCGAAGAGATACGGTCTGGATGGGTCAGATCTATCATCTGTTAGGGCTTACCATAGGATGTCTAAATCATGAGCAAGCATTTTTATACGATCCTAATTACAAAAAACCACCTGAAGAAAAAGATAGAATAAGAGATGAGTTGGGTTCCTTTAAGGTAGTAGAAGATTTCTTAAGACCCTGTTCCCGAAAAGAGGCTTATTTGGCAGACATTACCTATGGAACCAATAACGAGTTTGGTTTTGATTATCTGCGAGATAATATGGTTTATGATCTAAAGGATCAGGTCCAGAGAGGATTTTATTATGCCATTGTAGATGAGGTTGATTCAATTTTAATTGACGAGGCACGAACTCCTTTAATTATTTCTGTCCCTGATACAGAGTCCTCAAGATGGTACATTGAATTTGCTAAAATTATTCCCAGATTAGATCCTAACAGGGATTATCAAATCGATGAGAAAAGAAGAGTAGTTACCCTTACAGAGAAGGGAATTAATAATGTGGAAAAAATTTTAGGAGTGGACAATATTTACACAGACCGAGGAATGAAATATCTACATTATTTAGAACAATCTCTAAGGGCTCAAACTCTTTTCAAAAAAGACAGAGACTATGTAGTAAAAGATGGAAGGGTCATTATAGTAGACGAATTTACCGGAAGATTGATGCCAGGAAGAAGATGGTCTGGAGGACTTCATCAGGCAATTGAAGCAAAGGAAGGGGTGGAGATTCAGCCAGAATCAAGAACCTTGGCTACCATAACCTTTCAAAATTATTTTAGGATGTATAAAAAATTAGCAGGGATGACAGGAACAGCGGCCACTTCCGCAGAGGAGTTTTTAAAGGTATACAACTTAGAGGTAGTTATTGTTCCTACTAATCTTCCAATGATAAGAAAGGATTTACCGGATAAGGTTTATACTACGGAAAAGGCAAAGTTTAGGGCAGTAGTGGAGGAAGTGAAAAAGAGATATCGGAGATCTCAGCCAGTTTTGGTAGGAACCACAAGTATTGAGAAAAATGAATATTTAGGAAAATTACTTGAGAGAGAGGGAATTCCTCATCAGATTTTGAATGCCAAACATCATGAAAAGGAAGGAGCAATTATTGCTCAGGCTGGAAGATTAAAAGCAGTTACTATTGCTACCAATATGGCTGGCCGAGGGGTGGATATAATATTAGGAGGAAATCCTCCTGATAAAAAAGAGGCAGAGGAGGTAAAAAGATTAGGGGGGCTCTGTGTTATTGGCACCGAAAGACACGAATCGCGAAGAATTGATAATCAACTTCGGGGAAGAGCAGGAAGACAGGGTGATCCTGGAGTTTCTCAATTTTTTGTCTCTTTAGAGGATGATATAGTACGGATCTTTGGAGGAGAAAGAATAAAGGCAATTCTTGAAAGATTTAATTTTCCCGAGAATGTTCCTATTGAAAATAAAATAGTCTCTCAGGCAATTGAATCCGCTCAGGCAAAAGTGGAAGGATATAACTTTGATATGAGAAAGCATTTATTGGATTTTGATGATGTTTTAAATAAACAGAGAGAGAAGATTTATAAAAAGAGAAGGGAGATACTTGAAAGATATGAATTTCCAGAGAAAAAATCTTTGGTGTTAGAAATGATAGAAAGACAGGGTTATTCAAGAAAAGACTATGAAGAAAAAGAGAAGAAGATAGGAAAACAGAATTTGAGAAAATTAGAGAAAATTATTTTGCTTCGAACATTAGATCTTTTATGGATGGAACACTTGGAAGATATGGAATTTTTACGAGAGAGTGTCCAACTCAAAGCCTATGGTCAAATTGATCCCTTGGTTGCCTATAGAATTCAGGGTCATAAGATGTTTCAGAGATTAATGAGAGACTTTGAGAGGCGGGTTGTAGATACTATTCTTAAAATTCAGTTTGTACCTAAAGATACAACAAAAGATGAAAGTCTCATCTATAAAACCCATACCCTACCTAAAAAGAAGGTAGGTCGGAATGATCCCTGTCCTTGTGGTTCCGGTAAGAAGTATAAAAAATGTTGCTGGCCTAAGTATGGATACTAAAAGAAGAAGATTTTTATTTTAAGTTGATCTATGAGAAGGGCCCATGTTTTTATTAAAGGTAGAGTTCAGGGAGTATTTTTTCGCCAAGGCACTTATGAGAAGGCAATGGAACTGGGAATTTCTGGCTGGGTAAGAAATCTTCCTGATGGAAGAGTAGAGGCAGTTTTTGAGGGAGAAGAGGAGAAGGTTAACAAAATAATCCAATGGGCAAAAGAAGGACCTCCTATTGCCGAGGTGGAAGAGATTGATATCAAATGGGAAAAGCCTACAGGTGAATTTGATGGTTTTCAGATAAGATATTAATAGGGGGAGAAATCCGAAACCCAGCCCCACTTTTGTTCCAAAAGTAGGGCTGGGCGAACGAAATTCCAAATTCCAAACGTTTGGGATTTAGGATCCCCTCCTTAATCCTCCCCCTCCCTCTGGAAGGGGGAGGATATAGGTGGGGGAATTTGAGATTTAATTTTGGAAATTTGCGTTTCACGCTTCAGGCAATCCCAGATCCTTATCAAGATGTGGGCAATTACAAACAATTTGGATTTAGAGTTCTGCGATAAACATTTCAATTCCTGTTTTAGGTTCAATTCTTCCAGTTTTTATTTTAAAATCAAGTTCTAAAAGTTTTTTATAAATTTTTTTTAATTCCTCAATAGAAAAGTTTTGGACGAGTGGAAATGTTTTTTTCACTATAAAGGGATGAAGTCCGGAAAGTTTTTGGATTTGAGTTAAATTCTTTTTTTGTTCCATTAAACTTTTTATTTTCAATATATTTCGGAATTGAAAAACCATCATCGATAAGATTCTTATTTCATTTTCTCCTTTTTCAAGATGGTTTGCAATCAGAGCCAAAGCCTTTTTCTTATTCTTTCGAGAAATGGCTTCTGTGGTTTCAAAGATATTTGTATCAATTTTTCCTTGAGATAGGTTTTCTACATCTTTCTCCTCAATTCTTTCCCCTTTTTTAAAAGCAATTATTTTTTGGAGTTCCTTGTCTATCTCCCAAAGATTACTGTTACAAAAGAATATCAATTTTTCAATTGCCCTATCATCAATTTTACAATTCCAATATTTTCTGATGAAAATCTTTAATTTCCATATAGGTAGTTCTTTAAACTCTTGTTTTTTAAAAGATTTTTTAATAAGCAATTTAAAAAGTCTATTTGGTTTTTGAACCCCTCTTTCCTCAAAGAAGATCAGTATTAGATTTTCGTCTTTGAAAATGTTTTTTTCAATAAGATATTTTTCAATTTTTTCTTGCAAATAGGTTGGAGTTGAGAATACATTTTTGAAAATAATTAGTTTTTTTTCTTTAAACATTGAGATGGTCTCAATTCTTTCCTTAAGTTTTTCAAATCCTTCTGGGGTACCTTCAATTTTGCAAAAATTGAGGCCACTCTTATACTTTGAGTGATATCTGTTAATTATCTCTTGAAGTTTTTTCTTGGAGCGGAAGGTATCAGAGCCGTAAAGGAAGAGAACCATAAAGAGAAGAAAAGAGAGCAAAAAGAAAATCTATTAACTACTTAGGAGTAGTCTTGTTTGACTTTGAGACTTTGTTTTCTCTGGTATATTGGGTAATTAATCTTGATAGTCGAGACTTCTTTCGGGCGGCAGTATTTTTCTTTATCACATTGTTCTTTGCTGCCTTATCAACAATTTTATAAAATTGCGGTAGTAGTTTTTTTGCCTTTTCAATTTCTTTCTTTTCAAGCAATTTTTTAATCTCCTTTTGGAGACTTTTTATCTTCTTTTTCCAGGCAAGATTTCTCTTATGTCTTTTAATATCTTTCCTTAAAGCCTTTTTTGCAGATTTGGTAATTGGCATAAATAAGATTTATTTACAGTATCTTTGGTGTGTATTTGACCTTTTCCTCCCCCACCTTAATCCTCCTCTCCCAGAGAGAGGGGGAGGATTTGGAGAGGGTCCTTATTTTCTCTTTTAGGAGAATACCACACCTCAATTTCCTCCCCCTTTTTAAGGGGAGGAATACAAAGAGGGGTTAAATGTGCTGAAACTTTATTAGGTTATCTTATCATATTTATTTTTTTCTTGCAATACAAGTTCGTTTTGTTATATAATTTCCAATTAGAAAAAGCAGGAAATTATCAGGATTAAATCAAGTTTATTATGAAATACAAAATTTGTGTTTCTGGAGCAGCCGAGACCAATCATTGTGCAAAGAAAGCCTTAGAATTGTCCAAAGAGGTTGGGAGAGAAATTGTTCGGCATAATGGGGTTTTAATTACAGGAGCCACTACTGGTATTCCCTATTGGGCAGCCATTGGAGCGAAAGAAGAAGGAGGAGTCTCTATAGGTTTTTCTCCTGCTGCCTCAGAAAAATCTCATATTAAAACCTACAAACTTCCTACTGATTATTTTGATGTAATTGTCTATACTGGTTTTAATTATGCAGGGAGAAATCTCTTAATGACCAGGTCCTCTGATGCAGTTATTGTCATTTGTGGAAGGATAGGCACATTGAATGAATTTACCATTGCCTTTGAAGATAATAAACCAATTGGGGTATTAATAGGAACCGGAGGCACAGCGGATCTGATAAGAGAAATAATTAAAAGAGGTCATAGGGGTCCAGGAAGAGTGGTCTATAGTAAAGATCCTAAAGAATTAGTAGAGAAACTTCTAATTTTGGTCAAAAAAGAAAAAAAGGTCATTAGTCCTTTTTAAGAAATCGTATGTTATGGAGGAGGAAAAATTAGTGGGCAAAATTACCCATTATTTTCCAAAGGTAGGGGTGGCAGTAGTGAAATTAGAAGATACCCTGAAGGTTGGTGATAGGATTAGACTTAAAAAGGGGGAGAGAGAATTTGAACAAACGGTCGAATCAATGCAGGTAGAGCATAAAAATATAAAAGAAGCAAAGAAAGGAGAAGAGATAGGACTAAAGGTGGATCAAAAGGTTAAACAAGGATGGGAGATATATAAACTAACCAACAACTAACAACTGAGGATTAAGTTGGAGGTTGTTTGTTGAAGATATGGATTTATTATTTATTCCTGAAATTCGTTTATTTCTTCAGATTCTTCTAGCAGGTTTTTTAGGTGCCTTGGTGGGGATAGAGAGAGAATATATTGGAAAAGAAGCAGGAATGAGAACCTTTGCCCTTACCTCCATAGGAGCCTGCGTTTTTACCATCCTCTCAAGGCATGGATTTTTGGAAATTGGTGGAAGCGTTGATCCTTCCAGAATAGCAGCGGGAATTGTAGTGGGAATTGGATTCTTAGGGGCCGGGGTAATTGTTCTTCGTCACTCTCACCTTGAGGGTTTAACTACTGCTTCTGCTATTTGGTCAACAGGAGCCTTAGGAATGGCAGTAGGATGTGGGTATTATTATTTAGCCCTGATTACGACTTTATTAATGATTATAATTTTAGCAGGCATGAGAGAAGTAAAGATAGGAAATAAAGAAGATGAGAAATGAGATATGGACATTCGATTGTTTCTGGCTGTAGCCACTCTGGTTGGAAGCATAGTAGGAGTAGGAATCTTTGGTATTCCTTATGTTATTTCCCAGGTTGGATTTTTACCTGGCATTTTTTATCTTTTTTTATTGGGAAGTGTTTCTTTGCTTTTACATCTTTTGTTTTCAGAGGTTATTTTACGAACAGAAAAGGATTATCGTTTACCAGGGTATGCTAGTTTTTATTTAGGGAATTGGGCAAAATATATTGTTCTTTTTTCTACAATCGTTGGCATTTCCTCTTCTTTAATTTGCTATATTATTGCTGGAGGCGAATTTCTATCTAGTATTTTTAAAGGAGAGTTTCTAATTTTTGCCATCCTTTTTTGGTTTTTTCTTTCTGTAGGAATAATTCTTGGTTTAAAGAGTATCTCTCAATTTGAACTCTTGATGTTTTTTCTATTTATTTTAACATTGGGAACTATTTTTTTTGTTTCTCTTGATTATATAAGAGTGGAAAACTTTTCAGGATTTCATCCAGAAAAGGCTTTTCTTCCTTATGGAGTGATTCTTTTTGCTATGAGCGGAACAACTGCTATTCCTTCCTTACGAAGAATTTTAAGAAATAGAGAAAATGAGTTGAAAAAAGCAATTATAATTGGCACTCTTATTCCCTTAATCTTTTATATCATTTTTACCTTTTCTGTGGTTGGGGTCTGTGGTTCCTCTACCTCACCTGAAGCCATTAAGGGACTGGTAGAAGAGATAGGAGATGATTTTGTTCTGGTGGGGGCCATTTTTGGAGTAATGACCATCTCTACCTCATTTTTGGTGTTGGGAATTTATTTAAGAGACTGCTTGATTTATGATCTTGGTATTAAAAGATTTCTTGCCACTGTTTTTGTAATAGTGGTTCCTCTTTTGGCATTGGTTTTAGGAGTAAAGGCCTTTGTGCCCTTAATGGCTTTTATTGGAATAGTTTTTGGAGCATTTGAGGATGTAATTTTGGCTTTGATATATAAGAAATCTAAGATAAGAGGAGATAGAAATCCAGAATATAAAATTTCTCTTCCTGATCCAATTTTATATTTACTTTGTTTGATGTTTACTGGAGCATTGATTTACGAAATAATCTCATTTGTTTGTTCTTAAACAAAAAGATTCTAAAGAGGTTTTCTTTAGTTTTATAAAACTATCTGTCTTGAAGTTAAAGAGTAAAAATTGAAGATATTATTTTAAGGTGGTATAGTTATTTAATGAAAATAAAAGGGTTTGGGGTTTCAATGCGTTTGTGTTCAGAGGAGAGTAATAAATATCCAGAGATGAAGAGTTCAGAGAGAGCATATTTATATATGCTTAAAGATTTCGTTAATTTTGTTAGGAAAAGTGGTTTTGAAATAATAGAGTTAACCTCTACCTCTGTTTTTCCGGCTGATTTGCTCCTTCCAATTAGTGATAAGATAAAAAAAGAGATCTCTTCTTTTAAGAGGGTTACCTATCATCTTCCTATAGGAGAGATTAATATCTCTGCCTTTCATCAGGGAATAAGAAGAGAGGCTATTAAGGAGACAAAAAAACATATTGATCTGGCTCAGAAGATAGGGATAGATGGTTTAGTAATGCATCCCGGTTGTTTTTTGGCAATGCCCAAAATATATTCATTAATGGAAAAGCAAACAAGAGAGATCGCAAAAAGAAGTATCCTTGAGATCTTTGATTATTGTAAAACAAAAAATATAGAATTATCTATTGAAAACCTACCTCGTAATGAACCTCTTTTTCAAAAGCCAGAAGAATTTGAGGTTTTTGTGAATGAGGGAGTGGGGGTGTGTCTTGATACTGTCCATGCTTTCGAATCAGATGTTGATCCTCTTGATTTTATAAGGAAATTTAGGAAGAAAATTAAAGAAATCCATTTAACAGATGGTGTTTACAGCGATCCTATTGTTCATTATCCACTTGGATTAGGAGAGGTAAATTTGATTTCCATTCTTAATGAACTAGAAAAAATAAATTATCAGGGACCAGTTATTTTGGAAGTGAATTCCAAAAGAGATCTTAAAAAAAGTAAGAAATATCTTAAAAGTATTGGCTATCTATGAAATTTATTAAACAAAAAGGATCATTTTTGGTATGATTAAAGTGAGGGAGAAACTAAACTATGGCTAAAGCTGATTTTCTCAAAGAAAAAGCCGGAGCATTTTTAGAAAATGCGAGATACAATATTTCCAAAAAGCAATGGTTTTTGGCTGCTTTTCATTTAGAGCAGGCCTGTCAACTTTATTTGAAATATTATCTTTTTTAAAAATTGCCGATTTTCCAAAAACTTACAGTCTCCGTGAACTTTTATTTGATTTAGGCAAGGCTTACAATAAAGAAAAAGAAATAGAAAAAATTAGCAAGGAAAATATTCAAGTAATAGCTGATTTAGAAGAGGCTTATATTACCTCCCGTTATCTACCAGTTGAATTTAATGAATCTCAGGTTAAATTAATGGAAAAATTTACAAAAGATTTAAAAAAATTCCTGAAAAATTTATGAGCCAACTAACAGAAATTGTATTAGAAAGAAAAAGGTTTCAAAAAAAGTATTTCCAAAATTATTTGCATTGGGCAAGGATTATTAAAAAAGAAGTTGAGAACCTTTTGGGCAAGACCCGAGTATTAATCTTTGGTTCTATTTTAAGAAAAAAAGAGGTTCCCAGAGATATTGACATTCTTATTATTTCACCAAAGTTAACCACCAAAGAGAAATCAGTCATTAAGGCTAAAATTTGGCAAAAAATAGGGATTTTTTCTCCCTTTGAAATCCATTTAACCACTCCAGAAGAATATCAAAATTGGTATCAAAAATTTATAAAAAAAGAATTTATTGAAATATAAAAAGATTTATAAAGAAATTAATTTTTCACATCTTGAACTTTTTAGGACCTCGAGGAATTAATTGTCTTGAGGTTTTTTTAAATTTTTTCGTTTGCTAAAATAGAAAATTCTTGATAAGATAAACTCTATGAAGAAGGCAACTTTATGTTTTTTAATTGAAGAAAATTAGTACAAACTAAACATTGCAAGAAATTGCTGATCAATTAGAACTTTAAATATGAAATTTATTGCTGATTTTCATTTACATTCAAAATATTCCCGGGCGACTAGTAAGAATATGGATTTGGAAAATTTGGATAAATGGGCAAAGATAAAAGGAATAAAAGTTTTGAGCACTGGCGATTTTACTCATCCTGAATGGTTTAAAAACCTAAAAGAAAAATTGGAACCGGCTGAAATTGGGCTTTTCAAGTTGAAAAAATCAGATTCTGGAACTCGTTTTATTTTAACTACTGAAGTTAGTTGTGTTTATTCGAAAAAAGGCAAGATTCGAAAAATTCACATTATAATTTTTGCTCCCTCTTTTGAGATAGTGGAGAAGATTAATACTCACTTGGGTTGGATTGGAAATTTAAAAGCAGATGGAAGACCTATTTTAGGCTTAGACGCTAAAGAATTGTTAAAAATTATTTTAAATATTTCTGAGAATTGTTTAGTAGTCGGAGCCCACGTGATGACTCCCTGGTTCGGAATTTTTGGTTCAAAGTCAGGTTTTGATTCAATTGAGGAATGTTTTGAAGATTATTCAAAATATATTTATGCTTTGGAAAGTGGGCTCTCCGCCGATCCTAAGATGCTTTGGCGGATTCCCGATGGTCGGAGATTAAGTTTAATCTCAAATAGTGATGCCCATTCTCCATCTCATATAGGTCGAGAAGCAAATGTTTTTGATACGGAATTGAGTTATCCAGCAATTATTGAAGCGATAAAAACAAAAGACCCCCAGAAATTTTTATATACCATTGAATTTTATCCAGAAGAAGGCAAATATCATTATGATGGTCATCGAGAATGCAATATTCGTTTATCGCCCAAAGAAACAAAAAAATATAATGGAATTTGCCCCAATTGCGGAAGGCCCTTAACTATTGGAGTTTTAAACAGAGTAGAGCAGTTAGCCGATAGACCAGAAGGTTTTAAACCAGAAGAAGTTATTCCCTTTAAAAGTCTGGTTCCCTTAGAAGAAATAATTGCTGAGGTTTTAGGAAGGGGAAGAGCGGCCAATCAGGTAAAAAAAGAATATCAAAACCTCATTGAAAAATTTGATTCGGAGTTTAATATTTTATTAAATGTAAAAAGAGAAGATTTAGAAACTGCTACCTTGCCGGAAATTGCGGAAGGAATAATTAGAGTAAGAGAGGGCAAGGTAATAAAAGAACCTGGATATGATGGGGTTTATGGAAAAATAAGGATTTTTTCAAAAGCAGAAGATTCTTTTCCAAAACAGAAAACCCTTTTCTAATAATGAGAGTATGAAAAAATTTTACATAACTACTCCAATTTACTATGTAAATGCCCGACCTCATTTGGGCCATGCTTATACTACTATTGCTGCTGACGTGTTGGCTCGTTATTATCGAGTTCAAGGCTGGAAAGTGTTTTTCTTAACTGGTACTGATGAGCATGGAGGGAAAATTGAGAAGGCAGCCCAGAAGGTGGGTAAAAGTCCTCAACAGTTCTGTGATGAAAACTCAGAGAGGTTTAAGAAGGTTTGGGAAGAGTTAAATATTTCTTATGATAATTTTATAAGAACCACTGACCCTTCTCACATAAAAGCAGTGAAAAAGGCATTAGAGATCTTATATAAAAGAAATTTCATCTATAAAGGAATCTACAAAGGCCTTTATTGTCCAGGTTGTGAACAATATAAAACAGAAAGTGATCTAAAGGATGGTAAGTGTCCAGATCATCAAATTAAGCCGGAATTGATAGAGGAAGAAAGTTATCTTTTTAGACTTTCTCGATTTGAAAATATCTTAAAGGAGAAGATAAGAACTGATGAACTTAAGATAGAACCAGAACAAAGGAAAAATGAGGTTTTAAAATTTTTAAGCCAAGGATTAAAAGATATTTCTATCTCACGGCAAAGGGTAAGATGGGGGATTAGATTACCATTTGACCAAAGGCTTACTGCCTATGTCTGGGTAGATGCCTTTTTAAATTATCTTACTGGTATTGGCTGGGAGGGAGATCCGAAGAATATTCCTGAGTTTTGGCCTCCTGATGTTCAGTTAATGTCAAAAGATATTATAAGGGTTCATGCTACTATTTGGCCAGGTCTCCTTCTTGCTTTAGAGATTCCACTTCCCAAAAGACTTTTTGTTCATGGTTATTTTACCATAGAAGGACAAAAGATGAGTAAGTCTTTAGGAAATGTGATTTGGCCCGAAGAGATGATAGGTAAATTTGGAGTTGATGGAACCCGTTATCTATTGCTTTCTTCCTGTCCTTTTGGTCAGGATGGAGATATCTCTTGGCAGAAACTGATTAAAAAATATAATGCTGATCTTCCCAAGGGTTTAGGAAACCTGGTTTCTCGAATTCTTGCTTTGGCAGAGAAGATCAATACCAATTCATATCTTAGGGAAAAGAATCTTTCCCTTCAGCAAATTCAAAATGTTAACCTAAGAAAAGAGGTAGAAAATACCTGGCAGAACTACAAAAGGTCCTTCCAAAAGTTAAAACTGAATGAGAGTTTAGTTTGGATCTGGAACCTGATTAGTTTTTGTGACAGATTAATTCAGAAGGAACGTCCCTGGGAAGAATTGAATAAGCACCAATCAATAATTTGTGATTTGTTAAGAGTCCTAAAAAACATCGCTGAAATGCTTCAAGTCTTTTTGCCTGAAAGTTCTGAAAGGATATTAGATCAAATAAAAGGAAGAAAGAGAGAGAAGCCATTGTTCCCTAAACTTTAGAAGGATAAGTGTATTATGGTTGATTATAGAAAAGAGTTAAATGAACAGCAATATAGGGTAGTTCGAACCATTAAAGGGCCGATTCTGGTTTTAGCAGGGGCTGGCTCGGGTAAGACTCGCACCCTAACCTATCGAGTAAATTATCTGATCGAACAGGGTGTTTCTCCTAAAAACATTTTGCTTTTGACATTTTCTAACAAAGCAGCAAGAGAGATGATTCTGCGCACCCAACAGATCTTGGGCCGAAGTTTTTCTTTAACTGGTGGCACCTTTCACCATGTGGGAAATCTTATTTTGCGTAGATATGCTTTAAAAATTGGAAGAAAGTCAAATTTTACTATTTTGGATAGAGAAGACGAAAAGATCTTATTGCGTCAGATATTAAAAGAAAAACAAATCTTAAGAGATTCTATTTTCCCTAATCCAGATTTGTTAAGTAGTATTCTAAGTTTGAGTGCAAGTACTCAGAGATCAGTAGAAGAAATTATCTCGGAAAAGTGGCCCCAATTTTTAGATGCTATAGGAGAGATTAAGGAGATTATTAAAGACCTTGAGGAAAGAAAAAGAGAGATCAATGCCTTAAGTTTTGATGATCTACTTTTGAAATGGCTCTATCTGGTCAGAAATTTTCCAGAGATCAAAGGGGAACTTCAGAATCTCTTTAGATTTATTTTAGTAGATGAATTTCAGGATACTAATAGGTTACAGTATTTAATTCTGAAAGAGATTACTCAAAAAAGAAATCCAAATTTGATGGTGGTAGGAGATGATGCTCAGAGTATTTATTCTTTTCGGGGAGCAGAGATTAACAACATCTTGAATTTTCCTAAAGAATATCCTAATTGCAAGATTTTTAAATTAGAAAGAAATTATCGTTCCACCAAGGAGATTTTATCTTTTGCTACTGAGGTTATCTTAAGAAATTCCAATCAATTTGAAAAATATTTAAAAACGGGAAAGAAAGGGAATAAACCAATTCTTTTTATGGTATCGGATGAAAGAGTTCAAGCCCGAAGAATAGCCTATGAGATTTTGAGATTAACCAAAGAAGGTATTCCTCTGAATCAAATCTCTGTTTTATTCCGAGCGGGATTTGAGTCATTAGAATTGGAATTGGAGTTATCATCTTTAAATATTCCCTATATTAAAAGAGGAGGGTTGCGCTTTTTTGAGACGGCTCATATAAAAGATATATTAGCCTTTTTAAAAGTTGAAAATAATATTCTTGACGAATCATCCTGGAGACGAATTTTGGTTTTAAAACAAGGTATTGGGGTAAAGACAGCAGATAAAATTATTTCTAAGATAAAAGAGGAAAAGACAATTCCAAATATTTCTCTTCCTCCTTCTATAGACAAAGAGTTTAAAAGTCTAAAAAATCTTCTTTTAAAAATTAGAAGAGAAAGTGAAATTGATAAAAAGATTAAAATTATTTTAGATGTCTTTTATAGAGATTATCTTTTGGAGAATTTTAAAGATGGTCGGGAAAGAGTAGATGATGTTTTAGCCTTAATATCCTTCGCCGTTGGTCAGAAAAGTCTGAATCATTTTTTAGATGAGGTGCATTCAGATGAGAGTTTTCGAGGAGAGATGAAAGAAACCAATGATTTTGTTATTTTGTCTACCATTCATCAGGCAAAGGGCTTAGAATGGGATACAGTAATTATTCTGGATGTTTTAGAAAATTATTTGCCTAATAGAAGAGCATTAGAGGAAGGAGCAATAGAGGAAGAAAGAAGACTTTTTTATGTAGCCCTAACCCGAGCCAAAAATCGTCTTTATCTGTTTTCGCCCATAAATAAAAAAGGATTTGGAGGAGGAAAGAGAAGGGTGATGCTCTCAAGATTTGTAAGAGAGATCCCTCAGGATCTATATGAGATAAGGGAAGAAAAAGATGATTTTTGGGATATAGAGAAAGAATCTTGGGATTAGGTATTTTGACAATATGATCTCCTTTTTTAAACGAACAATTCAAGATAAATTTATTAAAAGAGTTCTCAAGCCTCAGGTAGGGGTCTGGATTAATGTTGTTAATCCCTCTTCTCAAGAACTGAAATATTTAGTGAAGGAAATGAGATTAGACAAAAGGAATTTAGAATCAGGTTTAGATGTAAATGAGGTTCCTCGCTTGGATTTTGTAAGGGATAAAATATATGTTTTTACCAAAATCTTTTCTGGAAAAGAAAGAAAAGAGATAGAAACATATTTAATAGTAATAGCGGAAGATTTTATTCTTACTCTCTCACGAAGTGAACCCGGTTTCATAAGAAAAATTTTAGATGGAAAGGTTGCATTTATTACTACTCAGAAACTGAAATGTCTCATAAACCTACTTTCTTTAATTGATAAAGATTTTCAGGAGGTCACTACGGATATTGTAAGAGATATCCATAAACAGAACCAGTTAACTCCCCAGATGGATGAAAAAATGCTTTATTCCTTACTTGAGAAGGAGAACTTTCTTAATACCTTGGTTTCTTCTTATCATCATATAAATTTGTTGTATGAACGAATCATCCGAAAGATAGAATTTTTTGAAGAAGATAGAGAAATTATAGAAAATCTTATTGAAGAAAGTACTCAGGGATTAAATCTATGTAAATCATTTTTGAAACTTATCTCTAATATGAGAGAGTATTATGTGATCTTATTAAGCCATAGATTAAACCGGACTATTACTATTCTTACTGTATTTACTATTTTTATTGAACTTCCAACAGTCATTTCAGGAATTTATGGAATGAATGTATTATTACCATTTCAAAAAAATCCTTGGGTCTTTTATTATCTGATGGGAATAATAGGTGTAATTTGGCTGGGTTTTGTTATTCTTTTAAGAAGAAAAAGGATTATTTAATATGATCCAAAGAGGAATTGTTAGTTTTGGTTTAGATTATGGAAGGTGCCCCAAATGGCTTTTTGAGAGGATGGCAAGGTTGGCAGGTAAAATCACAGAGGTGATAGTGGAAGAATATGGACCAGAAGAGTTTGTGAAAAGGATTTCTGATCCCGTATGGTTTCAAGCCTTAAGTTGTGTGATTGGAATGGATTGGAATAGTAGTGGCACTACTACCATTACTACCGGAGCCCTTAAGAAGGGTCTGAAAGGATTAGAAAAAGATTTAGGAGTTTTTATTTGTGGAGGCAAAGGAAAGACCTCTCGACAGACCCCAGAGGAGATTGAAAATTGGGGTGGGGTTTTGGGTTTGCCTGCTGGACAGGTTAATAACTTAATTTACAATTCAAAAATGGCAGCCAAGATAGACTCCTGTTGTTTGCAAGATAATTATCAGATTTATCACCATAGTTTTTTCTTTTCTTTAACACAAAAAGGTTTTAAAAAGAAGATTGGTTCCTGGGCAGTAATTCAACAGGGAATGAATGTCTACAATCAGACAGCCCGACGTTATCATTGGTATTCTGAAAAAATAACTGATTTAGTTTGTGAACCTCATAGTGGTATTATCACCCAATTAAAAAATCCTGCCTTAAATTTAGTAGCAAAACAAAGTGAAAAAAACCGAGAGGTTACAACAGAATTGGTTCAGGGTAACTATCAAAGCCTGATAAAAGATATTCAGATTTTAAGAAGACATAGTTCTCAATTGTCTAAAATGATTTCTTTGAGATTTAAACAAAATAAAATTACCCTTCTTCGTTTAGAAAATAGAGAATTTTATTGGCATCCTGTGGTATTAGAAAATTTCTTAGAGAGTAGATACCTAAAGAAGATTTTATATCGGGTCTGTGAACAAAAGCCAAGGAATTACGAACAACTTCTTTCTTTAAAGGGAGTAGGTCCAAAGACAATAAGAGCCTTAAGTTTGGTTTCTGAGGTCATTTATGGAGCCAAACCTTCTTATGAGGATCCAGCAAGGTATTCCTTTTGTGTAGGTGGAAAGGATGGAACTCCATTTTTTGTAAGAAAAGATATCTACGATAATTTGTTAGATATTATGGAAAAAGGGATTAAAAAAAGTAAAATTTCAATTCGAGAGAAACAAGAAGCCCAAAGGAGATTATATGAGCATTTCTGATTTTTTAAACACTATTGATTTAGGTTTATTTTTCAAGATTTTAGGAACAATTGTTGGTGTTTTTGTTTTGTATTATCTTTTAAGTTGGTTTTTGAACCTTACCAAAACAAGATTACTTCAGAAAGCCAAGGGCAAGAAGGAGAAGTCTAATGTCAAGATTTTTTTCCGGGTTGCTCAATATACCTTGGTTTCTCTTTTAATAATCTTTGCCATTTTATCCTATACTGGTTCTTTAACAGGAATTGGCATTACCGCTGGTCTTCTTTCTGCTGCTTTGGGTTGGGCGCTTCAGAGACCAATTACAGGAGTGGCTGCCTGGCTGATGGTAGTAATTAAAAGACCTTTTGAGATTGGAGATAGGGTAATAATTGGCAATGTTAAAGGAGATGTAGTTGATATTACCTTAACCCATATTCATATTGGAGAAATTGGAGGAACAATCGCTTCAGAAGAGTCTTCTGGGAGAGTGATTTTAATTCCCAATGCAAAGTTGTTTGAACAAGACATAATCAATTACACAAAGCAAAATGAACTTATTTTGGATCAGGTAAAATTTATTGTTACCTTTGAAAGCAATATTAAAAAAGCCAAGAAAATTGGCAAAGAAGCAGCAGAGGAAGTGCTTAAGGGTTATAGAATTGGTTTTCAGCCATATGTTCGCACCTGGTTCACTTCTTATGGAATTGATGTCACTGTCAGATACTATGTTCCTGCTTCTCGAAGAGAAGAGGTTTCAAGTGAGATTACCTATAGAATTTTTGAAAAAATTAATTCTCAAAAAGAGGTAGAGTTGGCCTATCCTCACACAGAGGTGGTCTTTCGCAAGAAGGAACAATAAAATAAAAGGCTTTTGCCAATAAATACTAATTATGAGCAAACTATATATTGGTACCAGTGGATACTCTTATGTCCATTGGGAAAAGGGAGTATTTTATCCTAAGGATCTTCCAAAAGCAAAGCAACTTCAATATTACGCCTCTTGTTTTAATACGGTAGAGTTGAATAGTCCCTTTTATCACCTGCCTACGGCAAAGACCTTTTCCAATTGGAGAAAGAAAGTACCAGAGGGATTTATTTTTGCGGTGAAGGTCTCTAGGTTTATTACCCACATTAAAAAACTCTCTCAATGCAAGAGTGCCTGGAGGACTTTTTTAGAGAGAGCAGTTCAATTAAAAGAGAAGTTAGGACCATTTTTATTTCAACTCCCTCCCAGTTTTTCTCCTACTGAGAAAAATGTAAAAAACCTTAAAAACTTTTTGAAAATCATTTCTGCTCAAAGTGATTTGTCTTTTCGATATGCTTTTGAGTTTCGCCATCCCGATTGGTGTCAAAATAAAATCTATGATATCCTAAGAAAATATAAGATAACCTGGGTTATTGCTGATTCTCCTTCTTATCCTAAAGCAGAAGTAATAACCAGCAATTTTGTCTATATAAGAATGCATGGCTCAAGGGTTCTGTTCAGTTCAGATTATACCGAAGAAGAACTTAAAAATCTGAGCAGAAAGATTAGAAGATACCTAAAGCAAAAATTGGATGTTTACTGCTATTTTAATAACGATGCCCATGGCTATGCTCCCAAAAATGCTAAAACATTGTCTGAAATGCTTAAAGGTCGGCAATTAATATAGAAGATATTTTATGAGAAAGGCATTGCTTATCTCTATTTTTATCCTATTTGGATTCTTTACAAATGGATGGGCTCAACAGACAGAACTTCCAAATCCAGGATTAACTCCGGATAGCCCTTTTTATTTGTTGGAAGAAGTTGCAGAGGAGATTGGAACATTTTTTACATTTGGTGATATTAAAAAAGCGGAAAGATACGCTACCTTGGCCACAGAAAGAATTGCTGAATTAAAGGCAATGGTAGAGAAGGGGAAATCAGAGGCAGCAGAAAAGGCCTTGGTGAGATACCAGAAGCAATTAGAAAACTCTTTGACTAGAATAAATAAAGCTGAGGAAGAAGGTAAGGATGTTTCAAAGGTGGCTGAGATTGTCTCAGAAGGTACAGGCCGACATTTTATTGTTTTGGATCAGGTATTAGAAAGGTGTCCAGATAAGGCAAAACAGGCAGTTCTTAAGGCAAAGGAGGCATCAATGAAGGGTCAAAGAAGTGCATTAAAGGCACTTGCCAAACAAGATCCAGAAAAGGCGACTAAAATCAATTTAAAAATGGCAGAGAATAGACTAGAGAAGGCAAAGAAAAAAGCGGAGAAAAAAGAGACAGAAGAGGTAAAGAAAGTCATAGAAGAGTTTAAAGATCAAGAGGAATTTGAGAAGGAAATTCTCAAAATCGCTCAAAATTCAGGAAAGGATGTCAGTAGTTTATTGCAACTTTCTAAAGAAGCCACTACCTCTCATTTAAAGACTCTATCTGAGGTTTATAAGAAGATTTCGCCTGAGGCAAAGCCTGCTATTGAGAAGGCAATGGAGGCTTCAGTAAAAAGTTATGAAAACAATGTAGAGACTTTTAAAGAAAAGGAAGCATCAGATAAGAGTCTTCAAGAGGTAGTTATACCTGAAGAGGTTCCTCAAGAGGTGAAGAAAAAAATTCAAAAAGAGACGAACAAGGAAGCAAAAGAAGGATTGAAAAAGCAACAGACCCCCTTGCCTATAGCAAAGCCTGAAAAAATGGAATCAGGAGAGAGATTAGAAAAGAGAATGGGAGAGTGATTTTATTCTTTCTTGTTTAGGTGTATTACTGGGATTCTGTTCCTTTCTTTTTAAGCGAGCAAAGTTGCTCGAGAAGGTATTTTTATTTTTAAAATATGATTATTGGAAAGAATTTCTTCATCACTGTTTTTATTCTTTTGCTTATTGGTGGATTTGTGAGGTTTGAACTGCCCTTTCTTTATAAAGAGAGAATTTCTCAATATAGTGTATATGTTAATTCTGGTAATATTGGAGTAATATCCGATCTCCACTTAGATAGCAATTCAAGAGACTTGACCTTTATCGGTAATTATTTAAACGAGAAAAAAATTGACTATTTAGTCATCAATGGAGACCTTTTTGAGAAAAAACATAATGAAAAAATGGAGCCTGTTTTTTTACAAGAGGCAATGCAGAGACTAAATATTAATAGCCAAGATTCAATTAAGAAGATAATATATATTCCAGCCCTGTATGATCATGATCCATATTTAGAAAAAACCTTGGAATATGAGATCAATGGAGTAGAATTTTTGGTGGTAAAGGGAATGTTAAGGTTGGTAACTCCAGAGGCCTCTTTTTATATACTCCATGGGGATTATATTTTAAGGCATGGATTTTTAGCAACAATGATAAGTATTTTGGTTCCTGGTTCATTTGAAAAAATAGCCCGAAGGGCAATTAGGGCTGACCAGGGAAGTTGGATGGTTCTGGCTCATTCTCATATCTCAAAGATTGATCAAAAACAACACATAGTTAATTCAGGATGTTGGATAAGCAGAGTAGTTCCCTCAAGTGATACACTGGTTTTAATAAAGATTGATGAAAAGCCAGATGTATCTTTAATAAAAGTTGTAAGTGAATAACTGTACAGTTTCACCCCCTCCTTAATCCTCCCCCTCCCTCTGGGAGAGGGAGGATATAGGTGGGGGAGGGAAACCTCACATATAAGAATCTATGAAAATCATAAAGACAGAAACAATATTTAAGGGGAAATATCTAATGCTCAAAATAACCCATTTTATAAACAAAAATGGAAAGAAGGAGTTTTGGGAGTTTGTAGAGAGAAAAGACTTTGGCCCTCCAGTAGTGATTTTTGCCTTAACCAAAAATAAGGAGGTCCTACTTGAGAAGATTTATCGGGTACCATTTAAGGACTGGGTAATAGAGTTACCAGCGGGACTTCAAGATAAAAAAGGAGAAAGAGAAGAAGAGGTAGCCAGAAGAGAACTTTTAGAAGAGACCGGATATAAGGCAGAAAGAATAATTCCTATTATCAAAGGTCCAATAAGTCCTGGAGGTTTTGCTCAGGAGGTAGTTTATTACTTTGCCAAAGATGTTACGTTTGTAAAAAAACCTGTCTTGGAAGATTCAGAAGAAATAGAGGTGATAAAGGTGCCAATTAAAAAGTTGGTTGATTTTATTGAGAGAGAATCAAAAAAGATGAAGGTAGATCTTAAAATTTTAACCATCTTACCCATTTTGGAGAAAAGAAAACTTATATGAATCTTAAGGCCTATCTTTTCTCCCTCCGTCATTATATTTTGTTTTCTTCTCTTGTTTTTATTTTTGCTATTTTAAATGGCTATTTTATAGCCAGAAACCTTCCTGTCCACACAAAGGAGATTTTAGAAACCTTTAAAGAATTTTTAGAACCGATAACTGAAATGAATCCTTTCAAACAATTATTGATTGTGTTTTTAAATAATGCTCTTACAACATTTTCTGCTTTATTATTTGGAACTATTTTGGGAATTTTCCCTTTTCTTTGCCTTCTTGTTAATGGTGGAATTTTAGGGGCTCTTACTTTTCTTTCTTGTCAGAGTCTATCCCTTTCTGTTTTCTTAATGGGAATTTTACCTCATGGTATAATTGAGATTCCGGTTTTGGTTGTATGTTGTAGTAGTGGAATGAAGATAGGAAAGGAGGTTGGAACCAGACTTTTTACTAAGAGAGGAAAGATTAAAGAAGAGTTCCTTTTGTCCTTTACTTTTTTTCTTAGGGTCTTATTACCACTTTTGTTTTTGGCAGCAGTGATTGAGGTTTTTATTACTTCCTACATAATAAACCTGACAAGATAGGCCAATTTGTCTTTTAATCTATGTCCCAAAGGATTCTCTTTTGGGGAATAATAATTATCTTAATCTCTGGCATTTCCTTTCAACATTTTTATTTAGAACCCCTAAAGACAAGGGTGGAAATAGGTTTTGACAAGCAAACCAAACAACTGACATTTTCTTTTAGATATCCTGTCCCAAAAGGGTATTTTTTAAAGAATATAAAGACTATTCCAAAACTGGAGGGGAAATTTATTTTTGAAAACAATCCAGATCCTCCCTTTCATATCTTAGGGTATAAGAAGGTTCGGTTTCTACCAGAGAATATTGAAAGAGATAAAATCTATAAGATAAGATGTTTTGAAAAAGAATTTAGTTTTTTCCTTCCTTCCCCGAAGCCAAAAGAGATTACCTTTAGTGAAGAGAAAAGGAAGATTGAAATTACATTTTTCGATCCAATCGAGCAAGATTATTTTTTCAAGAAATTTAAGACAGAACCAAAACTGGAGGGAGAATATATATTTTTAGACTCAAATACAAAAATTATTTTTAAACCATACCTAATTGAAGAAGATAAGGATTATAATGTTAAAATTTTGGACAAAGAACTTACTTTTAGAATAGAATCACCAAAAATAGAAAGGATGTATTTTGATAAAGACAAAAAGGAAATAAAAATGATTTTTACCAAACCCATTAGTCAAAAGCGATTGTCTGAAAACCTTAGGATCAGTCCTTATTTAGAAGGAAGGTTTATCTTCGATAACTCCCAAACCCAGGTTGTTTTTAAGCCAAATAAAATTGAAGAAGGAAAGAATTATAAAATAGAGATTTTGGGGAGAGAATTAGAATTTAAACTTGAACCCCAATCTCCTCCCAGACCAAGGTCTAAGTCTAAACCTAAATTAGTTTCTAAAGAGAAATTTATTGATATTGACTTATCAGAGCAAAGACTGAGATTATATCAAAAGGGAAGAGTAACTGCTGAATACCTTATCTCAAGTGGTAAGCCAGGAATGCGGACCCCAACAGGAAGATTTCAAGTTTTATCTAAAGAAAAAAATCATTGGTCAGTGCAATATGGACTTTATATGCCCTATTCTTTAAGATTTTACAATGGGTATTATATTCATGAACTTCCCTATTGGCCGGGTGGCTACAGGGAAGGAGAGGAGCATTTGGGAATTCCTGTTTCCCATGGCTGTGTAAGGGTAGGAATGGGGGCGGCCCAAAATGTTTATAATTTCGCTGATATTGGAACCCCAGTGATAATTCATAAATAACTACATAAAGATATGAGAAATAATTCAAAAATAATAACTCTGACCTTACTTATTGTTCTTATTGGTGCTATCTTTGTCTTTAGAGAAAGGTTTGGATTTATCTTTAATTATCTTTTAGCCTCTTCTACAATTTCTTCTAATGAAGAGATTGTTGGTGATGGAGGATTTGGAAATTCCCTGACAATTTCTCCCTCAGGAGCCTTAGGAATAAGTTTTATTAATGAAAGGGGAGAGTTAATTTTTGCTCACAAGATTAAAAATCACTGGGAAAGAGAGGTGGTTGATTCTCATATTTTGCCCGGAAATGCAACCTCTGTTGCTTTTGATAAGAAAGGAAATCCCAATATTCTCTATATTAGTCCCAGTAATCTTCAAAAACCTGTTAAGCCATCTGAGACAGGAAACAGTTTTTGTTTAAAATTAGCCACCAAGGTTAACAAAGGTTGGGAGATAAAGAAAGTTTTTAATAGCGCTGCTTTATCCTCCAATTTACTATTTGATAGAAATAATATCTGCCATATCAGTTTTTGGTCTCCTTTGAAGGGATTGATGTATGCTAAGAAAATAAACGAGAAATGGAATATAGAGACAATAGATGGAGGAAGGGTGGGTTGGTGGAACAGTTTGGCTCTTGATAAGGACCAACATCCTTACATTTCTTATTTTGATTTTGGAAATAAAAACCTGCTTTTTATTTTCTTTAATGGAGAAAAATGGAAAAAAGAAGTGGTTGATTTTGGTCCCGATATTGGACGCTGGAATTCAATTTCTCTTGATAAAAAGGATATCCCTTATATTAGTTATTTTGATCAATCAAATGGTTTGAAATATGCCAAAAGGGTTAAGGGAGGATGGGAGATAGAGATCATAGACAAAAAGGGAAGCGAGAGAGCAGAAATTGCTTTAGACAAAAGCGATAATCCAATTATTCTTTATATCCAGGGTAAAAATCTTAACCTAGCAAAGAAAAGCGGTTATTCCTGGCAGACCAGAACCATTGCCTCGGGAAAGATTGGCGATCACTCTCTTTTGATAGACAAAAAAGGAAATATTCATATTTTATGGCAAGATTTGACTTCGGGAAGGTTGAAGTATACTATTCTAAAATAAATTCAAAATTCCAAAAGTATTATGGAAAACCCAGACCCTTTTTTGGTAATTAATTTCGGTAATTCTTTTTTAAAGGGGAGTTCTTTTATCTCTTCAGATAAGAGCATAAAATTTCTGGATTTTTTTAAGGTTCCCTATGATCCTCATTCGGAGGTTGACATTCAAAATAGAGTTCAAGACTTAATTTTATCTTTAGAGAAAAAAGAGAAGACAATCTTTTATTCCGCCTTTATAAAGACAGGAAATGAGATTGGACTAAGAAAAGTGAAAGAAATGAACTTTTTGCGAAGGTTTTTTAAAAAACCTATTACTGCTTCTGAGTTTGGAAAAATGATAGAGACTTGCCAGCGGGAGTCATTTTTAGAAGCAAAAAACATATTTCATAAAGAGAAGTTTATATTAGCAAAGGCTGAGATTAAAAAAATAATTGTTGATCATCAATTAATTGAAAATCCAATTGGAGTTCCAGGAAGAATGATTTTTCTCAAGATCGTTAATCTTTATCTTCCTCAAAAATTTTATAAGATTATTAAGAGAACCTTTTCAGAACTTAATATAAAAATTTCTTTTCTTCTTTGAAAGTAATAAAAAATTTGTTAAAATAGTAAGTTATGGACTACCCTCAAATTTTCTACATTGATCCCCCAGATGACTTGGAAAAGGTAAGAGAGAAGATAAAGAAGACCAAAAGAGAAAAGGTAATTTTGGTTTTGCCTGAAGAAAACAAGAACCTTAGGAATATTAAGGCTCTTACTATTTTAAAAAAGCAGGCTCAGGATTTAGGAAAGAAGTTAAGTATATTTTCAACAGATTCCTATTATAGAAGATTGGCTGAAGACTGCGGAATTGAGGTAGAAGATTCTTTGATTGGAGGCACTTTTTCTACCAAAGGAGAGTTAAGTTTTCGTCCCCGGATAAGAGATGTCTTACCAAAAACAGAAGAGAGTCCATTGACTCTATCTGTTAATAAAAAACAAGAGGGAAAAGAAAAGGCCATCAAACAAGAAACCTCTGTTAAGAAAAAAAGAATCCTTTCTTTGGTAATTTACAGTTTGGTTTTTATAGGTATAGCAGGAGGGGTGGCATTTTCTCTGCTCTGGCTTCCGAAGGCAGAGGTTACTATTATTCCTGCAGGTCAAGAGATAGAATTCTCTGGAAGATTTAAGGTAGAAAAGGATGCTAATCTTGATGTTAAGGGAAGGGTTCTTCCAGGAACAGTGTTAGAAAAAACAAAACAGATTGAGAGAACCTTTAAGGCTACAGGAAAGGAGAAGAGGGTAGATAAAGCCAGGGGAAAGATTACAATCTATAACGAAACATCAAGCCCCTACAGATTTCTTCCTCATACCCGTTTTGAAACCGAGGATGGAAAGGTCTTTCGCCAACCGGCAGGTTCTGATTGGATATCCATTCCTGCAGGTAGTAAAGAAAATCCAGGCACAGTAGAAATTGAGGTAGAGGCAACTGAGGCTGGCGAGGAATATAATATTGGACCTAGTCGCTTTACTCTTCCAGGGCTTAAGGGAACTGGTCTTTACGATAAGATATATGCCAAATCCACTGAAAAGATGAAAGGTGGATTTATTGGCACAGCCACTGTAGTCACTCAGGCAGATATCAATAGAGCAAAGGAAGAATTGCTGAAGTTAAAACAAGATCTGATTTCTCAGGCAAAGCAAGAGATCTTAAAAGAGGTCTCTCCTAATTTTCAATCCTTAGCGGATGGAATTTCAATTGACGAGGAAATTACCTTTGATAAAAATCCAGGAGATATCGCTCAGGTTTTTAAGGGAAGAGAAAGAATCATTGCAAAATTTTTAGGTTTTAGTGAGGAAGACTTTCAGAAAATTATTGCCGATGTTCTCTTAAGTAAGATAAAAAAGAATATAGAGGTTGAGGAGGTGGTTTCTACTCAGCAGGTTAAATACAAAATTTTAAAAAATGATATTGAAAGCGGAATAATGGAAATTGAGTTTGAAGGAAAGGAGAAGGTGGCTTGGAAGATAACAAGTGAACAGATCAAGAAGGCAATAAAAGGAATGAGGGGTGAAGATTTTCAAAAATATGTTGATGAAAATATGAAAGAGAAAATAGAGAATGCTACCCTAAAACTCTGGCCATTTTGGGTAAGTAAGATTCCAGAGAGGGAAGACAGGATTTTTGTCAAGATTATCTATCAATGAATGAGATAGAAAAAGGTATTTTAAAGACAATTGTCTATTTTGATCTCTTTTCTTATCCATTAAAAGAAAAAGAAATTTTATATCATCTTCCGAAGATCACAGGTTTAGAAAATACTGGTGATATAAGGTTTCTTGAAAGAGAGGTTAAGAAGAGTCTAAGAGACCTTCTTTTTAAAAAAATTATCGAAAATAAGAGAGGATTTTACTTTCTTAAAGGAAAAGAAGACTTGGTCAGAGAAAGAGAAAGAAGGAAAAGGATTTCCAAAAAGAATTGGCAAAAGTTAAAGAAGATCTTAAAGATTATAAACCTCACTCCTTTTTTAAAGGGAGTTTTTGTTTCCGGTTCTCTTGCTATTTCAAATTCAAATGAAAACTCTGATATTGATCTTTTAATTGTTACCAGAGATTACAGGATTTTTACTGTAAGATTTTTTTTAACCTTTTTGCTTGAGATAATAGGGGAGAAACGAACAGTTGAAAAAATAGCCGGTAAGATATGTTTGAATCATTATATTTCAGAGAATTCTTTAAAGATTCGTTTTCCGAGTATTTATAATGCTTATACCTATCTAAATCTTCGTCCAGTAATTAACCGATCAAGGGTTTTTGAGAGATTTAGAGAACAACAGGATTGGATGAGAAAGTATCTTTTATTTTGGAGAAAGAGTTTTAGGGCTCCATTTAGAATAGAAAAGAAGTCAGGATTGGCAGAGTTTTTAGAGAAAATTTTATCTGGAAGGTTTGGAGACTGGGTAGAGAAAAAACTAAAGGAGATTCAAATAAGAAGAAAGGAGAAGAATTATCCTTATGGAGTAAAAAATGGAAGAGTGATTTTAGAGGATAGATTGATTGAACTTCATCCAGATTCTCCAGAAAAAAAGATTATAGAAAGGTATCAAAAAACACTTGATTTTTATTTAAAAAATGAATAAGATAGAAAGAGGGTAATGGGTAGTCGCCTCCACCTAATTGGTGGGGGAGGAAAGTCCGAACACCCCGGGCTGACTATAAGCCCGGAAGTAAGCAGTGGGTAACACCCACCACCCGAGAGGGTAGGGAAAGTGCCACAGAGACTATACTATCTCGTTCCTATGGGAGCGAGAGAAAGGTGAAAAGTGAGAGGTGAAACCTCTCTCGGCTCTGAGAGATCAGAGTTCGTGGTAAACCCTGCTTGGTGCAACCTTGGAACTGGTATCCAAGGGCTTGAACCTGAAAGTAATTTCAGGTCAAGAGAAATGACTACCACCTCTTTTATCAAAGAGGGACAGAATTCGGCTTACAATTACCCTCATAACCCGCCCAGGGCGGGTTTTGTAAAATTTAATATATGTTTTTATCTTTCTTTGGAGGAACAAAATTTGTTACCGGGGCAAACTATCTTTTAGAGACCTCAAACAATAAAATTTTAATTGATTGTGGTCTTTTTCAGGGAAAAGAAGAGATTGTGAAGAAGAATTTTCAACCTTTCCCTTATGATCCGAAGGAGATTGATGCTGTAATAATCACCCATAGTCATATTGATCATATTGGTCGTTTGCCCCGGTTGGTCAAAGAAGGATTTTCCGGTCCCATTTTTGCTACTCCGGCTACCCTTGATTTAGCAAAACTGATGCTTGAGGATGAACTAAACATTCAAAAAGAAACCCTTTTTTCAAGGAAAGACCTGAAAAGAACCTTTAGACTTTTCAGACCCGTAGAGTATCATAAGAGAACAAAAATTCCTAACCGCTTGGTTTTCTCTGATTTATCTTTTAAACTCCTTGATGCTGGGCATATTTTGGGCTCAGCCATTGTAGAGGTCTTTGTTGAAGGAAAGAAAATTATTTTTTCTGGAGATCTTGGAAATTCGCCTACTCCCTTACTTCGTCAGACTGAATTTCCTTCTTCAGGGGATTATGTCTTGATAGAGTCTACATATGGTGATAGAAACCATCCTGATCTTCTTAAAAGAAAAGATTTACTTGAGGATACAATAGAAGAGGTAATAGGAAGAGGAGGGGTTTTAATGATTCCTTCTTTTGCTTTAGAAAGAACTCAGGAACTTTTATATGAGTTTAATGAGTTAGTAGAAAATCATCGTATTCCTAAGGTTTCCATTTTTCTTGATAGTCCCTTGGCAATTGACTCCATTCCTATTTATAAGAAGTATAAAAGGTATTATAACAAAGAGGCTTCTTATATCTTAAGATCTGGAGATGAAATTTTTGAGTTTCCTCGACTTGTATTTACAAAGACAATTGAGCAGTCAAAAAGAATAGAGGCTATTTCTGGAGCCAAAATTATTATTGCAGGCTCAGGAATGTCTACGAGTGGAAGGATTCTTTATCATGAAAGGAGATATCTTCCTGATCCTAAAAATTGTCTGCTTTTTGTGTCCTATCAAGCCGAAGGAACAAGAGGTAGAAAAATTCAGGATGGAGCAAAAGAAATTGAAATCTTTGGAGAAAAGATACCGGTCCGAGCCCAGATAAAATCAATTGAGGGTTATTCCGCTCATGCTGACAGAAATGCTCTCTTCCGCTGGCTTTATCATATAAAAAGTAGTGCCCTGATTAAAAATGAGCATACGGTGAAAAGAGTTTTTGTGGTTCAGGGAGAAGAAAAGGCATCTGAAAGTTTATCCCAATTGATAAAAGATCATTTGGGATTAGAGGCAGAAGTGCCAGAATATGGCCAGAAAGTGCAATTATAGAGTTTCAGGCCGAGGTAGCTCAATGGTAGAGCAGCGGTATCGTAAACCGTAGGTTGGAGGTTCGAGTCCTCTCCTCGGCTTCTGGTTGCAAAACCTTATTTTTTTTGATAAAAAGAAGAAGTATGAAAAGTGAGTACGATGAAGGAAATGCCATTTTCTCAATTTATGCTGGTACTGGAGGAAAGGATGCTGAGGACTGGGTGTCAATCCTTCTGCGGATGTATAAAAGATACTTTCAAAAGAAGAATTTTAAGGTAAAAGAGATTTCAAGGGTCAATGGCGAGGGAGGAATAAAGTCAATAACAATGGAGGTGAAGGGAAAGGGAGCATTCGGCCTTTTAAAAGGAGAGAATGGAGTTCATAGATTGGTTCGAATTTCACCATTTTCAGCCAAAAGACTGAGACATACCAGTTTTGCCTTGGTAGAGGTTTTGCCAGATATAAAAGAGGATAAGGTGAAAATAAAAGAAGAAGATTTAAAAATTGAAACCCTAAGAGCCTCAGGTCCCGGAGGTCAGTATGTTAATCGTCGAGAGAGTAAGGTTCGCCTTACCCATCTTCCTACGGGTATTACTGTTTCTTGTCAATCAGAAAGACTTCAGGGTGAGAATAAGAAAAAGGCTCTTAGAATTCTTCAGGCAAAACTTCTTCAGAGACAACAGCAAGAGAAGGAAAAAAAGATTAAAAGCCAACTGGGAACTATTCCTATTGCTGAATGGGGTAATCAGATCAGATCCTATATTTTTCATCCCTATCAAATGGTAAGAGATCATAGAAGAAATATTAAAACCTCCAATTTGGAAAAGGTTTTGGAGGGCGATCTGGACAGATTTGTAAAATAGGGAATTAGTGCATTTCTTATTAAAACTCAATATGATTTATTTCGATAATGTGACAAAGGTTTATCCGAAAAACTGTATCGCCTTATCAGATATAAGTTTAGGAATCTCTTCAGGAGAGTTTGTATCTATTCTGGGAAGGTCCGGAGCAGGAAAATCAACCCTTCTCCGTCTCATTTTGGGATATGAAAAACCTACCAAGGGAAATATTTTTTTTGAAAATCTTAATGTGGGCAAAATGAGTCCCAGTTACCTTCCATATCATCGGAGAAAGATTGGAATGGTTTATCAGGATTATAAACTTCTTGATCAAAAAACAGTTTATGAGAATGTAGCCTTTGCCCTTGAGGTTTTGGGAAAGAGTGATAATGAAATCAGAAGAATTGTGGCTCAGGCTTTGGAGTTGGTAGGAATTTCAGATAAGGCAAATAACTTTCCTGATCAACTCTCAGGAGGAGAACAGCAAAGGGTGGCTTTGGCAAGAGCAATTGTGGGTCAGCCAAAGGTTCTACTTGCTGATGAGCCTACAGGAAATCTTGATATCTTTACTACAAAAGAGATAGTAAAATTGTTTTTAAAAATCAATCAGTTAGGAACAGCAGTGGTTTTAGCCACCCATAATCGAGATATAGTAAATACAATTAGAAAGAGGGTAGTAGTTTTAGAAAGGGGGAGGATAATAAGAGATGATAAGGAAGGGAGATACTATTTATAAAATCTATGTTTGTTAATTTTTTTCGAGTTTTTAAATTTGGATGGCAGGAGATATCAAGGAATATTGGTGTTTCCCTGGGCACTATTTTTATTATGTTTATCGCTCTCACCTTAGTGGGGGGAACCTTGGTTTTACAAAAATTGAGTGAGAATTTAGTGGCTACCCTTCAAGAAAAGGCTGATATAAGTGTATATTTTAAAGAGAATGTAGAGGAAGAAGATATATCCAAGATTAAAAAGAAGATAGAAAATTTTCCAGAAGTGAAAGAGGTAGAGTACATCTCAAAAGAAGAGGCACTTGAGAATTTTAAAAAGGCCCATAAAGATAATCCTTCAATAATTGAGAGTCTACAACTGATAGGGAAAAATCCATTGCCAGCCTCTTTAAATATTAGAGCAGATAGTTCCTCTGCTTATGAGAAATTAGCCAATTTCTTAGAAAAGGGAGAGTACAAGGACTTCATTGAGAAGGTAAATTATAGACAAAACCAGTTAATTATTAACCGTCTTTTCTCAATCTCAGATAATATAAAGACAGGCGGATTGATTATAAGTTCCATTCTTATTTTTATTGCTTTTGTAGTTACTTTTAATACAATAAGATTGGCAATTTATTCTAGAAGAAAGGAGATTGCAATTATGAAGTTGATTGGAGCCACTAACTGGTTTGTCCGAGGTCCTTTTCTAATTCAAGGGATTTTGGTTGGACTTTTTGCTGGGATCCTTTCTTTTCTATTATTTTATGGTATTGATAATGCCCTTTCTCCTGGCAATTTAGGGATTTTTGGAGAGTTGGGATTAGGAAATTTCTTTGAGGAGAATGTTCTAATGCTCCTTTTGATTCAGTTGGGAGGTGGAATTTTACTCGGTTTAATCTCCAGTTTTTTCGCTACCCAAAGGTATCTTAATAAGTATTAGTTTATTTTAATTTACATTGTATAAGGTAAAAGAGCCATCTCTCGTGCTTTTTTGATGGCTTTTTTTAATTGCCGTTGATGTTTAGCACAAACCCCAGTTTTTTTTCTGGGTTTAATCTTCCCAGAGGCTGAAAGATAGCGTGAGAGAAGTTTTGCATTTCTCCAATCAATCTGTTTGATGTTCCGCTGGCAAAAATAACACATAATCTTCTTCTACAATGGTAGATCTTTTACATTTATTTCTTCTTCTTCAATAGTAGGAATTTCTTCTTTCTCATCTTTTTTTTCTTTTTCTGAAGAAGGAAAACTGGTCTTTTCTTTGTTTTCTTTTTCTTCTTGAACAGAGACCGGAGCCTTGGGTCCAAGTTGAAGGTTTTCTACAATAATTTCTGTTCGAAATCTTTTGACCCCATTTTTATCTTCCCAGTTTCTGGTTTGCAGCCTTCCTTCGATTAAAACCATCGAACCCTGTCTTAAATATTGCTGAGCAATTTCAGCCCATCTGTTGAAGGCAACAATATTATGGAATTCGGTCTGTTTTTGTTTCTGTCTGTTTTTATCATAAAAGAATCGATTAGTAGCCACCCCAAAACTGGCTACCAGTTGTCCGGATGGTAGGTTTCTTATTTGGGGATCCTGAGTAAGATGTCCTAAAATGAATATCTTATTTAGATACATATTTTTTACCTTAAAATTTCTTTTAATTTTTCATCCAATTTTTCTATTTTCACCTTCTGTTTTTTAACAGGTTTTTTGGCAAGAACCACCTTTTTTTCTTTAGCGACTCGTTTCAGCAAGGGTGAGGGCTTCTTTCTTTCTATGATTTCTCTTAAGATCTTTTGGTTTGATCTTAAAAAATTCTGAAATTCTTTTATTCTATCGCTTTCAAGCGAGAAGGCAAAAACTCCTAAGAATCCTTCTTGGTACTTTTTTACTGGATAAGCAAAGATTTTCTTTTCAATAAAACTTTCTTCAAGTTTTCCTTGGAGACTTTTAATCTTCTCTTCTATTTCTTTTAAGATCTTCTCTCTTTCTTTTTCCTGTAAATTGGGAATGAGAAAAGATAATTCGTATTGAACCATATTTGTAAAGTTTCACCACGTTGTTCACAATTAGGACAAATTTCTCTTTAATCTTTGTATTTGACTTTTGCCTTTTCCTATATTTATTTTTATTTTTCCCTCCCCCACCTATCTCCTCCCCCTCCCAAAGGGAGGGGGAGGATTTGAAAGGAAACCCATCTATATCCTCGCCGCTCCCAAAGGGAGGGGGAGGATTAAGGAGGATCTCCTCAATTTCTTCCTCCTCCCAGAGGGAGGGGGAGGATTAAGGAAGGGGAGGAAATTCCTTATTATTGTAAAAAGTATTGTAAACAATGTGGTGAAACTGTACACATATTTGATTAAAAAGCATTATAGCAACCTGAGATTAAGTAGTCAATGATTTTAGAAATTTAGACTTCTATCACTACAGGTAATATCATTGGTCTTCTTGAGGTTTTTTTAAAGAGAAACTCTCCTAAGTCTTCTCTAATTTTATTTTTCACAAAGGTAAAGTTTGCAGGATATTTTGAGACGGTTATTTTTTCTACCAGTCTTATTACCCTCTTTCTTACCTCTCGCAGGAGTTGTTTTGATTCTCGAAGATAAACAAATCCTCGAGAGATAATATCAGGACTCTGAGCCACCTTGCCAGTTGAGGCATCAACTATTACCACGATTACAAACATTCCGTCCTGAGCCATCATTTGTCTGTCGCGAAGCACCACCTCTCCCACATCTCCTACACCGAGACCATCAACCATTACATAACCTGCTGGCACTCTTTCTTTTCTAATCTTTATGCTGTCTTTCCTCAATTCAATTATACTCCCATTTTGGGCGATGATAATATTTTTTTCCGGAATTTTTAGATCTAAGGCAATCTCTTTATGAATTTCTCGCATATAACGACTGCCATGGATAGGCATAAAAAATTTAGGCTTGGCAATGTTTATCATCATTTTTAGTTCCTCTCTTTGAGCATGACCGGTAGCATGAATGTCCATCATTTGAGAGTGAAAGATTCTTGCTCCCTGATAAGACAAAAGATCTTTTAACTCCTGAACTGATCTCTCATTTCCAGGAACTACAGAAGAAGAGAGAATGACAGAGTCTCCCTTTTTAATAGAAATAAATGGATGTTCCTTATGTGAAAGTTTCATTAAAACTGCATCTCCCTCACCCTGAGAGCCTGTGCAGATGATTAAAATCTTTCTGTCGGGAAGATGGCGAAGTTCTCTTGGGGTAATTAATGTGTCTTTTTTTATCTTAATATATCCCAGTTTAACCCCAATTTCTACATCAGATTTCATAGAATAGCCTTCGATAATAACCTTTCTTCTAAATTTCTCCGCCAGGTTAATCAATTCTTGAATTCGAGAGAGTAGAGAGGCAAATGTAGCAGCAATGATTCTTCCTTTTGCTTTCTCAAAGATTTTTTCAAGATTTTCTTGGATATTTTTTTCAGAAAGACTAAATCCCGGCACCTCGGCATTGGTAGAATCAGACATCAAAAGTAAAATTCCTTCCTGACAGAGGTTCGCTATCTTTGAAATATTGGTAGGATTGTCAGCAATAGGAGTAAGGTCAAATTTAAAATCACCAGTATGCAGAATATTTCCTACAGGAGTTTTGATTAAAAGCCCAATATTGTCAGGAATGTTATGATTTTGGGGAAAGGTTTTGATAATAAAAGGAGGAAGAGAAATTTCATCTTCCCTTTTTATCTGATGTAGATTGAGTTTTAGCGCTGAAGGGAAATCTTCCTGACGTTTTAAAATGATTCCTTTGGTTAGGGGAGTGGCAAATAGAGGAGGATTTCCTATCTTTTGGATAAGATAAGGAATAGCGCCGATATGGTCATAGTGACCATGAGTAAAAATAACCCCTAAAATGTTTTCCTCTTTCCCTTGAAGATAAGAGACATTAGGAATAATGTAGTCAATGCCAGGCATTTTCGTATCAGGGAATTGCAAACCCATATCAACAATTAAAATCTTTCCTCCATATTCAAAGAGGGTCATGTTTTTCCCTATTTCATCCAGACCTCCAAGGGGAATGATTTTAAGAGTAGAGGGACTTGGTATTGCTGAAAAATTGAAACCTCCCTTCATATTTCAAGAAAGATTTTTAGAGATCCTAAGTTTTATTATTTGTTGTGCTGATATTACTGAACTCTTGAATGTGCCGAAGAAGGGATTCGAACCCTTAAGGACTTACGTCCAACGGCTCCTGAAGCCGTCGCGTCTTCCAGTTCCGCCACTTCGGCAAGAGTTATTTTTGGTTACTCTTCTTCGGTACCCTTTTTTCATTGATATACCAATTTTCAATTCCTATAAATCTTTTTGAAATATCATTTATATATTTTCCTTCAATTCCTTTGATTTCTTTTCTTACAGCATAAATATAATTTGGACTATAAAGGAAAATTGCGGGGATATCTTCGGTAAGTTTTAATTGGAAGTCTTGAAGAAGTTTTTTTCTTTTGTTTTCATCGTTTTCTGTCCGAGCATTTTTTAAAATTTTATCTACCTCCGGGTTTTGATATAAAGACAGATTTAAACCTGGATATTCCTTTTGGGAAGAAGCCCAAAAGGGATAGGGGTCAGGAATGATTGAGATGTCTTGACCAAAAAGCAAGATATCATAGTTTCTTTTTTCAATATGTTCCTGGAGAAGTTCTTGGGGTTCCATAGGATTTATATTTATCTTAACTCCTATTTTTTCCCAATCTTTTTCTATAATCTCTGCTGTTTTTTCAAGTTCTGGTTGTTTTACCAAAAATAAGTTGAATTTTAGAGAAAACTTCTTTTCGTTAATTGTTTTGTCTCGAATGTTATCATTGTCAGTATCCTTCCAGCCGGCATTTTCCAATATCTTTTTGGCTTTTTCTAAGTTAAACTCATATTTTTTTATTTCTCCTCCAATTTTGTTTTCTTTAAGAAAGGGACCATCTACTATTCTTCCTTCTCCTAAAAGAACCTTCTCAACAATTTCCTTTTTATTAGTGGCTGAAGCCAGGGCTTCTCTTATCTCTTTTTTGGAAAGAAGTTCATTTTGTTGGTTTAGAAATAGCGCAAAAGACCGGGGAAGGGCAAAGGAATAAAAATTAAAATCCTCTTCTTTTAGTTCTTCTTTTTCTGCGGCTGAAATTCCAGACAAACTTGTTTCCTCTTCTCTAATACCCAAAAGTTCTTTCTTGTTCTTTACAAAACTTATTTCTATTCCTTCCAGGAATGGTGAGTTTCCATAATAGTTTGGATTTCTTTCAAGGATGATTTTTTTAATTTTATTTTCTTTATCCTTCTCAATATTTTTTATTTTAAATGGACCTGAAGCAACAAACCTTTCTGTTAAGATGGTAGGAAATTCTTGGGGTGTGGTTTCTTTGAAGATATGAGATGGTATAATTTTTAAGGTAAAATTTTTAAGAAAAAGAGGATAAGGATTTTCTAAGGTAAATTTTACCTTTCTTTCATTTATGGCTTCTACCTTTACATCTTTCCATACGAGTTTTAGAGGACTCTGGATTTCTGGATTTTGAATAGTTTCTATAGTAAAGACTACATCGTTAGCAGTAATTTTTTTGTTATCTGACCAAAGAAGATTCTTCTTTAGGGTAAATTCGAAACCCTTTCCCTTATCAGTTATTTCATATTTCTCACAGAGATCGCAAACCAAATTTCCATTTTTGTCATAGTTTAAAAGGCCGGCAAAGGTAAGTTCAGAAATGTCTCTATCAGCATCATTTAGCAAGGAGAGAATAGGATTTAAAGACTGAGGTTGTCCTACTATTGCTTCTTTTAGAATTCCTCCCTCGGCTGGTTGAAGTTCAGTATTCTCTAAATAAGAGAAATGATGCCAAAAAATTAAAGAGAGGATACCTGAAAATAAAAAGAGAAAAAAGAGGGTTTTTTCTCTTTTTGAAATAACAGTGAAAAAAGAAAACCACTGTCTTTTTGACGGCCACTTATTCTTGTTTTTCTTCCATTTCTCAAGGTAAAACAATCTCTCAAAGAAATCTCTTATCTTAATTAGTTTTTGAGTTGGGCTTCTAATATTTCTTAACAGTAAATTATTTTTCTCCTTCTAAAAACCTCTCTTTTAGAGAACAAAGTTTGCTATAGCCAAGGCGAAAAAAATAATTGAAAGAAAAATTGTGCTTCTAAAAAGAATTTTTTCCATTCCTCTTTTCTGAAAATACCCACCTTCGCCGCTACCTCCAAATACTGAAGAAAGACCCGATCCTCTTTGCTGAAGGAGAATTGAGGCAATAAGCAAAAAAGAGACAATTATCTGAAAAATGGAAAGAATCTCCATAAATGAAAACAGTAGGCGAAGGTCTAAAAGGAATTTTTGATCAGAGGATAAGAAGATAATATTTTAATGTTCTAAGAAATTTTGTCAAGTCCGAACCTATAGATGTCAACCAGATATGCCCTTGGCAGGACTTGAACCTGCATTTTCTCCTCCGGAGGGAGAGGTTCTATCCAATTGAACTACAAGGGCTTTATCCTTCAACTTATCTTTTCGTTGATAGTGATTTGTTGGCAACTACAACTTATTCTTACTTCTTCTCTTTGTAAAACATTCTATTGCTAATTTTATTGCACCTATTATTGGCTTTTTCTTAAGAACAATAAGGTCTGCTAAGGGAGCAGTTTTTCTTATATGTAATTTAACTGCCTTTAGAAAGATGTCTGAGTTAAACATTCCTCCTGCTAATACCAGAGGAAATTTTTTTCTTTGAAAATTTAATTTTTTGATGACAACTTTTGCCGCTAAACTGGCTTCATACCCAGCCTTTTTTAAAATGTTTTTTGCTACCTTATCCTGAGCAGAAAGTTTGTTGCAGATAAGAGAAAACAAAGCGATTGTTTCCACTGTATTTTTCTCATAAACCCTTTTAACCAATCCTTCAGGAGTTTTTACCTTGAGTTTTTGGCAGAGACCTTTGGTTAGTTTTGTTTTTTCTCCTCGACCATCAAGATCTTTTAGAACTGCTTGAAGCACCCTTTGTCCTGTCCAAAAAGCCGAGCCTTCATCAGCCAGGTATCCCCATCCACTTGACTTCGCTTCCTTTTTCTCATCCCATCCATGAGCCACGCAACCTGTACCAGATATTAACACTATTCCTCTTTTTTCATCTGTTGCTGCTCTGAAAGCCACCAATTGGTCACTTTCTACTATAATTTTATTCTTCAAAACCTTCGGTAATCTTTTGGATATCTCTTTTGTTATTTTATCCTTTCTATCTTTATACTCTTCGGCTATACCAGGAAGACCAATAAAAATGGAGACAATTTTCTTTTTTACCTTCCTATCAGCATTAAATCTTAATAATTTGTTAATTCCACAAGAGATATTTTCAGCAGCCTTTTTAATTCCTACATTTCTCGGATTGGAAGAAGAGGTTTCTTTAAGATCAAGAATTTTTCCATTTAAATTAGCCAAACCACTGAGAGTTTTTGTGGCTCCGGCATCAACTCCAATTACATATTGATTCTCTTTCTTTTTAGATTTCATTTTTTAATCTATACTGTAATTGCCAACCACTTGGTAGGGGTTTGAGAATTACCTGAAGCGTGGAGCGTGGAGCGGGAAATCCCTCCCCCACCTATATCCTCCCCCTCCCACAGGGAGGGGGAGGATTAAGGAGGGGGGAGGGGATTCTATTATTAAACATTATTTATTCTCCTTAGTCAATTCCAGAATTTTTAATTATAGAAATTCAAAATAAGTCTCTTTTCTTATTGAGGGTGGAGTGATATTATTAAAAATATGGAACATCAAATTTCTAAAACAGAGGCAATAGTAATAAGAGAAAGAGAACTTGGTGAGGCAGATAAACTTTTTACTCTTTATACCAAGGACCTTGGGAAGATTGAGGTTTTGGGTAAAGGGATAAGGAAGATAAAGGCAAAACTTAAAGGTGGTCTCCAGATTCTAAATTACATCTCTGTAGAGTTTGTTGAAGGCAAAAATTTTTATATCGCTACCGATGCCATTTTAAAAAATAGTTTTTCAGTTGTTAAATCTAATATAAAGAAGTTTCGCTCCGGGCTTTATATCGCTGTCCTTATGGATAAATTACTCAAAGGGCAGGAGAAAGACAATAAAATCTGGAATCTATTTTTAAAAACCCTTAATACCCTCTCTTTTTATCCCTGTTACCCTTCAGATTCTGACTCTTTTAATTTTCCTATTTATTCTCTTATCTTACGGTATTTTGAATGGAACCTTGTTTCTTTATTAGGCCTAAAGCCAGAACTGTATTATTGTCTTGGCTGCGAGAGTAAAATTAAAACAGGTAAATTCTTCTTCTCAGCCAGGGAAGGAGGGATTTTGGACCAGAGGTGTAAAGACAAAGACAAAAAAGCCATAGAAATCTCTCGAGACAGTATTAAGGTATTAAGACTGATAATTTCTCAAAAAGAAGAGATTTTAAAAAGGCTAAGAATAAATCCTATTCAGGAAAGAGAGTTAAAAGAAATTTCAAGATTTTTCCTTTCCTGGATTTTGGGAGAGGAAGTTTTTGTGGTATAATCTTACAATTGAATATGAATCTTCATCAAGAGATCCATTGGACAAAAAAAGAGACATTGGGCCTTTTTGTATTTTTGCTAATTGTAGGGATAGGGGCTATCCTTTATTTTTTCTTTTTTCAAAATGCCTTCTCCAAGGAGGATATTATTCTTAAAATTTCAGGACCCCAAGAGATAACCTCTGGAAAGGAGATATCTTGGATTGTAAATATAAAAAATCAAAGCAATGTTTCCATTGAAAATCTCAATCTAACCTTTGAGTATCCTTCAGGTGTTTTTACAAAGGATGGCAAGATTAAAAAAAGAGAAGAAAGAATAATTAAAATTCTTCCTAAAGGAAAAGAAAAGAGCGAGAGTTTTTCAGGAATAATTTTTGGAACAAAAGAGGAAGTAAAAGAAGCCAAGGCATTCTTAATTTATAATCCCAAAGGACTCTCTACCCAGTTTAAAAATCAAACCTCTTTTTCTACCCGGATTTCTGAAACCTCTGTTTTATTCTCTATGAACTGTCCTACTGAAATAAATCCCGAAGAAGAGTTTCCCATCTCTTTCACCTGGCAATCTGGCTTTCCCTTTCCCTTACAAAATGTTCAGGTGCGACTTTTTTTACCAGAGGGATTTGAAAAGGTTTCAGAAGAAACCGAGAATGAGAAGAGAACAGAAAATTCACTTGTTTTTGATTTAGGAAGTTTAAATGAAAACGAGGCAGGAAAAAGAGAAATAAAAGGAAAGGTTAAGGGAGAGGTAGGGGAGGAAAAATTGTTTAGGGCAGAGTTTGGTATATTTGATGAGAGATTATACGAATTTATTCCTCTTTCTTCTGTTCAGAAGATACTAAAAATTACCACTTCGACCTTAGATGTTTTTCGAAAGGTAAATGGAGAATACAACTATGCTGCTTCTCCAGGAGAGAAGTTAAATTACATAATTGAATTTGTAAACACGGGAGATAATTATTATAAAAATTTAAATTTAAAAGTGGAACTGGAAAGTAATGTTTTAGACTTTTCCACCCTTAAGGCAATCCCCGGAGGGATGGTTGAGGGCAAAACAGTTACCTTTTCTTATAAAAACTTTCCTAAACTTTTGTCTCTTGGTCCCTATGAAAAGGATATGGTAGGGTTTGAGGTAAAAGTAAAATCTGACTTTTCAAAGGAAAATGCAGTAATTAAAGAAAAAATTACCTTTGGAACCATTGAGAAGCAATTCCAGACCAAGATATCTTCTAAGGTTTCTTTTGATGAAAAGATTTATTCAGATTTAGAATCATTGCCAGACCAGGCAAAAGATGTCTTTGATTTTGGAAATTCTGATTCTGTTTTGGAAGTAGGAAGAGAAAGGCTTTTTGTGGTTGGTTTTAAGATAGAAAATAAGGGAAATAAGTTAAAGAATGTAAAGATAGAAACCTCTCTTCCAGAAGGCGTCTCTTTTGAAGAAAAACTCTTTCCCCAAAGCGTAAAATATAATTTTGACCAAGAGAAAAAAACCTTGGTTTTAGATATTGGAACCATCTCCTCTAATTTTTCTAAAGAGTATCTTATCCAATTGAAAATTATCCCAACAGAACTTCCTCAAGAGATTATTAAAAAGGTGAAACTAACAGCAACAGATAACTGGACAGAAAAAACCTTTGAGATTGAAAGATCTCTTAAGGATACCTATTCCCTTCAGTAAATATGCTTACTCCCTTTGGCAGAAAAATAAAACAAACAAATATTGTCCTTTCTTTTTTGGTTTTTCTTTTACTCATTGCAGCCATTTTTTGGTTTTTTTATAAAAAGCCAGAGCCACTAGAAGAAATTGAAGGTTTACAGATTACAGATCCTCAGATTCAAATGAAATCAAAAAACTCAAAGCCTCCCTTTGTCTATGAGGTTTCTGTTCAAATAAAAAATCCCAATTTAAGGTTTATTGCCAAAAATGTTGATTATATCTTAGAGATAAAAAATGAAAAGGGAGAGGTCTTAACCCAAAAGAAAGGAAAATGTGAACTGGAGGGAAATAAAGAGAAAAAAATCCAAGAGGAGTTGAGTATTGAAAAACCTGGCAAAACCTTTCATTTTAGAATTACAAATATCAACTGGCAAAGGGCCGAAGAAAGACAATGAGAAAGTCAATTACTTCTCACCTAAAAAGGTTAGATTGGATCCTTTTGGTTTTAGCAACTCTTATTACTGTTTTAGGACTTGTTGTTCTCTATAGTCTTTCTTTATCATGGGAGAATTGGGTCTATTTTCGTAATCAGACAATTTTTCTCTTAATAGGAATTGTTATTGTCCTTTGTCTTTCCTTTTTAGATATAGAAGCCCTAAAGGAAAGTTCAGCCTTTGTCTTTGTTTTATATTCTTTTTGTGTTTTGCTTTTAGCAGGGCTTTTTTTCTTTGCCTCGGAAATTAGAGGAACAAGATCCTGGTATTCTTTTGGCAGTTTTAGGTTCGAACCGGTAGAAATTACCAAGATAATTTTTATTTTATTTTTTGCAAAATATTTCTCCCAGCGTTATGTAGAGATGTATCAGGCAAGGCATATTTTTCTTAGTGCTATTTATGCCTTTATTCCCTCTCTTTTGGTCTTTTTTCAGCCAGATTTTGGCTCAGCAATGATTCTTGTAATTTTGTGGTTTGGAATTCTTCTTACCTCTGGAATTAAGCAAAAGCATATCTTAATGATTATGGTAATTGGTCTGTTTTCTCTGTTTTTAATTTGGAACCTATTCTTAACAGAAGAGCAGAAGACTCGATTTTCCACCTTTCTTGAGCCCTATATTAATCCGGAAGGAGAATATCTTGATCCCCAGGGAACGGGTTATCATATTAGACAGTCCATTATTGCCGTAGGCTCGGGAGGGATTTTTGGAAAGGGACCTTTCCAACCGTTGACCCAAGCCAAATTAGGATTTCTGCCTGAAGCCCATACTGATTTTATATTCGCTACCTTTGCAGAAATGTTTGGCATTTTTGGAATCTTTGTTTTATTTCTCTTGTTTGTCTTATTTTTCTTCCGTCTTTTGACAATAGCAAAAAATTGCAAAAATAACTTCTCTCGTCTATTGATCTCAGGATTTATGATATTGGTGGGAGCAGAGGTCTTTATTAATATTGCAATGAATATTGGAATTCTTCCTATTACTGGACTTCCTTTGCCATTCTTAAGTTATGGAGGTTCAAGTCTCCTTTCATTATTTATTGGAATTGGTATAATAGAGAGTATCAAGAGTCACATTAGCAGTTAGCATATAAGCATTCTAACATTCTAACATTCTAACATTTTGACATTTTAGCAATGAAAGAGGGTTTTCCTTCCTATTAAGAAGGGAGAGGAAATTAGGGTGGGGTATTCCTCCCAAAAAGGGAAATTAGGGATCTCCCCAAATTTTCCCTTCCTTTGGAAAGAAAAGGAAATTAGGGATTTCTTCAAATCCTCCTCCTCCCTCTGGGAGGGGGAGGATTAAGGTGGGGAAAGGAAAAAATATAGGAAAAATGA
>JAGGUF010000003.1 GCA_021158595.1 bacterium | reverse complement strand
GTCAAAGGATGCGAGGTGGTTTTTCATTTGGTAGGACTAATCTCTTACTGGAAGGCTCTTAATCAGATTCAATATGATATTAATGTAAAAGGAACCCATAATGTGGTAAAAGCATCTCTTGAAAATAAAGTCAAAAGGTTAATTTATGTAAGTTCTACTGCGGCAGTAGGTACTGAAGAAAATGGAAAATTGGCAAATGAAGAAACCCTTTACAATCTCTTTTCTTTAAGAATAAATTATTGTGATACAAAATTTTTGGCTGAGGTAGAAATCTACAAAGGTATTGCCCGAGGACTAAACGCAGTAATTGTTTGTCCAGGATCAATGTATGGACAGGGAGATAAGAGAAAAATCCAAACGGATATGACCTTTGATTTCAAATTTCCAATGAACCTTTTTTATATCAAGGGAGGAATAGGGGTGGTAGATGTAAGGGATGTAGTTGAAGGGCTTATTCAGGCCTGGAAAAGAGGAAGAAAAGGAGAAAGATATCTTTTGGTGGGAGAAAATCTCACCTTTTACCAGATAAGAAAACAAATTGCAAAGGTTTTAGGCAAAAGACCTTCCTTCATCTGTCTTCCAAACTGGTTTTTATCTATTCTCTCTTATTTGTTCTTAGGAGTTTCTCGAGTCACCGGAAAAAAGCCCAAACTTACTCCCGAAATGGTCAGGTTTAATAAACTCAAATTTTATTTTTCAAACGAAAAAGCCAAGCGTGAACTTGGTTTGAGGTTTAGACCCTTCTCAGAATCTATCAAGGACGCAGTAAGGTGGT
Organism: bacterium; assembly: GCA_021158595.1. Classification (GTDB taxonomy): domain Bacteria; phylum Patescibacteriota; class Minisyncoccia; order Minisyncoccales; genus JAGGUF01. The sequence goes on along the minus strand of JAGGUF010000003.1, from coordinate 22,198 downwards.
ATAAAGAACACGGATTTTTGAAATAAAAAACCCTTAAAGGTTATCAATAACCTCAATGGTGGCTAATTCTAAGGGCAACTGGGGAAGTTCTGCCCATTTAATCTCTTGCTGAGCCTCAAGGAAAATCTTAAGAATTTTTTTTAAATCATCCTCTGAAAACTCCTTCATCTGCCTTTTTAACTCTTCCCTCTCTTCTTTTGTAAAAATATTATTTTTATCAAAAATTTCAGGATTAATCTTTACCAACAAGAGATCTCTTAGGTAAGAGATTAGCCTTTTGGAAAAATTTTCAACATCGATCCCTCTTTGAAAAATCTGATCTAAATACTCAAGAGCCTTCTTTTTTTCTTTTTTAATAAAAAATTCCACCAACCTTGAGACAGATTCAACCCCAACAATTCCCAAAATCTCTTCCACTGTTTTCTTCTTTATTATATCTGGTTGAAGATTAATTACCTCATTCAAAAGACTTTCAGCATCACGGCTAGAACCTTCAGCCGCTCTGGCTATTATTTCCAATGCCTCTTCTTCTGCCTTCACCCCCTCAGAAGAACAAATAAATTCAAGTCTTTTCACAATCTGAGGAAGGGTTAACTTCTTAAATTCAAATCGTTGACAACGGGAGGCAATAGTAGGAAGGATTTTTGAAAACTCAGTGGTGCATAAGATAAAAATAGCATGTTGGGGTGGTTCCTCTAAGGTCTTTAGAAGGGCATTTGAGGCCTCCTTTGTTAATTGATGAGCCTCATCGATTATATAAACCTTATATTTTGATTTAACCGGAACAATATTAATTCCTTCCTTTAAATTCCTTATCTCATCAATTCCTCGATTAGAGGCAGCATCAATCTCTATTAGGTCTAAAGCGTTTCCTTCATTAATTTCATAACAAGAAATACACTGATTGCAAGGTTCATATTCTCCATCTTTCCTATTTTGGCAATTTACTGCCTTGGCTAATAAACGGGCTATAGTGGTTTTACCTACCCCCCGGGTTCCATAAAACAAATAGGCATGAGAAATTCTTCCCATAGAAATAGCATTGGTTAGGGTTTTAACCACATATTCCTGCCCGATAATCTCGGAAAAGGTTTTGGGTCTATATTTTCGATAAAGGACAGGCATAAAGATATTATATCTTTTTATCTTCAATATTCAATATTGACATAGTTTCTTAATTTGCTATTCTTTAAAGCGGTATGAATGGAAATAGATTTTTATTGAATGCTTGCTGTGCCAGATTATGCCTCTTTAGAGAAAGAGGTTAATTTGATTTAAAAAATCTAAAATCGAATTAGCCTCTTTCTCAAAGAGGTTTTTTAGTTTATGGAAAATATCTTGAGTCTCATTGGTCATACTCCCTTGGTAAAGATTAAAAAATTGAATCCTAATCCCAGGGTTAATATTTTTGCTAAATTGGAGGGTTTTAATCCCACTGGTTCCATAAAAGATAGAGTGGCTTTGGCAATGATTGAAAAAGCAGAACGATTAGGCAAACTCACAAAAAATAAAACAATCATTGAAGCCACAAGTGGTAATACTGGGATTTCTCTGACAATGATTGGAAGAATAAAAGGGTATAAAGTGAAGGTGGTAATACCTGAAAATATTCAGGAAACAAAGAAGAAAATGCTTAAAATCTTTGGGGCAAAAATAATCTCGATTAAAAAAGAGGATTGGCGGAATAATGCTATAAAATTCACTAAAGAGTTGGTTAAGAAAAATAAGAACCTGGTTTTTCTTAATCAATACGAAAATGAAAGCAATGTTGGTATTCACTATCAAACTACTGCTAAAGAGATTTTAGACCAATGTAACAAGAATAGATCTTATTGCATTGACTTCTTTATAGCGGGCATTGGCACCGGTGGTACAATTACTGGAATCGGAAGACGATTAAAAGAGAAGTTTCCAAATATAAAAATTATTGGGGTACAGCCAAAATTAGGAGAAAATATCGAAGGATTAAGATCACTAAAAGAGGGTTATATTCCCCCAATTCTTAATTTTAAAATCATTGATGAAATGATTGAGGTTAAAGAAAAAGATGCCCTTCAAACAATGAGAGAATTAGCCAAAAATGAGGGAATTTTTGCGGGTGCCTCTTCAGGGGCAGTAATGTTTGTAGTTCAAAAATTGGCTAAAAAAATAAAAACAGGAAACACTGTGGTAGTATTTCCTGACCGTGGAGAAAGATATCTGTAATTTGCTTTTAAAGGATCGCTAAATAAAAAATAGGTGAGCGTTAAACGCTCATCCTCTTATTTTGTTTATACCCTTTTCTTTTGCTTTGTTTCTGGTTTTTTTCAATTTCCAAAATTTTCAAAATTGTGTTCTTCACTTGTTCTTCACTTTCATGGTTTCCTGCTGCTATACTGTAAATTTTCCCCCTTTGCCATATACCTGGTCTTATCTTCCTTAATCTAAGTTGCTTTGCTGTACTTATCGGGAATATATTGCTTTTTACCTGGATATATATACAGGACCCCTCTCGAGGATAGATTGTAAAATCTATTCCTCGCCGATCTTTTTCACTCCACTTAGGGGAATGAGTATAATCCTTAATTTGTCCTTCTCTTTCCATCTCCTCAAGAACTCTGTTCACTTTAGTTTCTGCCAACCTTCCTGCTCTTTCTATCCGTTCCTCAGGAGACATCATTTCCTCTCTTGCATATCTTCTCAATCTTTCTATCCATTCCACTTTTTATTAATCACCTCCATTTTCTTTTTAACAAATCTTATTGAGTTTGGCAAGAATTTTGCTAAAATAATAAATAATATGCTTAAACTTTACAATACCCTATCAAGAAAGAAAGAGGTCTTTAAACCTCTTAAAGACAAAAGAGTAGGTCTTTATACCTGTGGACCTACCGTTTATTGGTATGCTCATATTGGCAATTTACGGACCTATATCTTTGAAGATATCTTAAAAAGGGTCTTAGAATACAATGGCTATAAAGTAAAACATGTAATGAATATTACTGATGTTGGACATCTTGCCTCTGATGCTGATACAGGGGAAGATAAAATTGAAAAGGGAGCAAAAAGAGAAAAGAAAACTGTCTGGGAGATTGCTCGGTTTTATACAAAGGCATTTAAGAGAGATATAAAGCAGTTAAATATTAAACCTCCTGACATCTGGGTGAAAGCCACTGATACCATAAAGGATCAGATAAATCTAATTAAGATTTTAGAGAAAAAGGGATTTACCTATGTAATTGAAGATGGCGTTTATTTTGATACATCAAAATTAAAAAGTTATGGACGGCTTTGGGGAAAAAAGAAGAAAAAACTAAAAGCAGGAGCGAGAGTGGAAATGGTACCTGGCAAAAGAAATTCTACAGATTTCGCCCTCTGGAAGTTTTCTCCAAAAGGAGTAAAAAGACAAATGGAATGGAAATCACCTTGGGGTATTGGATTTCCAGGTTGGCATACAGAATGTGTGGTAATGGGAGTTAAGAACTTGGGTATTCCTTTCGACATTCACTGTGGAGGAATTGATCATATTGAAATTCATCATACCAATGAAATTGCCCAAGCAGAGGCTGCCTATGGAAAACTCCTGGCTCGATATTGGCTGCATGGTGAATTTCTGGTCTTAAAAAAGGGGAAGATGGCAAAGTCAAAGGGAAATATTATTACCCTAAAAGACCTTATTCAAAGGGGATTTGATCCTCTTGCCTATCGTTATTTTTGTCTTAATGCTCATTATCGTTCAAAATTGTTCTTCTCTTGGGAGGCTTTAAGGGGTGCTCAGAATTCTTTAGAGAATCTATATGAAAAAATAAGAGAGATAAGAGAAAATTACTCTTCAAATTCTATCTCAAGAAATCTTTCTTCTGTTAGAACCTATAGTAAGAAATTTCTTAATCTTATCAATGATGATCTTAACATTCCCCAGGCCTTGGCTTTGATGTGGAAATTAATAAAGGATAAAAAAGTTCCCTCTTCAGAAAAATACAAACTTTTGTTAGACTTCGACAAAATTTTTGGGCTTAATATAGAAAAGATAAAAAAATTAAAGATCCCCAAAAAAATAAAAGAACTTGTAGAGGAACGCGAAAAATATCGAAAAGAACACTACTTTAAAAAAGCAGATGAAATAAGAAAAAAGATAGAAGCCTTGGGATATCGAGTTGAAGATACCGAGGAGGGTCCAAGAATCAATTTGTTAAAGTCCTGAAAAAATCTTATAATAAGTTTCACATATGGATGATGTTACCAAAATTCCTCCCCAAAGTTTGGAAGCAGAAAAGGCTCTCTTAGGATGTTTAATGTTAGACAAAGATGCCATTACAAAGGTGGTTGATTTTTTAAGACCTGAGGACTTCTACAAAACCTCCCATAGTAAAATTTATCAAGCAATGCTCAGTCTATTTGAAAAAAGAGAGCCTATTGATTTATTAACCCTAAGCCAAAAATTGGAAGAAAAGAAAGAGTTAGAGGAAATTGGAGGGGCAAGTTTTTTAAGTGAAATTTTATCTTCTGTTCCTACCCCTGCCCATCTTTTGCATTATGCCAAGATTGTAAAAGAAAAGAAAATCCTTCGAGATCTCATTCAGGCATCCGATGAGATATCAAATCTTGCCTTTAATCAAGAGAAAGATATTGACCTAATCTTAGATGATGCCGAGAAGAAAATATTTAATATCTCCAGAAGATCATTAACTCAAAGTTTTCTACCAATAAAATCAGAACTCAATAGTGCTTTTGAGCGGATTGACAAAATTCACTCTCAAAAAGAAGCCCTACGGGGGATTACCACCGGCTTCCCCAAACTTGACAATATCTTAGGAGGATTTCAAAGAGGAGATCTTATCTTGCTTGCCTCCAGACCAGGAGTAGGAAAAACTACTATGTCCCTTGATATTGCCCGAGCGGCGGCAAAGAAAGAAAAACTACCCGTTGGGGTTTTCAGTCTGGAAATGTCAAAGGAACAATTGGTTGATAGACTAATTTCTTCTGAGGCAGGTGTCTCTCTTTGGAAATTAAGAACAGGTAAACTTTCTGAGGAAGATTTTGGCAAAATCCAAAACGCTCTCTCTGTTCTCTCTGAAATGCCTATTTATATTGATGATGCTAATCCTTCAACTATTCTTCAGATAAAGGCGATGTCAAGAAGACTCCAGGCAGAAAAAGGACTATCACTTATTATCATTGATTATCTTCAATTAATTCAAGCCCGAAATCCCGATGAAAGTATGGTCCAGCAGATTACAGAAATCTCCAGGGGCTTAAAGTCTTTAGCCAAAGAACTTAATGTGCCGGTCTTAGCCCTTTCTCAACTCTCTCGGGCGGTGGAATACAGAAGAGGCGATCAACGACGACCAAAACTCTCTGACCTTAGAGAATCCGGTTCCTTAGAGCAAGATGCAGATGTGGTTCTTTTTATCTATCGACCAGAGATAAAAGATCCAAAAACTGAGATTATAATTGCTAAGCATCGAAATGGACCCATTGGAAAGGTAGAAGTATTCTTTGACCAGAATAGCGTAAGTTTTAGAGAGCTGGAAAAAGGATACGAAGAAGAAATAAATGAGGAGGAAATTATTTAAAACTGTAAATCTTCTTTAAGTTCAAACTAATCTTTAATGGTTGAATGCAAAATAAAAATGAGCAGCTAATTTTTAAAGGGAAGAAAATTAAAGAGGAAGTTTCCCTCCCCCTCCTTACTCCTCCCCCTCCCAGAGGGAGGGAGAAGGATATAGGTGGGGGAAGATAATAACAATCAAACCATTACCAAATTGGTCAGCAATTATAGATTATCAATTTTGACAATTTTATCAAATTTTTTAATCTTTTTAAAGAAAGATTTCATTGAATTTAAGCATTTCTTAGGTGCTCAAATTCATTTTACATATAACCTTTAATAACTAATGTTAATATGATACCTCAACAAATAAAAGATGTTATTGAAATTTTTTCCAAGTTCCCCACAGTAGGAGAAAGAACCGCTACCCGCTTTGCCTTGTATCTTCTCTCTTTACCAAAGGAAAATGTAGAAAATTTTTGTAAAAAAATACTTGCCCTAAAGAAAGAAATAAAATTCTGCAAATTGTGTTTTGGTCCTTTTGTCCCAAGACAAGGAGAAGAAATCTGCCCTATTTGTAAAAACAAAAATAGAGACAGGTCTCTCTTATGTATTGTCGAAAGAGAAACCGATCTCTGGCAGATAGAGAAAACAAAAAAATACGAGGGGCTCTATTTTATCTTAGGAGGAAAAATGGATTTTCTAAAAGAAAACCCTTTAGGAAAACTCAGAATTGAAGAACTAAAAAGGAGAATTGAGGAAGGGAAACCAAAAGAGGTAATTTTGGCTTTAAATCCCACTCCAGGTGGACTGCTTACTATGGACTACCTTACAAAAATTTTAAAGCCTTATAATATAAAAATCACCCGCTTGGGAAGAGGACTTCCAATAGGAAGTGAATTGGAATACGCTGACGAAGATACTTTGTCTTCGGCCTTGGAAGGTAGACGATGAAATCTATTTAAGAAGCCTTATCCGAAGAAAAAAGGATCTGGGAAATCTGGACCTCAGTAAATGGTTGGCGATGTCCCCTTTTCACCTTGTATCGCTTTTTCGGTTTATATTTAAAAATCGTTACCTTTTTGTTCCTCCCATGACGAAGAATTTTTCCAATCACCTTTGCCCCTTTTACTAAAGGATTTCCAACTTCAACTGTTCCATCTTTCTGTAAAAGCAAGATTTCAGAAAAACTTACCTCAGTTCCCTCTTTTTTGTCTATCTTCTCTATCTTAATTTTTGTTCCTGGAGAGACCAGATACTGTTTTCCTCCGGTTTTAATTATGGCAAACATAGTTATTTTTCTTCTAATTGCTTAGATTGATTTGGTTCTATTAATCTTTCGACCCTTTCAGTGAATAATGAAAGACGTTTTTCCGAAGCATCATAGGCTGAGGTAGCATTTCTTAAGTGGCTTCCCAATTTTCTGAAATCATTCATTAGTTTTTCTGCGTCCTTCTGAACCCTATTTAACCTATCCAAAATCTTCCGGGTCTCTCTTGAAATCTGAGTATCCTTAAACCAATGCTCAATTGTTCTTACTGTCAGATAAAAGGTATTAGGCGACGTGGGAATAACCCTTTTTTTACGAGCATATTCATCAATATTCTCTTCCTTTAAGTTAAACATCATCTCATAATAGATTGCCTCAGCCGGAATATACATTAAAGCAAAATCTACTGTGTTCTCGGAAGGCAAGATATATTTGGAGGCTATTTTATCTATATTAAACTTAATATCAGTAATAAATTTTTTTGTAAAAAAGTCTCTTTCCTCTTCTGATCTGGCTTCAACCATCTTTTCAAAATTATCAGAAAAAAACTTCGCATCTATAGGCAATAATCTCTTGTTTGGCAGTTTCAACACTGCTTCAATCTCATCTCCAGTGGAGAACTTGTGATTAATAATATAAAGTTCTGGAGGAAAGTATTCAGCCAATATATGCTCCAAACTAGCCTCTCCCCATTCTCCTCGTAGTTTTGGTGTCCTAAAAATTTCTTGAAAGGAAGAAATGTTTTTCATTTCTTCCTGAATCCGCTTTAAATTCTCCCGAACCTGAGTTGTTTCCTCGGTAAAAGAAGAGACCTGATCCAGCATTGTCTTAGAACTTCCAGAAACACTCTCTCCTATCGCTTCCAACTTACCTTTTATCTCACTGATCTGTTTATTTAGTTCCTTTATTGCCTCAGATTGTTTCTCATCAAGTTTTGACTTCTTCAACCAAAAGAAGATCACTCCTCCACTGACAAAAAACAAGATTACAATAAAAAGAATCGTCAAAAAAGAATCCATTTTTAACCATTACTAAGCTTTATTTGCAATTGCTAACCAATTGGGTAATGGTTTGATTGTTATTATCTCCCTCCCCCACCTATATCCTCCCCCTCCCAGAGGGAGGAGGATTTGGAGAGGAGTCCCTACTTATCCTCCCCTCCCTTTGGGAGGGAAGGAAAAAGGTGGGGGGAGGGTCTATTTTTTATTTGGTTACCGAATTGATTGGATAATACACTTTATTTAACCACTATAACATTTTTAAAAAATAAGGTCAAATAAAGAAAATCTCATTTGATTTTAGAGGTGTTATATTTACGAGAAAACTTGATTGCAAATCTATGAGCCTCATCCCTTACCCTTATAAGTACAGGCTTTGACATAGAAATTATATTTCTTAGATTTCTTCTTACCCCTTTAAAAATTAACCTGTTGTTTTTGCGAGACTTACCCTTTGCTATTCCCACCACTGGAATTTTTTTATCCTTCACTACCTCATAAACAGCATTTACCTGATTTATTCCTCCATCTACTAATATCAAATCAGGCCAGGACCATTCAGTATGTTTTAATCTTCTTTCAATAACCTCTCTTAAACAAGAGAGATCATCTTTTTGTTTGGCTTTTTTAATCTTGAAAATTCTGTATTCTTCCTTATTGGGTAAGTTATTCTCAAAAACAACCATTGAACCATAACTTCCCTTTCCAGAAAAATGAGAAATATCATATCCCTCTATTCTCAAATTCCTAATAGGAAAATCCTCCCCTATTTCCTCCTTTGAGATCAAAATACTATCTTGGATATTTTTTAAAATTTCAATTTTTTCAGGAAAATCCTTCTTTAGGTTTTTCAGAAGTTTTTTCTTTTTCCCTTCCAAAAACAAAATCAAATTCTTTATTATCTTTTGATATTCTTCTTTGGAGATTTTTCCAATACAAGCACCGGCACATAAGCCAATCTGATAATAAAAGCATGGCCTTTTTGAGTTTGGTTTTTCACAGTAAGGAAAAATCTTTCGCAGTAGATAAAGGGCTTTTTTTAAAATAGACCAACTTTTAAAGGGACCAAAAATGTAAAAATCAGAAGAAGGATATTTTAATAGTTCTCTTTTTCTGATAACAATAGGATAAGGGAAGTCTCTTATTTTGAATTTAGGAATAACCAGATAAACAAAGGAACGATCGTCTTTTTCTCTTACATTAAAAATGGGTTGGTATTTCTTTATTAGGGTTGCTTCTTTAAACAATGCCTCCAATACTGAATCTGTCTTAATAAAAGAGACCTTATCACTTTCTGAAATTAGTCGATTTATTTTAAAAGAATCTGAAGAAAAATAACTTCTTATCCTGTCTCTTAAAGAACTTGCCTTTCCTACATATAAGATTTGATCTCCTTTTTTAAAAAAATAAACTCCTGGAGATTTAGGAATCTTCTTCCACTCTGAAGAAATATTTTTGATCTTAAGTTCCATAAATTATTGATTTGTTTTATAGTTAAATTGTGCTATCCAACTCCTTTGATAACAAACCTTCTCGCTTAATCCTCTTTAGATGCGGAAAGTGAAGCGTATCCCTCCCCCACCTTAATCCTCCCCCTCCCTCTGGGAGGGGGAGGATATAGGTGAGGGAGGGGAAATATCAAATCCTTGCTAAACAATTACAGTTAAATAATTAGTATGAAACTTTACTCATTCAACACCTTTTTCAAAAACCTCCCTGTCCAAGAGTTTTTGTTTTTTGCTACTTCTTCCGGAGTACCAGATGCCACTATCCTCCCGCCTTCTTCTCCTCCTTCAGGCCCCAAATCAATGATAAAATCACAGCACTTAATTACCTCTAAATTGTGCTCAATTATAAGAACAGAATTTCCCTTATCCACCAGTTTCTGTAAAACCTTTAAAAGATTTTTCACATCTTCGTAATGCAATCCTACTGTAGGCTCATCTAATAAATACAGGGTTCTTAAAAAAGATGGCTTATTTAATTCTCGAGCCAACTTTATTCTCTGAGCCTCGCCTCCTGACAATGTGGTAGCACTTTGTCCTAACTTTATATATCCTAACCCCACATCCTTTAAAACCTTTAATTTCTCGGAGATACTTGGTATATCCTTAAAAAATTGATAAGACTGATCTACACTCATTTCTAAAACATCGGCAATATTTTTTCCTTTATATTTTACCTGCAAGGTTTCGCTGTTAAATCTTTTTCCATGACAAACCTCACACTCCACTAATACTGGAGGTAAAAAATGCATTTCTATTAATTTATACCCAGCCCCCTCACAAGCCTCACATCTTCCTCCTTTCACATTAAAAGAAAAACGAGAAGGAGAATATCCTCTCTCTCGAGAAGATTCTAAAGAAGCAAATAAGTCTCTTATAGGAGTAAATACTCCTGTGTAGGTAGCAGGATTTGAACGGGGAGTTCTACCAATAGGAGATTGGGTTATTTCCAAAACCTTTTCCAGATACTCTGCTCCCTTTATTTGAGAAACATTTTCCAATGGTAAATTTATTCGATATAAAACCCTGGGAAGATTCTTAGAAATTATTTTAAATAGGGTGGATTTTCCGCTTCCTGATACTCCCGTAATACAAACCAATTTTCTTAAAGGAATCTCTACATTTATATTCTTTAAATTATACAAATTGCATTTTATCAAGCGGAGTTTTTCCGTTATGTTTGTCCTTCTTTTTGGAATTTCGATTTTTTCTTTCCCTTTGAGGTATTTTAGTGTCAGAGAGCGAGGAAATTTCTTTACCGAAGAAGGGGAATCCAATAGTCTTGCCGTTTCTCCATAAGCCACAACCTCTCCTCCCTTTTCTCCGGCTAAGGGACCTAAATCTATTAAAAAGTCACTATTTTTTATGGTGCTCTTGTCATGCTCTACTACAATTATTGTATTCTTTAGGTTTTTTAAATTCTTTAGAATTTCTATCAATCTGTAGGTATCTCTTTCATGTAAGCCAATGGTAGGTTCATCTAAAACATAAATTACCCCTGAAAGTCTTGATCCAATTTGAGAAGCCAACCTTATTCTTTGAGCCTCTCCTCCAGATAAGGTATTTGCCTCTCTATTTAAGGTCAAATAATTTAAACCCACCTTGTCCAAAAACTCCAACCGAGAAATAATTTCTAAAATGAGATTAGAAGCAATCTTCTCCTGATAAGGAGTAAGACTATTTAGAAGACTTTCAAAAAAACTCAAACCTCTCTTAACTGTCAATGTAGTAACCTCATAGATATTTTTATCTAAAATCCTTACTGAAAGGGCTTCCTTTTTTAGTCTTTTACCTTGGCAGACTGGACAAATTTCCTCTGAACCAAGATATTCTCTTCCTAATCCCTTACAATAAGAACAAGCGCCATAAGGAGAATTAAAGGAAAACAATCTTGGCTCAATTTCAGGAAAGGAAAACCCATCATAGGGACAGGTTCGAGAAGAAGACAACAGAGTTTCCTCAACTAATTTTTTATTTTGGTAATACAAGATATTTACCAAACCCTTGGACAATTGTAAGGCTAATTCTACAGCCTCAAAAATTCTTGATTTCTCTTTGAAGTCTTTTATTTTATCAATTAAAATTTCAATGGTATGTGTTTTATATCGGGGAAGTTCAATTCTGTTATGCAAAGAAACAAATTCTCTGTCTATTCTCGCCTGCTCAAATCCCTTATTTAAGTAATCGTATAAGAGTTGATAATACTCTCCTTTTCTTCCTAATACCACCGGAGATAAGAGAATAATCTTTTCACTTTTTAATTTTTTAATCTTTTCTAAAATTATATTCACAATTTCATCCTTAGATAACTTTCTTATTTCTCTCTTACAGATGGGACAAAATGGTTTTCCTATTCGGGCAAATAAAACTCTTAAATAGTCATAAATTTCAGTCAATGTGGCTACGGTAGAACGAGGATTATAAGAAAGTCCTTTTTGGTTTATGGCAATGGCTGGAGATAATCCCTCTATTTCCTCTACCTCAGGCTTTTTCATCTCGCCCAAAAACTGCCTGGCATAAGGAGAGAGAGACTCAATATATCTTCTTTGGCCTTCTGCAAAAATGGTATCAAAAGCCAAGGAAGACTTTCCACTTCCAGAAACACCGGTGATAACTACAATCTTCTTCTTCGGAATATCCAAAGAGATATTCTTTAAATTATGGCAAGATGCGTTTTTAATTGAAATTACTTCCTTCATAGAAAATGAAAATTACATAAATCTCAAATGTCAAATGTCAAAACTCAAATCCAAATCTTAAATCTCAAATCTAATTTATTCAAATTCTAAATACTAAATCCTAAATTCTAAACAAAATCCCAAATTCTAAATCACAAATCCTAAACGTTTGGAATTTGGAACATTGGAATTTAGAATTTTGTTTCGGATTTCGCCACAGCCCTTATTAAAGGGCTGGGCGACCCAGCCCCTTGGAAAGGGGCTGTGGTCGGATTTTGAATTTAGGATTTAATTACTTTTACGCTTTACGCTTTGCGCTTTGCGCTTAAATTTCTCTATCCTTCTATTTCAATTAACTCCTTAATCTCTTTTCTAATTGTCTCTGGTTTTATGTTATTTTTTCTATTATATTCCAATTGAATTTTTCTTCTTCTTTCTACCTCTTTTACGGCATTCTTTAATGATCCTGTCAATTCATCAGCATACAAAATCACCTTTCCTCTTACATTTCTGGCTGCTCTTCCCATAGTCTGAATAAAAGAGGTTTCACTTCTTAAAAATCCTTCTCGATCAGCATCTAAAATTCCCACCAAAGATACCTCAGGCAAATCTAACCCCTCTCTTAACAAGTTAACCCCCACCAAGACATGAAATTTTCCCTTTCTAAAATCAGTTAAAATCTTTGCCCTTTCCAGTGTCTTTGTCTCAGCATGCATAAAACAAGATTTTATTCCGTTGGAATTGAAAAACTCAGATAACTCCTCGGCTGTTCTTTTGGTAAGCGTAGTCACCAAAACCCTTTCATTTCTTTTTATTCTTTTTTTAATCTCTTCCATTAAATCATCAATTTGAGAAATCTTCCTTTTTTTATCATAAACTGGTCTTATTTCAATTTCAGGATCCACCAAAAATGTAGGTCTTATTATCTGCTCTGCAATAAAATATGAATTTTCTTTCTCAAAACTTCCTAATGTGGCCGAGGTGAAGATTATTTTATCTGTCCTTTCCAAAAATTCTTCAAATTTTAATGGTCTATTATCCAAGGCTGAAGGTAGTCTCCATCCATATTCTATTAATACCTCCTTTCTTCTTCGGTCTGCTTTATACATTCCTTGAAGTTGGGGAACAGCGATATGGGATTCATCAATGATGGTTAAAAAATCTGGTTTTCCATTCTCATCCTTTGGAAAATAAGATAATAATGTCTCTGGTGGCTCTCCGGGAAGTTTCCCTGTCAGATGTCTTGAATAATTTTCTATTCCATGACAATATCCTAATGTTTTTATCATACTCAAGTCTTGTTTTGTTCTTCTCTCTAATCTTTCTGCCTCTAAAAACTTTTTGTTCTTTTTAAAAAACCTTACCCTTTCTTTCAACTCCTCTTTTATATTCTTTATGGCTTCATCTATTTCATTCCCAAATACTACAAAATGCTTTGCGGGAAAAATTACCAATTGATCTAAATCTTGTATTTTTCTTCTTTTTAGATTATCAAAGACCTCTATGGAATTTATCCTCTGATCTTCCAGATCAATTCTATAAATTATATCCTGATGGACGGGAGAAATCTCAATCACTTCTCCCCTTACCCTAAAAAATCCTCTCTTAAGTTCTAAATTTGTTCTCTTATATTGAATCCTTACCAAATGCTTTATTAGATCTCCTCGGGTAATAGGTTTATCCTTTTCCAAATGAATTGCTCTTTCAAAATAATTGGAGGGTAGTCCTAAATTATAAATACAGGAAACAGAAGCAACCACAATCACATCTCTTCTTTGAATTAAAGAAGAAGTAGCCTCATGTCTTAACTTTTCAATCTCCTCATTTATCACTGCCTCTTTGGAAATATAGGTATCAGTAGAGGGAATATATGCCTCCGGCTGATAATAGTCATAATAGGAAACAAAATAACAGACCTTATTTTCTGGAAAAAAACTTTTATATTCCCGATAGAGTTGAGCCGCTAAAACCTTATTAGGAGAAATTACCAAAACAGGTTTGTTTATTTTAGAAACTACATTGGCCATAGTAAATGTCTTTCCGGAACCGGTCACTCCTAAAAGGGAGAGGAATTTCCCCTTTTTGTAATAAGCCTGTACTAATCCCTTTATTGCCTTTCCCTGATCTCCTGAAGGTTTAAATTTTGAGACCAATTTTAACCTCATAATCTATAAAGTTTTTACTGAATACATTGATTAAATCTTGAAACCTGAGAATTGTAAACAGAAATCAATTTCTCAAGTTCTTGAGAAAGGGAGTTTATTTGAGAAACCAAATTATTGTATTCGTTAATTTTTGTCTCAATAAGATTATTATTCTCATTAATCTTTTCCTGAAGAAACAAGGCCGCATTTATCTTCTCCTCTCCCTGTTTTTGTAAATCTTGCCCTTGACTCCAGTACTTTTGAGCCTCTTCTTCATCCCCTTCTTGCTCAAAAATACGATTTCCCTCCTTTACCAAATCATTTCCCTGATTAATCAGATCCTCTCCCTTACTGATAAGACCTTGAGCCTGTTGATACAAAACCTCTGTTTGTTTTTGGAGATTTTCAATTTCATTCTTTAAATCTTCAGCCTTTGATTGAAGACTATCAAAACTCTTTTTCTTTCCTTCAATTTCCAAGCGTAGATTTTCATCTGGCAAGGGACATTCGGATAAGGGAGTAGCAAAGATTTGCACTGCAATAAAGGTCTTTTTTCCTTTAAACCAATCCTTTCTTGCTGCGATTCCAATTTCTTTAAACCTTGGATTTAAGATATTTTCTCTATGGCCAGGGCTTCCCATCCAGCCATCCACCAATTCTTTCTCAGTTTTGAAATTTCCCAAAGCCAGATTCTCTCCTACCATTATATATTGATAACCCAGATTGCTAACCACTTTTTCTGCTCCAATTCCTTCAGGAGATATATGTTCAAAATATTGCTTGCTAAACATATCTTCTAATCTCTCCTTTGCCGCTTTATTTAAAATCTCATTTTCTTTTAATTTTTCCAATCCTTCTTCCTCTCGATAAAAATTTGTGAAATATATTATTTTTTCTTCTTCTAAAGATCTTGCTCCTCTTTCTATTATTTCGGGAAAGATCAATGGCTCTGGAATGGAAATACTTCTTTTTATATTTTCTATCTTCGGCAAATCTGATTTCTCAGGAAGAGGTAACTTTTCTTTGGGAAGCAAATCTTCATTCTTGGCAATTTCATTTTGAGAATGAGGAGAATAATAAATTTTAAAAGTCAAAAGACCAACTGCCACAATAAGGATTATTAGGAAAATTCCAACAATTTTTGAAAAACCTTTTTGGTTCATAAAAAGTCTTATTACCTCTTAAAAGGTCTTTATACCTGCTCGCAGTCGGGCGGAGCGAGAGCGAGGATTAACTTTGATCTCTTGAGGGGTAGGTCGAACTGGTTTTTTGGTCAAAATCTGCAGATTTCCCTCTTTTGCTTTTTCTTTTAAAAACTCTTTAACAATTTTGTCCTCTCCAGAATGAAAGGAAATTACCACCAATTTTCCCTTCGGCTCTAAAATCTCAAATGCCTGAGGCAAGGCTTTTCTCAGATTCTCTAATTCATTATTAACTGCAATTCTTAAGGCCTGAAAGGTTCGTGTGGCATAGTGAATTCTTCCCCACTTATATTTTCGGGGAAACGCTCTTTTGATAATCTCTTTTAATTGAAAGGTGGTTTTAATAGGTTCTATCTTTCTTCTCTCACAAATCTTTTTAGCAATTCTTTTGGCAAATCTCTCTCCTCCGTATTCTCTTAAGATCCTTTCAATCTCTCTTTTTTTGTATCTATTAACAATTTTCTCGGCTGTCAAATAGTTTTTTGGATCATAGCGCATATCCAATCTCTCATCTTTTTGAAAAGTAAATCCCCTTCCACTTTCTTCTATATGCCAACTTGACATTCCCAGATCAAACAAGATCCCATTGGCCTTGAATCTATATCTTTTAACTATTTCCTTTAAATTTACATAAGAATCATTGACCAAAATTAATCTTTTTAGAAATTTCTTCATTTGGGTTTTTAGTCTTTGATACATCTGAGGATCTATTTCAATACCCAGCACCTTTCCCTTAGGTTTATTTTTTCTCAAAATACCTAAGGTATGACCTCCCTCACCTATTGTAGCATCAATAAAGTTTTCATTTGGCTTTGGGCTCAGATATTCTAAAACCTCTTTTTGTAAGACAGGAATATGCATATTTTAAATTCTAATCCTTTTTCATCTTTTTTACAAAAAAAAGCGGGCACAAAGCCCGAAAAAATCCTTTATTTTTGTTCTTTCTTTATTTTTCTATTCCAGCCTCAGCAATCTCCTCGTTAATTGTTTGAACTGCTTCCAATGGATTCTTTGCTTGAGTGATTGCTCGTCCTATTACTAACAAATCCGCTCCGTTAAGAATAGCCTGATAAGGTGTATTTATCCTCTTTTGGTCTTGGGCACTGACACCTTCAGGTCTGATTCCTGGAGTAATCTTTGTCAGTCTTTGAAGTTCTGGAAACTGATTAAGAAACACTAGTTCTTGAGGAGAACAAACGAGTGCATCGCATCCTGCAATAAGAGCAGTTCTGGCAAACTCTAAGACCTTTGACTTGACTGGACCTCCAAATATAAGATTGCACTCCTCTTCTGAGATTGATGTCAAAACAGTCACTGCGGCGATCTCGGTGTAAGAGAAAAATTCGTTCCTTTGCTCTACTACTGCCCGCATTCCGTCAATTCCAGCACAAGCCATTATGGTAAGGATATCAGGAGCAATGACTAATCCCTGTGCTCTCTCCTCAGAATCTCCAAAATAAGCTCTGCTTCTATTGCTCATTGTATTGGGAATATCGCAGAGTTTGGGATCTGCCATTACATTCCCATACCTTCTGAAGGTTCTGAGACATTGCCTTGGTCCCATTGTATCTAATAGATCGTTGACTTTAAACCCCCAGACCTCTCCCTTCAGCATCTCAGCGATTTCTATTGCCTTTTCTTCGGACATCCCATCCAGCGCCACAATTATTCTTTTTCCCATCTTCTCACCTCCTTTATATTTTTGAGGTTTTCCATCTCATCCAATCTAATTGTCAACAAAAAACCTCCATTATCTTTTTAACACATTTTTAAAAATAGTCAAACTTGAAGAGAGGTTAAAAAACTTTTCCAGTTTTTCGAATTTATCTCTTCTAATTTCTTTGCCTGCTTTACCGAAAAATTTCCAATTCTGGTTCTTCTCAGTTCTTCCAATAAAGCCCCGCAACCTAATCTCTTTCCAATATCAGAAGCCAAAGATCTAATATAGGTTCCTGATGAGCAATTGACCTTGATTTCTAAATAGGGAAATTTGTATCTTAAAATTTTGATTTTATAAATATTTACCTTTTGGGGTTTTAATTCTACCTTCCTTCCTTTTCTTGCTAAATTATAAGCCTTTTCTCCTTTGATCTTTTTTGCCGAATAAGAAGGAGGAATCTGGTAAATCTGACCAATAAACTCCTTTATTACCTTTCCTATCTTTTCCCTTGAAGGTATCTTTTCGATCTTTTTAAATTCAATTTTTCCTTCTTTATCAAAGGTATCAGAAATGGCACCCAGTCTTAATTTCGCTATATATTCCTTGTCCAGTCTTAAAAATTCTGAAAGCCTTCTTGTAGCCCCTCTTCCAATTCCTAAAATCAAAAGACCAGTACCTAAAGGGTCTAAGGTTCCGGCATAACCAATCTTTCTTATTTTGGTAATCTCTCTCAATTTATCCACCACATCATGAGAGGTTATTCCTTTGGGTTTGTCTATTAAGATAAATCCTTCTTTCATAATTTTAAAATCTCTTGTTTAAAAAATCGGACAAGGGTCCGAATAGAGAATATTGATTTTTAAAAGTTTTTAATTTATATTTATTCAAGGGGCTCATAGCTCAGTTGGTTAGAGCGTCGGTATGGCATACCGAAGGTCGGGAGTTCGAATCTCCCTGAGTCCACAAAGACTATCTTAACATTTAACTTTTAATTATTTCTTTTTTAAATTTTTCTAAGACCTTAAAATCTCTTTTGAGAATTTCTTTCATATTAGGGTTATAGGTTGCCACTGCCGGATGATAAAAGGGAATGATTTTTATTTTTTGGAAAAGGTTCTCTACTTCAAAAATCTTTCCGTGAATTTTACTAATACCCTGCAACTTATCTTCTAATCCATATTTTTGGAAGATAAAGGTGGTAGAATAATTTCCTAAAGTGCAAATTATTTTTGGCTTTATAATCTCTATCTGTTTACTCAAATAAGGAGCAAAACTCTTTATCTCTTCTGGTTTTGGATCTCGATTATTAAAGGGTCTTAGTTTAACAAGATTGGTAATATAAACATCTTTTCTTTTTATTCCTACAAAATCTAACAATTCATCTAAAATCTTACCTGCCGCCCCGCAAAAGGGACGTCCTTTTATTGACTCATGATAACCTGGAGCCTCTCCAATCAACATTATCTTTGCATCTAAGGGTCCTTCTCCAAATACTGGATATGTCCCTTTCTGATATAAGGGATGCTTATAACAGAAATCCAAGCATTCCTTTTTTAATTTTTCCATCTCTTTTTCCTTTTGTTTCATAAAGGATAATTGCATAATAAGGCAAAGAAGGCGAGACTTCCTCTTTCCTCAGATTTTCAAGTTCTTACTAAAAATTATTATTTCTTATATATTTTAAACCAATTTCCCTTAAAAATCACTATTTGCTATACTTAAATTGTCAAACAACCATCGTCTTTACCTTATTAGGTGTTCTTGACGGTCTCAATTGGCAACCAGAAATTTTATCCTATGAAATTAGGTAGCCGAGAATGGATACAGATTTGCTGGAAGATTTTGTTGCTCAACCTGGTGAAGATTTAGGAATTGATATTTTTAGTGGTAGACCAAAATTTGGCCGAGATTATTTTTTAAAATTAATGGAGGGATTTAATAAAAGAGTTTTAGTTCGTTCTCATGATCCTAATGCTCCTCTATTTATGTTTGAGGATAAATGTCTAACCATTTTCACCTCCTCTGCCTATACCCGTGAGCGAACCATTGCCATTGCCGATTTAGCAAAGGAAATCAAAAGAATATGAGATTTGTTATAATTTGAATGGTTCTGTGTTTAATTAAATTTTCAGTTTGCTTTAAAAATTTGGTTAATTTATTTATAATGTAAAAAATGAAATTTGTTTTGATTTTTCTTTTTGTAGTTCTGACAGTTTATTTGTGGTTTGTCTTTTTAACCATTTATCACTTGGTTCGGTTTGGAGTTGGGAAAGAACCAAAATCAGCCTCACTTTATGTGTTTTTGGGCTCGATGATTCTTTTAATTTTAACTGTGATATATTTTAGCCAGGTTAATTGGAAAGAAATTTTAAAATTTATTGGATTTTAAGATTATGGCTTTTTCGCTTTTTGTTTCCCAAAAAACCTTTAAGGGCCAATTGCCCAGAGAAGAAACCATTTTACTCATCAGGAGACATTGGTTTGTTTTAACTCTGCCGATTTTCTTTATTTTTTTGTTAGCCCTTTTGCCGTTTTTGATTTACTTTTTTATTAAAAATTTTAACTGGTATCCTTTATTTTCCTCTCTCTTTTGGTTTTTAACCATGATTTATTTTTTAATTTTGTGGCTTTTGTTTATTTACAATCTAATGATTTATCTTTTAACAGCAATGATTGTAACCAATAAAAGAATAATCAGAATTGAGCAAAAAGGATTTTTTAATTATGAAAGTGCGACAGTGAAATTAGAGAGGATTCAAGATCTCTCCCTCAACATTAAAGGTTTTTTTCCTACTTTTTTAAATTTTGGAGATTTAGAAATCCAAACTGCCGGCGCTTTAGTCAAATTTACTTTTCGCGACTTACCAAATCCTCAAAAAATAAAAGAAACTATTATGAGGTTAATGGAAAAAACTAATTTTCCAGGATAAATTCAGAAAAATGTGAAAGGAAGGCTCATTTTAATTGACAAACTACAAACCAGAAGGAGTGATTTCCTATGATGTGTTGATTATTTAAGAAAAGTTACTCAAATTTAAAAAATTATCGGCGAAATTTATCAAATTGAAATTTTACACTAAATTGGCAAAAATTTTTGTTTCAAATATGAAATTTGAAATTGAAGGAACTTTGAAAGAAAATATTTATAACTTAATGAGAAGAACCGGCTATTTCTTTTTAAGAAAAACTGTAAAATCTGAACTTGAGTTTGTTAGACCCCCAAAAGGTTTTCCTCGCTTTCACTTATTTTTGAAAATTAAAGACCAAAAATATATTTTCAATTTGCATTTGGATCAGAAAGCCCCGATTTACAAAGGCGCACCAGCCCACGCCGGCGAATACAATGGAAAAGTTGTTGAGGAAGAAGCTGAAAGAATCAAAAAGATCATTGAAGGCAGTTTAAAATAAATTGGGCCTTGATGAAGAAATCAAAATCGGTCACCGCAAAAAAGCAATAAAAAAATTAATTCCGATATTTTTTTCTTTTGGGCCAAACCATTAGGAGAGCCATTATTAAATGACCAGAAAATTTTAGAAGTTAAAGGTTGAATGCAGAATAAAAGTTGACAACTCACAGAGGAAGATTTCCCTCCCCCACCTATATCCTCCCCCTCCCAGAGGGAGGGGGAGGATTCCCTCTGTAACCTCCCCTTAAAAAAGAGAAGATCCCTTCCATATCCCCCCTTAGAAAAAGGAGAGGATTACCTCCCCAAATCCTCCCCCTCCCAGAGGGAGGAGGAGAATATAGGTGGGGCTCCTCCCCCAATCCTCCCCCTTCCCTTTGGGAAGGGGGAGGACTAAGGTGGGGGATAGGAATTTTCTTCCTCAATTAACCCCCTCCTTGTGTTCCTCCCCCTTAAAAAGGGGGAGGATCAGGTGGGAGAGGGATTTTTCCGCTTCACGCTTCACGCTTCACGCTTTACGCTTTGCGCTTAAAAATAATTTTGAATTTTGAGATTTGAGATTAGTTTCTCCTCCCCCTATATATTATCATTTTAATATTCCTTCGATCAAGGCGGCGATGGCTTTGGAAAGCAAAAGAACTCCCAAACCAACCATAGCCCAGAAAAGAAGACTCTTTGCTTTTGTTACCTTCATTGAATCTCCTCCAGCAGTAAGAAACATTATGCTACCAATTATTATCATCAAAGGAACAATTGCAACCGCAATCCAAAAAATTAAGTTGGCAATAGCAGCAATTACATCAAGAATATTTTTATAATGAGTAGGATTGCAAACAACAATATTACTTGGATCCTGACACACTCCATTTATACATTGTAAACCGGCACCGGTATTACAATCTGTAGAAGTGTTGCAAGGATCACAAACACCTCCTGCTGCCAGGACAAAATCTATTCCAAAAAACAAAAGAACAGATGAACCTAACAATATTGCTAAAATTTTTCTCATATATTATTTCTATTTCTTAAAGATCAAGCCATAATGATAATTGTCAGTGGGAAACTCTTTTTCAAAAGAAAAGCCCTCCTTCTCAAAAAGTCTTCTCACCTCTTCCTGAGGTATTCTTTTTCCTTGAGGGCCCAAAGGAACTCCTGGCTTCCAATCAATAAAAACCAATCTCCCTCCCTTCTTTAAAACCCTTTTAGCCTCTCTTACCACTGTTTCATCCTCTTCTGTTTGAAACAAAAGGTTCGCCATCCAAACAAGATCACAACTTTCGTCCAAAAGTCCAGAACCCCCTTCTTTCTCAAGATTGCATCTTTTGGTCTCAATATTTTGCACTCCCTCAAGTCTCATCCGAGAACTAACCGCTTCTAAAGCCTTGGAAAAAACATCAAGAGCAAAAACCATTCCATTATCACCCACCTTTTTTGCTAACGGTAAACTAAAATAGCCATGGCCACAACCAAAATCAGCGATTTTCATTCCTTGTTCTACAACTCCAATCTCATCTACAATTTTTTGAGGATTTAGAAATCCTCCTGTTCCTGGTGGAAGAATTACCATATAATTTTAAATTACGAATTAAAATCTCAAATCTCAAAACAAAAATTTAAGCGCAAAACTACAGCGTAAAGATAAAAACTAATTCCCTTCCCCACATAAGAGGTGAAGTAGGAAGGAGGAAGGAGGAAAATTCCTATCCCCCACCTGTATCCTCCCCCTTCCCAAAGGGAAGGGGGAGGATTGGGGGAAGGACCCCACCTTTATCCTCCCCCTCCCACAGGGAGAGGGAGGATATTGAGG
>JAGGUF010000039.1 GCA_021158595.1 bacterium | reverse complement strand
TTTCCTCCCCCTTTTTAAGGGGGAGGAACACAAGGAGGGGGTTAATTGGGGAAGAAAATTCCTATCCCCCACCTTAGTCCTCCCCCTTCCCAAAGGGAAGGGGGAGGATTGGGGAGAGGAGTTCCACCTTTATCCTCCCCCTCCCACAGGGAGAGGGAGGATATTGAGGGGAGATAATCTTCTCTTTTTTTCTAAGGGGGGATATGGAAGGGATCCTCTCCTTTTTCTGAGGGGATACAGAGGGGATCCTCCCCAAATCCTCCCCCTCCCTCTGGGAGGGGGAGGGAAAATTCCTACTTCCTACTTCATAATTCCTACTTCACCTCTTAGGTGGGGGAGGGATTCACGCTCCACGCTTCACGCTTCACGCTTAAATTCTAAATTGCTATCACTGATGCTACCTTATCTTCTTGTTTTAATCTTATCACTTTTACTCCCTGAGAAACTCTTCCTAAAATAGGAATACCTTTTATTTTACCTCTAAGAGTCTGACCCTTCTCTGAGATAACAATTAACTCTTCTTCATCCCGAAGGAGACAAATTTTTGCCAGTTTCCCAGTTTTCTGAGTAATCCTCATTCCAATAATACCTCTCCCGCCTCTTTTTTGCAACCTAAACTTTGAAATCTCTGTTCTTTTTCCAAAACCATTTTCAGACAAGGTCAATAAATGGAGTTTAGATTTTTGATCTCGGATATTAGGTATTATCTCCATTCCAATCACCCTATTTTCATTTCCGTTTTTATCAGTTGTTGTAAGTTGAATTCCTCTGACCCCGGCCGCATTTCTTCCCATTGGACGAATCTCTTTTTCTTTAAATCTTATCACATTTCCCAAAGAACAGGCAAGAAGAATCTCGTCATCTCCTTGACTCTCTTTCACAAAAGAAAGTTCGTCTCCTTTCTGAAGTTTTATCGCCTTTAAACCTGACCTTCTTACTATCTCAAACTCATCAATTGAGGTCTTTTTAATCAATCCCTTTTTGGTTGCCATTACCAGATACCTACCACTTTTCTCTTTAAAGTTAATAAGAGAGGTTACCCTTTCTCCAGGAGCAAGGTCAAGGAAATTTAGGATCCCCCTTCCAAAACTTTCTCGTTTTGCCTCAGGAATCTCAAAGGCAGGAATCTTAAAGACCCTTCCAAAACTGGTGAAAAACAAAATCTCGTCATGAGAAGACAGATAAAGAAAATGCTCCACCCTATCCTCCTCCCTTAAAGCCAAACTTAACACTCCCTTTCCTCCTCTTTTTTGAGTCCTATAGGTTGAAAGAGACAATCTTTTTATATATCCTCCTCTGGTCAAGATTAAGATATTATCCTCTTTGGGAATTAGATCCTGCTTTTTAAACTCTCCTGGTTTTTGAGGAATTACCTCTGTCCGTCTGTCATCTTTATATTTTTCCTTAAGAGAGAGTATTTCTTTTTTAATTACCTTCTCAATCCCTCCCTTTTTCTCCAATATATTCTGAAGTTCAGCGGCTATCTTTTTCTTCTCTTCCAGTTCCTGAATAATTTTCTTTCGTTCCAGACGGGCAAGACTCTGGAGTTTTGTCTCTAAAATCACCTCTGCCTGAATATCTGAAAAGTTAAACTTTAAAATAAGATTCTTTTTGGCACTTTCTCTATTCTCTGATTTTTTGATAATTGAAATTATCTGATCAATATGCAAGAGAGCCTTCTTAAGTCCCAAAAGAATATGGATTCTTTCTTTTGTCTTTTTAAGATCAAACTGGGTTCGACGCCTTACCACCTCCTTCCGATGATTCAAGAAACTCTCCATCGCCTCTTTTAAGGAAAAAACCTTCGGTTGTCTCCCCTGTTCCAGGCCAATCATATTCAGATAAAAAACCTTCTCAAGGTCTGTCCACTTGTAAAGTTGGTTTAAGATCTTTTTGGCTTGGCTTCCCTTTTTAAGTTCGATAACTATCCTAAAGCCTTGTCTGTCTGACTCATCCCGAATATTTCTTATCCCTTCAATCTTTTTCTCCTTTGCCAGTTTTGCTATTTGTTGAAGTAGGGCTGATTTTTGAACTCCAAAGGGAATCTCTAAGATGTGGATTTCAAACAAATCTTTCTTTTTCTCAATAATTTCTGCCTTGGCTCGAATTAAGATAGGACCATGACCAGTTTCATAGGTCTTGATGATGCCTTTTTTATCAAAGATCTGAGCCCCGGTGGGAAAATCAGGTCCCTGAATAAACTGAAACAGATCCTTGGTGGTAGCATTTTTGTTTTCTAAAAGGTAAATTAAACCATCACAAATCTCTTTTAAATTATGAGGAGGAATGCTGGTTGCCATTCCCACTGCAATCCCTAAAGAACCATTAAGAAGGAATTGAGGAAGAGGAGAAGGAAGAACAGTAGGTTCTTTTCTGGTCCCATCATAGTTGGCAGTAAAATCAACTGTATCCTTCTCAATATCCTTTAGCATCTCCTCACCAATTTTTGAGAGTCGGGATTCGGTATAGCGGTAGGCGGCTGCCGAATCTCCGTCAATTGAGTTGTGAACAAAAATTCCATCAGCCAAAGCAAAATTATGCCAGGGTTCAATAGTTAAATCATAAACATCTTCTCTTTTTTGGAGAATTCTGGTTTTTATTACCTTATGATTATATTTTTGAGATTCGGTTAAAATTTCTGAGAAGTCTTTGAAATAATTTAAAGCATTTTTAAGTCGGGGAACTCCATTATTGCACCTCTCTTTCTCATATATTTCGGGAGTAACATTTTGATATTTCTTCGAAAGCGAATAAACATAACCTAAAATTTTGCTTTTTATAACTTTTTCTTTGTAGGTAGGATCTTGCCAATTTTTACACAGAACAATCTTCGCTTTTTCTGTCAATTCTTTCATAAAATTGGGGTGTTTCTTCAAAAATTCATTATGCCCCTCTCTTAGTGCTTTGAGGACTTTTTTTCTAAATTCTAAGTTTTGCCATTGTTTTATAGCTTTCTCTCTATGAAAATCTCTTATTTTGGGATCTTCCCATAATTTCTTTGCCGCCTTACTAAAATGCTCGGGTGAAAATTTTGCTCGATATTGAGGATCTTGCCATAATGCTTTTGCTATTTCACTTTTTCTCTTTTGCCATTCTGGATCCTTAGCCCTTTCCTTCATTAATTTTGAAATATATTCCCGGTGTTTTGGATTTGACCAAATTTTTAGTGAAATTTCTCTTGTTTTTTCCCGCCAATAAGCTTGATATTTCTCATCCTGCCATCTCTTTTTCATCTCTGCTGATTTTAATTTACTTAATAATTCTTGAAAATCCTTTCGCTTCCATAATTTCTTGAGGTTTTTTCTCGCAGCTTCTGCCATATATTTTCTATATTCGGGATCTTTCCACAATGCTTTAATTCTTTCAGAATGTCTTTTCCGAAATTCCGGATTTTTCCAAAGTTTTTTATTTAAATTCTTCGCTCGCTGAGAAAATACTTCTCTATTATTTTCTATAAATCTTCTTCTACCCTCTGCTAATTTCTTTACATATTCGGGATCGTTTTTATGTCTCTCTGAAGCAATTTCTTTATGATATTTCCAATGATCCTGCCATTGAATTCTTAAAATATTATCAGGATTATTGTTTAATTTATTAAAATCTCGATGATGTCGAATTCTACCAGCGCTTCTTTTATAAATTCCATTTTTTAAATTCCATTCGTCAGCCAAGTGATGAATAAATTCCCATGTTTCTTTCATTGGTTGGAAGATTATCTCATATCCTTTTAAATTTTTATCTTCGCCATTATATAGGTTTGTATAAAGAGGCATTAAAGAATCACCTGGTTTTAAATCCTTGGCTTGTTTATAACTACCATCTCTCAGCATAAATTGATGATCTAAAGTACATTTAATTTTCTTCCCATTATCTAAAGTAATTTCTATTAATTTTTCATTTTTCCTCGTTAATCTTGGATTTTTAATCTCAGCAATTTCAATTTTTTGAGTTCTTGGATTAAAGGTAAAACCCCAGTGTCTTTTTCCTTCTTCTTGCTCTCTAATTAATTCCTTAAAACTCAAACTCCTTCCATCACAAAGTCTTACTTTTGTATCTCCCGTGAAACAGCCAAAATTTCCCTGACCTTGAATGAGGGGATATCTTAAAGTAAAATCCTGAGCCATTCTTACCAAGGCCTCATAAACTGCTGCATCTCCGTGAGGATGATACTTTGCCAAGACTGATCCAATGACCGAGGCTGATTTTTTGAATTTAGCATTATGCCTGAGTCCATCCTCATACATTGCATACAAAATCCTTCGTTGGACAGGCTTTAAACCATCCCTTACATCCGGCAGGGCACGAGAAATAATCACTGACATTGCATAGTCAAGATAGGAATCTTTTAACTCTTTTGTAATTTCACGTTTTTTAATACCCATATCTTTAAATTACCAATTACCAAATTCCAAATTCCAATACTCAAAGCGCCCGTCCAGCCTCACTTTTACAAAAGTGGGGCTGGGTGACAAAGCGCGAGGCGTGGAGCGGGGAGCGGGAAATCCCTCCCCCACCTATATCCTCC
>JAGGUF010000035.1 GCA_021158595.1 bacterium | reverse complement strand
ATTAAAGAAGCAATGGAGAAAGCAAGTCAAGATTTTGTGGTTGTTTATGGAGATACTGATTCTGCATTTTTAAAACCAAAAAAAGGAAAAGAAAAAACTTTTAAAAAAGATATTGAAAAATTTTTAGAAAAAATAAATAAAACTTTGCCTGGAAT
Organism: bacterium; assembly: GCA_021158595.1. Lineage (GTDB taxonomy): Bacteria > Patescibacteriota > Minisyncoccia > Minisyncoccales > JAGGUF01. The sequence goes on along the minus strand of JAGGUF010000035.1, from coordinate 3,942 downwards.
AATTGAATTAGATTTACAAGGATTTTACAAAAGAGGAATTTTTATCCCAAAAGGTTTAATTAAAGGTACGGCTAAAAAAAGATATGCTCTTTTAGATGAAAAAGGGAAACTTTTAATAAGAGGGTTAGAGACCGTAAGAAAAGATTGGTGTAATTTAGCAAAAGAACTTCAAAGAAAAGTTTTAGAGTTTGTGCTTGAAAAACAAGATCTCAAAGGTGCAATAAAATATAGCAAAGAAATTATTTCAAAATTGAAAGCAAGAAAAATTTTATTAAAAGATTTAGTAATTTATGAGCAGTTAACAAAGCCAATTGAAGAATATAAATCGCTATCTCCTCATCTTGCTTGTGCTAAAAAAATGAAGGAAAAAGGAGAAGAAGTCGAGCCAGGCACAATTATTATGTTTGTTATTTCAAAAAAAGGAGAAAAGATTTCAGATAAAGCCATTCCTTATGAATGGGCAAGTTTAACTGATATTGATACGGATTATTATGTTTATCATCAAGTTGTTCCGGCTGCCCTGAGAATTCTTTCCGTTTTTGGAGTAAAGGAAGACGATTTACTTTAATTTTATTCCTTTTAGAGGATCTTATATGTTTTAAATATTCCAACATTCTTAAGAATGTTGGAATATTCTTTTTTATTTTTAGTTTTTGATTCTAATTAAAGAAAGAAACTATAATTTTTTTAAAAAAATAATTGTCCAGATAAACCGGTTTCGGTTATGTTATAAAGAATAGTTAGGTTACTTGATACATAAACAGTCTCCATATAGGGCTTGATAAATCTAAAATAAGATGCAAATCTAAAATAAGATGCTATCATTAAATCATAATTGTACTATCCAACCACTTTGGCAATGAACATTTTCATCTATATCCTTTTCAGGTGTGAAACCTATCCCTCCCCCACCTATATCCTCCCCCTCCCAGGGGGAGGGGGAGGATTAGAGAAGGGAGAATATCAGTATGAATTGTATTTTAGAAAGAAGAGATAGAAACCTAAACCTTTTAATAATTTTAGGGATCCTCCTTAATGAGAGGGGAGGATTTTTGGTTTCAGAAAGAACATAAAGATTGGAAATTAATTAAAAAGATCAAAAACCTCCCCAAGATTATCGGGAGGATTTTTTAATGATAGAAGACGGCTAATGATTAAAATAAATTTTTAGCCATTTGTCGCTTTCTATCAAGGAGGCGTTCTTTAAAAAGAGAATAGAAAAAGAACAAAGGAGGTGAAAATAGAAAGATGAAAGGAAAAGAGGAAAGAAAAGCGGAAGAAAGTTGGAAAGAGGAAAAAGAGACAGAACCAATACAACAGATGAAAAAAGGAATAAGAGTGCATGAAACGACTCTTTCGAGTACAGACTCTCTAGAGACAAAGACCATACTGTTAATCAATATTGCTAGAATCTATCTGGAAATAGCGTTGATGACTCCTAATGAGAAGGAGAAGAGAAATTTTCGAGAGAAGATATTACGATATCTGCAAGATGCCGAAGAAGCACTGGATGAAATTGAAGATAAGTTAGAAAACGAAGAAATCAGAGGAAAGGTAGAAAGAGGCGTCAGCCAGATTCGCTTAGAATTGGAGAAATGCTGGACCGGTTGAGTTTCAATTTTGTATAGTTCGGTTTTATAAGCCGTGGAAATCACGGCTTTATTTTTTTGCTGTAATTGCTAACAGTTGAATGCAAAATAAAAATTGACGGCTCACAGAGGAAGAAATTCCCCACCTATATCCTCCCCCTCCCTCTAGGAGGAGGATTACTAATCAGTTTTATATTTGGCAATAGAGATTTTTTGCAATTTATGCTATTATTTTTAGAAATGATAAAAATTTTTACCAGTTTATAAATATTATGAAAAAAATAAGAGAATACTTAAAGGAGTTTAGAGAGAAGAAGGTGAGGTTTATCAGGCCCATTTTTGTGGATATTTTGGGAAGGATGCTTGATTTTACCATTCCCATAGAGCAACTTGAAAGCCTGTTTAAAGAAGGGAAGGGGTTTGACGGCTCCTCTGTAGAAGGATTTGCAAGAACCGAGGAGAGCGATTTGAGATTTATTCCTGATATCAATACCCTTACAATTTTACCCTGGGAATATAAGGGGATTGAGAGTTCGTGGAGAGAGGCGGTAATTTTTGGAAAGGTAATAAAACCAAGCGGAGAAGAGTATGAAGGAGATGCAAGAAATTTACTAAAAAATACAATAGAGAAATATAAAAAGATAGGTACATTAAAATGTGGGGCTGAAGTAGAATTTTTTATTTTTGAAGATGACAAATTTCCCAGGTATACAGATAGAGGAGGATATTTCAGATCAGGGTTGTATGGAGAAATAAGAAAAGAAACCCAGATTTCTCTTAATAAAATGGGGATAAAAACTGAACTTGACCATCACGAGGTCTCTCCCAGCCAGCATGAGATAGATTTAACATATAGTGATGCCTTGACAATGGCAGATAGGATAATTTTGACAAAGTATGTAATAAAAAGAATTGCCAGAAGATTTGGAGTTTTTGCTTCTTTTATGCCGAAACCGATTGCAGGGATAAATGGAAATGGAATGCATTTACATCTTTCATTATGGAGGGGTAATAAAAATCTATTTTTTGATAAAAACAATCAAGGGTTAAGCAAGATTGCAAAATTTTATATTGGGGGATTAATAAAATATGCAAAAGAAATCCAGGCAGGGCTAAATCAATGGGTAAATTCATATAAAAGGCTTTATCCTGGTTATGAGGCTCCTACATATCTTGTTTGGGGAACAAAAAACAGATCAGCATATATAAGGGTTCCTGAATACCAAAAAGGAAAGATCTCCGCTACTAGGATTGAGATAAGAAGTCCAGATCCTGCTTGTAATCCTTATCTTGCCATAAGTTTAATTCATGCAGCAGGAATACAGGGGATTAAAGAAAGACTAAAACCGCCAGCACCTGTGGAATTAGATGTTTTTCAACTATCAGAAAAGGAGCGATTGGATATAGAAAAACTTTCTCCTTCTTTAGAGAAAGCCATTGATTTTTTTGAGAAAAGTAAATTAGTAAAAGAGACTCTTCCTCAGCACATTTATAAAAAATTTATAGAAAACAAAAGAATTGAGTGTGATAATTTTAATAAAACAGTAACAGATTATGAGATAAAAAATTACTTCAGCATATTATAATTGTTTGCCATAAGAATTTTTGATAAACTGTACTATCCAACCACTTTGGTAACAAATCTTCTCACTTGTATTCTCTTCAGGTGTAAATTCCCCACCCCCACCTATATCCTCCCCCTCCCAAAGGGAGGGGGAGGATTAAGGAGGGGGAGGGGAAATATCAGAGCGTTACCAAAGTGGTTGGGAATTACAGAGAAAATGAGTGAAATTGATCACATTTTAAAACTTGCTCAAGTTGAGATAGAGGAAAAAGAGAAGAGAGAATTAGAAAAAGAGTTTTCTTCAATTTTGGATTTTGTAAAGAAGTTGGAAGAGTTGGATGTCTCAGAGTTGAAGTCAATGACTCATCCAGAAAATATTAAGAATGTGACAAGGGAAGATAAGGTAGATTTGAAAAGCAAAGAAGAGAGAGAAAAAACAAGAGAGAAACTATTAGATCTCTCTTCTCAAAGGGAAGGGAAATATATCAAAACCACCCAAATTTTATAATATGAGCATTTTAGAGATTCATCAAAAATTAATTAACAAAGAAATTTCAGCAGTGGAACTTACCAAAGAATATTTAAATAAAATTGAGGATGAAGACAAACAGATACACTCTTTTTTGACGATCACTCCTGAACTTGCTCTAAGGCAGGCAAGGGAAGCCCAGGAAAGGATTGATAAAGAAAAAGATGTTCCTTTGTTGTGTGGGGTTCCTTGTGCTGTTAAGGATAATATTTTAGTAGAAGGGATAAGATGTACTGCAGGGTCAAGAATTCTTGAAAATT
>JAGGUF010000036.1 GCA_021158595.1 bacterium | reverse complement strand
GTATCCCACATCATAAAACCTGCTGACATATGAGGATCTTTTTCACAGCCGGTTCTAATAACAAGATCAACAGGAGGGAGGTCTTTTGTCCAAAGATGCTCCTTTATTAATTTCTCTGTCACGGTTATGGTTTTCTCTTTAGCCAAATTCACAATTTTTTGAATACAAGAGATCATCTCATCCGTGCCATTATAGGCCAAAAGGAAGGTAAGAAAATTCTTTGTATAATTTTTGGTAGCCTCCATTGCCTTCTCAATTGCCTTCTGGGTCTCTTTAGGCAAAATCTCTCTCCATCGACCTAAGACCCTAATTCTGACTTTGTTTTCGTGAATTCTTTTGTCTTTACCTACCTTTTTAAAATACTCAGTATAAAGTTTTGTCAGAAAATCAACCTCAATTTTTTTTCTTTTTGTAAGATTATCCAGAGATCCTCCCCAAAAAGTAAAATAAGGAATTTTACTCTCTAAGAAGGCTTTTTCTAAAATTCTTTCTACATTTTTTGCTCCTGCTCGATGGCCAATCCAGGACTGAAAACCTCTTTTTCTCGCCCATCTCCGATTGCCATCAGGAATTAAAGCCACATGAGTAGGAATGTTTCTCATATTAAACAAAAATATAATTTTACCTTCCCTTTAAAAAATCTTGACAGAAATCTTCTCAAAACTTAAGCAGGGACGCCAGGATTCGAACCTGGAACAAGAATTTTGGAGATTCTTATGATACCATTTCACCACGTCCCCATAATTTCTCTTTTAAACACTCTATCTTTTTATCTGTTTATGAATAGTATGTTTTCTACACCATTTACAAAATTTTTTCAATTCTAATTTCTTTTCTATGTTTCTTGGTTTTCGGGTATAGTAATTGATTCTCTTACACTCTGAGCATTGTAATTTTATTAATGATTTTTTTCTCTTTGCCATAATAACAAGGTATTAAGAGAATTACTTTTGAGTGTCTAAACTTAAATAAGCCGATGGTCGGATTTGAACCGACGACCTTTCCCTTACCATGGGAATGCTCTACCCCTGAGCTACATCGGCATAAAAACTGATCTTTATGTGGGTAGGGAGGGATTCGAACCCCCGAAGGCCGAAGCCATGTGGTTTACAGCCACACCCATTTGACCACTTTGGTACCTACCCTTTTATGAGCCAGCGGTCGGACTCGAACCGACACTCCACGCATTACAAGTGCGTTGCTTTTCCATTAAGCTACGCTGGCTTTTGAAAATCATCTTCTTCTTTTTCTATTTTTAAAGCCATCCCTTTTCTTTCTCTGAGAAAACTGGAGTTTTTCAAGATGGATCTTACGCTCCTGTAATTTATTTAAATATGAAGTTAAAAAATTGTCAATCTTTAAAATTCGAACCCTGAGCCTGTGAATATTCTTTTCACTTATTTGACGAAACTTCTCATTTATCCTCTCCTTATTTTTTCTTAGTTTATTTCTTAAACGAAAAGAAAGTCCCTTTTCTTTAGGAATGGAGTCTGGCTCAAATTCTACTAACAAAGGCAAATTCCGTAAGAAAATGAAAAGCATTCCCAATAAAGATATAGCAAAAATAATCTGACAAATAAAAATTGAAGACATATGACTCTCCCCCACCCTAATCTCCTCTTCCCAGAGAGAAGGAGATTTTGGAATAAAAAGAGAAAATAGTCATTTTTTTAAACTTCCATTCTTTTAAACTCTTCTATTCTTATATTCTCTCCTACCTTTGCCACTACCTCCTCAATTAAATTCTTTATAGTTTTCTTTACATCTTTAATATAAGGCTGGGAAAAAAATTCTTCAATATCTTTAGGATTCATTGCCGCCACCTGCATAGCAAGATTATGAGCAAGATTTTGAAAAATCTCATTCCTGGCTACAAAATCACTTTCACAAGAAATCTTTACCATAGCAGCAACTTTTTGGTTTTGATGAAGATAAATTCCAATAATCCCTTCTTTTGTCTCTCTTTCTTTCTTTTTCTCAAGTATTTCAGTGCCTTTTTTCTTTAGTATCTCTAAGGCTTTTTCAAAATTGCCCTCCGCCTTCTCTAATGCTTTTTTACATTCCATTACTGATATATTAGTCTTCTCTCGAAGTTTTTTAATTTGGTCAATGTCATTCATTATTCATTTTAGCATTTTAGCATTTAAACATTTTAACAAAAAATCTAAATGTTAGAATGCTAAAATGCTAGTATGTTAAAAAGAATCTTATCTTAGTTGTACTATCCAACCATTTTAGTAACAAACTCTCCACCTAAGGCATAAAGCAGGAAATCTCTCCCTCCCCCTCCTTAATCCTCCCCCTCCCCTTGGGAGGGGGAGGATATAGGTGGGGAGGGAAATCCTAAATCTCAAACTCCTTAATCCTCCCCCTCCCCTTGGGAGGGGAAGGATATAGGTGGGGGAGGGACAACCCTCATATCACTACCAAATTTGTTACCGATTACATTCTTTCAGCGCTTCTTTAACCTTTTCTAAAATATATTTCAAAGACGATATTGCATCGTCGTTGGCTGGAATAGGATAGTCAACAAGGCTTGGATCTCCATCTGTATCACAAATTCCTACAATTGGAATTCCTTTTCTTCTTGCCTCCTTAATTGCTAATGCCTCTTTTCTCACATCTACTACGAATAAAAGATCAGGTAGTCTTGTAAGAAGTTTTAATCCTCCCATCTTTTTCTCTATTTTTTCTAATTCCTGATTAATTTTTAGCCTTTCTTTCTTTGGATATTTTTCAAACTCTCCTTTCTTCTTTTTCTCCTCCATTTCTTTTAGATACTGAACCCTCTTTGAAATCACCTCAAAATTGGTTAGTGTTCCTCCCAGCCAGCGCTCTACCACATATGGCATTTTTAATTCCTCTGCTAATTCCTTTACTAATTTTTTTGCTGAGACTTTTGTTCCTACAAAAAGTATTAAGGGTTTTTCTTTCTTTTTTTCTTTTAGATAATCTAAGGCTTTCTCTAAATACTCTTTGGTCTTTAAAAGATCAATAATATCCACATTGTTTCTCATTCCATAAATAAATGGCGTCATCTTTGGATGAGTTTTTGAATGACGATGACCAAAATGCAGGCCGGCATTAAACATCTCCTCTATCTCTTTTTCATCCTGTCCTCCTCTATTCTCTTCAGTAAGACTTTTGCTTTTATTATTTTTTTTCTCAATTTTTTCCATACCCTTATAGTCTGACAATAAAATATTAAATGTAATTGCCAACCATCTTGGTAACGCTCTGAGAATTACCTGAAGCGTGGAGCCTAAAGTGTAAAAATTCCAAATTCCAATCTCCAATTAAATTCCAATACTTAATGACCGAATGACCAAAACAAAATAAAATCTCAAAACTCAAATGTCAAAACTCAAATCCAAATCTTAAATGTTAAATCTCAAATAAATCCGAATCTCGAATATCGACCACAGTCCCTTTCCAAGGGGCTGGGTCGGATTTCGGATTTTTCTATTTAGATTTGACATTTGACATATGGATTTAAGTTTTGAGATTTGACATTTGAGATTTGTTTCGTTTCGGTGATTGGAATTTGGATATTAATTGAAATTTGGAATTTTGTGTAGGATTGTGGTTTGAAGACTTCCTTTTCTGCCCCTGAAAAGAATTAAGCGAGGAAATCTGTTACCAAAATAATTACCAACCAACAATATATCAAATGAACTTGAATTTGTCAAAGAAATTTGCTATGATGTACTATCCAATCAATTCGGTAACGAAATAAAAAATAGACCCTCCCCCACCTTAGTCCTCCCTCTCCCAAAGGGAGGGGGAGGATACAGGTGGCGATCCTTCCCCAATGAAGGGAGGAAAGAAAGAGGACTTCCTCCTCCAATCCTTTCCTAAAGGAAGGGGAGGATACAGGTGGGAACTCTCCAAATCCTCCCCCTCCCTCTGGGAGGGGGAGGATATAGGTGGGGGTGGGAGATAATAACAATCAAACCGTTACCAAATTGGTTAGCAATTACAGCTGATAAAATAGAGTTTTACTCTCAAAAAATGAAAAAAAATATTCATCCCAAATATTTCAAAGATGCCATTCAACGCTGTGCCTGCGGTGCTGTTTTTCATATTCCCTCCACAAAAAAAGAAACTAAAATAGAAATTTGCTCTCAGTGCCATCCATTTTATACCGGAAAGGCAAAGGTTGTTGATACATTAGGACAGGTAGAAAAATTCAAAAAAAGAGCCGCAAAAACAAAGGAAATTAAACAACGACGGAAGAAAAGATCCACTCAGAAAAATGATTGATTTTAAAAAGATAAAAGAAGAATATAATCTTCTTCAAAGAAAGCTCAGTCAACCTGGGCTTTCTTTAAACAAAAAAGAATATGCAGAACAATCAAAACGTCTTGCCCTGCTTCAAACAATTATTGAAAAAATAAATCGGATTGAGGAAATCAAAAAAGAAATCAAGAAAAATGAAGAAATTATCTTCTCAGAAACAGATGAAGAACTAAAAAAATTAGCCCAAGAAGAAACTTCAAGACTAAAAAAAGAAAAAGAAGATCTCACTAAAACAATCAAGACAATTTGGGAGCAATTATCCTCTCCTAAAACAGAAACTGCAAGTGAGGTTTTAGTAGAAATTAGGGCAGGGGTAGGTGGTGATGAAGCCGCTCTTTTTGCTAAAGACCTTTTTGAAATGTATCAGAAATTTAGTCAAAAAATGGGTTGGCAACTTTCTGTTCTTGCTTGCCATCCCACTGAACTCGGAGGTTTCAAAGAAATATCATTTGAAATTAAAGGAAAAAATGTAGGAGAGTATCTTAAATATGAAAGTGGAGTGCATCGGGTCCAAAGAATACCTGAAACAGAAAAGATGGGAAGAATTCACACCTCAACTGTATCAGTAGCAGTACTTGAAAAACCAAAAGAAAAAGAGATTCAAATTAATCCCAAGGATTTAAAAATTGAGGTCTATCGCGCCTCTGGTCCTGGAGGACAATATGTAAATCGCCGAGAATCAGCAGTAAGAATTACCCACATTCCTACGGGAATTGTGGCCACCTCTCAAAGTGCCCGAACCCAGATCTCAAACCGCGAGAATGCCCTTTCTATCTTAAAAGCCAGGCTCTATCAAAAAATAAAACAAGAAGAGGAACAAAAGTTAGGAAGAGAAAGAAAAAGCCAAATCGGCAGTGCAATGAGAGCAGAAAAGATCAGAACCTATAATTTTCCTCAAGATAGAATCACTGATCATCGAATCAAAAAGTCCTGGAATCACATCGAACAAATCCTAAATGGAGACTTAGATAGGATAATTAAGGAATTGAGAAAAAATACTAATCTGTAACTACGCCAATCCAAAACTCAAAATACCCTCTCCCACCTAAATCCTCCCCCTCCCAGAGGGAGGGGGAGGATTTGGGGGAGGTAATCCCCTCCTTTTTTCTAAAGGGGAGGATATGGAAGGGATCCTCTCCTTTTTTTAAGGGAAAGGATACAGAGGGGATACTCCCTCTTTGGATTTTTTTGCAATTTTCCCACATGAGGGGGAGGATAGAGGTGAGGATCCTTCCCCCAATCCTCCTCTAAAGAAAGGTGAGGATTAAGGTGGGAGTCCTCCCCCAATCCTCCCCCTTCCCTTTGGGAAGGGGGGACTAAGGTGGGGGATAGGAATTTTCTTCCTCAATTAACCCCCTCCCCAAGTCCTCCCCCTCCCTCTGGGAGGGGGAGGATATAGGTGGGGGAGGGAAAATTCCTACTTCCTACTTCCTACTTCACCCCTTAGGTGGGGGAGGGATTTCAGGCTTCAGGCTCCTCTGTTGGAGGTACTACTAACCCTATTCCTGAGTACCAAAACTAATCCCTGTAGGAGGAGGAGAACTATGCTTTTTTATCTCTGAGGGAGAAAGGGTACGGTTGTAGATGCGAATCTCATCAAGGTAACCTTGGAAGCAGTAAGAGGTATTAATATGAGTTCCTCCAATATATAGGCTTTCATCATTATTAGAAAGATCAGCATTACCAGGAGAGTTAGCGAGATCAGTTGAAGCAGCTTCACCATTCTCATAAAGTTGGAACTGAGAACCATCTCTTGTGACTGCAATATGAGTCCAGGTATCTGTAGGAATAGTAGAGTACCCCTTAATGTAGTATGAGGTGGAATTTAAAAACAATTCTTGATCACCATCATAATACCAGTATGAAAAATGAAGGTCAGAAGAGTCTATCTCCTTCCCTAATATTGCTTTCTCTGTTGTGTGAGGATTAACCCAAAGTTCAATGGTAAAGTTCTGATTTAGAGAATCAAG
>JAGGUF010000028.1 GCA_021158595.1 bacterium | reverse complement strand
TGCCATTCTGGCTGCTATTATCATTGCGACCACAACCTCTGCCCGGCTTCAGGCAAGAGACTCAAGAAGAGCAGCAGATTTAGATGAGGTAAGAACTGCTTTGGAGATGTACTTCAACAAAGAAGGAACCTATCCGGACCACACCGGTTGTAATGCGGACACCTTTGAGGATATGTGCAACGACTTAATAAGTGCAGGGTATCTTGCTACTACGCCTAAAGATCCTAAAAATACAGGAGATTATGTCTACTGTTACAGCGGAAATAGTGATGGATATGTCCTAAAAGCCGAATTTGAGACCAATGCGAGTAAGGCGTTAGATAGTGATTATGATAAGAATTATTTAGATTGTACCTGTAATGGAGATGATAAAGGAGCATCAGGTCCTTACGATTATTGCATAATCAACCCCTAAGGATTTGAATAAGGTAAAACCAAGGCAACTTATAATCCCGCCCCAAAGGGCGGGATCTTTTTAATGAGGATTCCCTCTTTCAATCAGTGAAGTAGGAATTATGAAGTAAGAATTATGAATTATGAATTATGAAGTATGAATCTTAGCCCTCCCCCATCTTAATCCTCCCCTCCCTTCCTCCCTAATTTCCTCCCCCTTTTTAAGGGGGAGGAACACAAGGAGGGGGTTAATTGAGGAAGGAAATTCCTATCCCCCACCTTAGTCCTCCCCCTTCCCAAAGGGAAGGGGGAGGATTGGGGAAGGAGCCCCACCTATATCCTCTCCCTTGTTTCATCTGGAAGGAAAACTCTCCCTTTATGTACGGAGAATCTCCATACCCTTCTTTCCTTTCAATTTCCTCCCTTTTTTGGAAGGGATACCTCACCCTAATTTCCTCCCCTCCTTCTGGGAGAGGGGATAACTGAGGGATTCTCCTCCCAATCCTCCCCCTCCCAGAGGGAGGGGGAGGATACAGGTGGGGGAGGGAGAACAACAAGAAAGGCTAAAAGGATAGAGCCTGAGCAATTATTTTTGAGTATTATTCGTTTGTTAATTTATATATTTTTATCTCAGGATTTTTGTATACTAATTTAAAGAATCTTACTTTTTTGTCTAACAGATAAAGTTTTGTAAACAAACTATTTTCTAATTCTTTTGGGATATAGATGGTATATTTTTTGGATTCTGTTTCTTCTATTTTATATCTATATCTTTGTCCTTCCTTTTTTTCTCTATCCCAGGTAGCAAAATAACTCCAATAAACAGATTTTGGAATAAGGTCAGGAGATAAGAGAAGATAAATCTGTTCTGAATCTTTCTGATAGGTCTTTAAGATTTCTCTTGCCCATTTCTCATCAGAGGTCAAAAGAATATTAGAAAAATCCTGAATCCTGGAGGTGATACAGACATGGCTTCCTATGTTAAACTCATCAAATGATTTTGGAATATATCCCTTCCTTTTCTCGCATTCTTCTTTTGAAATCTCCCATAAGGGTATCTCTCTAACATAATCTTGGCATCCGCCATCAATAATAGTGCTTCTTTCTGAAATTCCTTCAACCCAATACCCATAAGGCCACCAGGCAAGAACTACTGAGTCCTTTGGAGTTTTCTCTTTTAGATAAAAGAGAGCATCTGCCCAATTTTTGTCAATCTTTGTTCTTATTTTCGATGACCTTGCACTTGAAATGCTGTAACTTGCATAAAGAGAGAAAAAGGTAAAAATCAATAAGAAGAAAATAATACCAGAATTTCTTTTTCTTAAAAAGAACTTCCAGGTCTCCTCTAAACAAAAACCAGCAGATAGAGAAAGAGGAAGGGCAAAATACTCTCCATATCTTATTGAGGTCAAAAAGGAAATAAGGGTTCCCAAACCCCAGACCAAAAGTAAAGAGAAGGGAACTTCTTTCTCTTTTTTATTTCTTATAAAAAGATAATATCCCAAAAGAAAGATTCCTATTATTCCTAAGAAAAAATTACCAGGACCCAAGTCAATCACAAATGCCTGAAAGAGATTTTTGGGTCTTTGAAGTTCAGTAATAGTAGGAGTGACACTGGGAAAGAGTTCTCCCTGATGAGGAGATTTTAAAGTAAAAAAATTAAATGGTCCCTGAATGCTGTTTTTAATGATGGTAATTCCTCGAAGAGGAATGGCAATGATTAAAAAGGTTAAAATAAAGACAAGAAAAGAGAGGAAATAGGGCTTAAAAGAAACATTGTTTTCATTTGCTTTATTTGTCTTTATTAAAAAGAACAGAATTAAAGAACCGGAGATAATCCATATAGGAAGCCAATAGCCTGACCAGGTCCAGGCAAAAAGAGAGTTTAAAAATCCTGCTAAAAAGGCAAATAAGATTGGTTTTAATTTTATAGAGTTTTCTTCTTCAATTTTTAGAAGAGAAAGCAAAAATAAAAATACAATTGAACTTATAAATAGGATATTTAAAGGATCAGTATCAAAAAAGCCAGCCATATTTCTTACCAAAAAGAATGGAGTAAAATTGAAAAAGAAGGCAGAGAAAATACCTGCCAAAGAGCCAAAGAGATATCTTCCAATCAGATAAAGAGGAAAGACTGAAAGGGCAGCCAAAAGAGCAGGGAACCAAAAGCAAAACCTGAAAAAAGATAGATGAGGGAAAAATAGATGGATGAATTTATAAGAATAAACAGAGAGATAGAGAAAAAAATTTGGTTTGTATTTTGGTGGGGTAGGATGGAGGCGGAGATAATCATATTCCACCTTTTCTCCTGAAAGCAAAAACTTGCCTTGGTGATACCAGGTAAAGGGATCATGACGCAAGAGAAAGGGCTCATTTACTGTTCTTAATCGAAGAGAAAAGGAGAGAATGAATATCAAAAATAAAATAATTCCAATAAATAACTTTTTTCTTTTTTGGAATATTTCTCTTAACTCTTGAGGACTTGACATATTTGTAGTATAATCTATTAGAGTTTTAATAGCAAGAGAAAGCCATTTAGAAGGTGAAACACAAAGTATGAGAATCCCCCCCCCCCCCTTAGTCCTCCCCCCCCCCGAGGGAGGGGGAGGAAAATGAGGGGGGGGAATCCTGTCCCTTTTTTCAGGAGA
>JAGGUF010000010.1 GCA_021158595.1 bacterium | reverse complement strand
TTTTTATTTAGGTTTTAATGGCTTGATTTTTAAACTAAATTTGGACGAAATAATTAAAAAAACACCTTTAGAGAGGATCTTAATTGAAACCGACTGTCCCTTTTTAACACCACCACAAGCAAAATCAAGCAGGAACGAGCCAATTTTTGTGAGGTATATCGCTCAAAAAATCGCTGAAATCAAAAAAGAACCTTTTAAAAAAATTATGGAGGCAACCACTAAAAACGCTATGGATTTATTTAAGATAGATTAGTTCAGTCTTAGTTCTTGTTTCCACTGAAACTATAGCACCCAAGGAAAGAAAATCTGTTTTTTAATACTGTAGAAGTTGGACACGGCAAGCACTAAGGTAGGATTGAAATAAAGAGGTGTATCACTCTGACCAATGGTGAAAGTCTTTCATAAATCTGAGAATTATTCTTTTAAAATTATGCTTTCTCTATCAGAAGCCCAATTAAAAGAGCGAGAGGTTTTGAAGTACTACAAAAAAAATAACCCTAATGTTTTAATTACTCCTTCTCTTTCAGAAAAAGAGATACTTTCCCGGATTGGGATCAATGTCTCTCTTCCTATTCGGCCACAGGGATATATTCGTTTTTATCCTCAAGATTTTATCGTAGAAGAGATTTCTAAAGAAGGAGAAATTTCAAAAATTGAACCAAAGGAAAATGTATTTTCTCCTTCTTTTCCTTTTCATCTTTCTTGCGATTTAATCAAAGTTGGGCTTTCAACATTTGATGCTTTAAATTCTTTAGCAGATAATTTACAAATAAAATTAGGAAGAATTAGTTATAGGGGATTAAAAGATGTGAATGCCATTACTTCTCAAAAGATTGCTTTTTTAGATTTAAATTGTGAAATTTTTGAAAAGATTAAAAACCTTTCTTTACCTTATATTTTTCTAACCAACTTTAACATTCAAACAAAGCCGCTTTTAAGAGGAGATTTATTTGGAAACAGATTCACCATTTTTATCCGAACTAACGGAGCAGTAAATGAGAGATGGTTTTCCCAAAATTTAGAAAAAATAGAGAAGGAAGGATTTTTGAATTTTTATCATACTCAAAGATTTGGCACACCTCGTTTTTTAAGCCATATTTTAGGAAAACTAATCTTACAAGGAGAATACGAAAAAGCAGTTTTCGAGTTTTTTACAGAAAAAGGACTTCAGGAAATTCCTTTAATAAAACAAAAAAGGCAGGAAGTTAAAAAAAATTTTGGCGATTGGAGAAAAGCAGAAAAGATTTTTTCAGAACTTCCTTTTACTTTTAGAAATGAGATTTTACTTCTTTCTTATTTGAAAGAAAACCCAAAAGATTTTATCGGAGCGTTAATTTTCTTTAAGGACCAGACAAAATTTTGGGTTTATTCTTATGCCAGTTACCTTTTTAATCAAATTCTTTCTTTGAAAGGATTAGAACTACCGGCAGAAATACCTCTCTTTTTGAGTGACAAAATAAAAGACCGAAAAATATACGAGTTTTGGCTGGAAAAAGATGGAATCCAAGATTTTCAAAACAATATCAGACCATTTCGTTTTTTGAGGCTCCAAAGAAGGTTTGTAAAAACAAAAGTTTTTCCTCAAAATGTTTTATTTAAAATTGTACCAGAAGGAGTTATTTTAAGTTTTATTTTAGAAAAAGGGGCTTATGCCACTACCTTTTTAATGAATCTCTTTGAAATCTTTCAGGGATTGCCTTTGCCTGATTGGGTGAATCCTCAAGAGTATGATATAAAAAAACTGCTCGGAATTGGTTCAATCAGAGCAGTAAAAGAAATTTTTGGAGAAGTTATTTCCTCTCCAATGGTGTTGTATTAAAACAAAAAAAAGAGAGAAGAGAGAGGCTTAGTTGTCGCTGGCGATAACTACCCTGGGCATCTGATGTTTCATCAGAAGCCCGAAGCTGAACACGAAGTTCTGGTTTGACTTTCTATTGTCCCAGACATGAGCAAATCCCCATGTCTGGAACAGTAATCTCTTCAATCCTTTTAGTGTTATCTCGTCTAATTCGCGTAATTCGCGGTTTGTCTTCGCCGTCTTTGACAACTCCAATTTCACCCTGTACTTCTTCGGCTCTCCTCGCCCCTTTCTTTTCTGTTCCTCTGTGAGCCGATACTCCCAGTGAGCATCGGCAATTTTCCATCCCTGTTTAATCAGCTGATTAAACAGGAAGATTCCTCCCTGACATTTTTTCAGCTCTGCAATATGTCTTCCCGTGTCTAAAATTCCTGGACGTTGTTCACTGATTGCCTTTTCGTCAATTCCTCCGCCTTTCTGTAAGATCTCACTGACTCTTCTGATGGTGTATTGCTCGTCTCCGTACTCCCTCTTAGGGAGTCCAAAAGGGAGCCACTTTGGAGAAGTGAATGTCCAGACGAACATTACTGATTCCGCTTTTTCTATCCCTCTCAAAAACCATTTTTTTACCTCAATACCGGCGTTCCTCCTTTCATGAGTAGGGACGCCCCCTACTCTTTGAAAACTTTTCTTTCCCATTTTATTTACCTCACCGAAACTATCCACCAAAATTGATGGACAATTTCGGTGAGGTAAATCCTCTCTCCTCTCCTTATTTGAGCGCCTTTGTAAAAGAACTCTAATAGCGAGGGTTGACCGACCTCGCCCTTAAGTGTTAATAAAGGAGGGTGGGTCAATCTCACCCATACGCTTTATTTTCCGTCTATATTATATCATACAACTCCCAACCTTGTCAAGACCTCATAGAACTTGTTGGGTAGTACAGTTAAAGATCATCCATTACCTAAATAAAGAGAGGGTGTTAAAAGTTAAAGTATAATTACCAACCACTTTGGTAAGGATCTGATATTTTCCCACCCTCACCTGGAGGAGAGAAATCCGAATATCG
>JAGGUF010000018.1 GCA_021158595.1 bacterium | reverse complement strand
CAGTTTCCCCTTGAGGAAAAAACTGAGGAAAGAGATTTGATATTTCTGGATAATATCTTATAGCCAAAATCCCTCCTCCAAAACCAAAAATCAAAGAAAGAATAATTAAAAGAACAATCAAGGCTTTTGTGGACATAAATTTAGAGTTTTCAAGTTTTTAAAGCGGTGGGGGTGGGATTCGAACCCACGGTGGCTTTATCAACCACAATGGTTTTCAAGACCATCCCGTTCGGCCGCTCCGGCACCCCACCTTTCTTTGAAAAATAAAAAAGAGAGGAAGGAAAGAGATCGGTCCTCCTTCCTCTTCCCTTTGGTTACTTCTCTAATAATATCTACATTTTTAATAACCTGTATATCTTTTCGTATAGTGCTTGAAGTTCTCCCTCCTTTCCTAGCCATTTCTCTAGCCATTTCTCTGAGCCAAGAAGAGATGCTAAATCTATCCCTCCTAAACTTTTTTCATAAAAAATCCTGGCATCACCGCTCTCTATGGTCTTTTTTATGTGTTCGATTATGGAATATACCTGCTGGTCTGTCAAGCCCAATTCTTTAGCTAATTCCCTCACTTCTTGTTTAATCTCTTCTTTTTTTGTCAATCCTTTATTACCTCCTTTCGTTGTTGTGCGGAGGAGGTGGGATTCGAACCCACAAGACGGCTTTTAAACCGTCAGAGATTAGCAATCTCTTGCCGTACCATTGGGCCACTCCTCCAAATGACTAAATCCGAAACCCTCCCTTTCCAGAGGGAGGAGAAGGACTAAGAGGGAAGGGATTTGACTTTTGTCCTTTTGCAAAGCAAAAATAGGCTATATTCCTTCTTCTTTTAATTTCCTTATCAACTCCTTCTGCTTTTTTGTTAACCTCTTGGGAGTTTTCACCTCTATCTTTACATACATATCTCCTCTCCCTCTTCCATAAAGATGAGGCATTCCCATTCCTCTTAGTCTTAAGAGTTTTCCTGCCTGGGTACCGGCTGGGATTTTTAATTCTATCATTCCATCCAAAGTAGGAACATCAACCTTATCTCCTAAGGCTGCCTGAGAGAAGTTTACCTTTAGAGTGTAATAAATATCGTCTCCTCTTCTCTGAAAATAGGGATGTTCTTTCACGTAAACCCTTACCAAAAGATCTCCTGGACTCATTCCTCTTGCTCCTGCTTCTCCTTTCCCGGGAATCCTTATTACCTCTCCATTCTCTACTCCGGCTGGAATAGAAAAGGAAACCCTTTCAATCTTTTTTATTCTTCCTTCGCCTTGACATTCTTTACATTTTTTCTCAGGAACCTTTCCTGTTCCTTCACACTGAGGACAGGTAGTTGTTTTTACAAAACTTCCGAAAAAAATCTGGTGAACCTGTTTTACCCGTCCTGTTCCTCCACAAGAAGGACAGGTGATTATTCTTGAACCCGGTTCTGCTCCGGTTCCATAACAGCGAGGACACTTGACAAACTTCATTAAATTAACTTCCTTTTTCACTCCAGAAAATGCCTCCTCTAATGTTAATTCTACATCTATGGAAATATCCTTACCTTTTCTCCTTTTGCTTCTTTTAAAAGGAGAAGTTCCAAAAAATTCTTCTAAATTCTCAAAGATATCCTCAAAATCTGAGGTTTCAAAATCTTTAAAACCAAAATCAAATCCTTGATCGAAAGAAGGTCCTTGTCCCTCTGCTCCAAAGGGTGCTCCCTTGAAACTAAATCCAGCCTTTCTGGCAGCATCATATTCTGCTCTTTTTTTCTTGTCTCCCAATACCTGGTAGGCTTCATTTATTTCTTTGAACTTTTTAGGATCTCCTCCCTTATCAGGATGATATTTATGGGCCAGTTTATAAAACTGCTTCTTTATCTCTTCTTGAGAAGCATCTTCAGGAACACCTAAGATTTTGTAATAGTCTTTCATAGAATCATTTTACCATACTAACATTTTAACATACTAACAATGCTAATATGCTGAAACCTTTAAATAACTATTACTTCTTTGTCCTCTTTGATTTTTTCTATTCTAAAGAAGTTTGTGGCTATAAATATTTTAAACATTAACCAACCAAAAGCAAGACAAAAATAGGAAAAAAGCATTAATATCATTTTCGCTATCAGAAAAAAGGCAAGAATGAGACCCCAACTTCCCATTTGTGGATATCTCTGGGTATATTTTGAAATTTTCTCTGTTATCAGTTCATAAAAGATATCTTTCATTTTCTCATCACCTTTAATTTCTCTTTCTATTCCCAGTTGCTTTTTTAATTGCTCTCTTCCTTGCTGAAGCATCTCATCAGTAACCTTCTCTCTTTCCCTCTCCATCCTCTCCTGAAGTTGTTTTTCTAATTCTTTTTCAAGTTCTATATTCATTTTCTCCTCCGGTAGAGGAAAAACCTGCTCCTTCTCATACTGAATCTGATCTTCAATTTCTTCTTGGACACCAAATGTTTGAAAAAGTATATATTCATCCACTGTCATCTCTCCAGAAAACCCGGGCATCTGAGAAGATAATATCTTTTCCATTCCTGGCCAAAGGGCATCAAACAGAGAGCGTGGAAGGGTAAGTCTTCCTCCAATTACTTTTGGTGACAAGAATATAAGGATTGCTATTAAGACGGCAAAACCAGTAAAGAAGTTCCTAATTCCACTTTGAAAGATGCGAAGAAAACTAAATCTTAGAAGTATATCTTCTTCTTTTCTTATCCTCTCCCCAGTAATAAAGAGAGAAAGTAAGAATAAAAGGATTCCAACAATAAGATAGGTAAGATTGTAAGAAGGAGTAGAGGGACAAAGGAGTAAAAAAAGTAAACAGGAAAGTAAGAAATAAATAAGAATCTTCCATCTTCCTTCTAAGGTAAAGATTAAGAAGGCAAGAAAAACAGTAAAGAACAGCAAAGAAATTAAAAAAATTATGAGAAAATTGAGAAACTCAACTTTCTCAAATGTTAAGGTTTTAAGAGAATAAAAATTTACTCCGGCTGCCCCAAGTAATAGAATCGAAATCAAAACCTGTTTTAATGACCTATCCATTTATAATTTATAAATCTATTTCTTTCTAAATTCACCTTCCTCAGTATTTCCTTGATCTTTGTTATTTTTCTTCTCCTCTCCCCTTCCCTGCTGATACATCTGGGCTCCCACCTTCTGAATTGCCGCAGAGAGTTCCTGGGTTTTTTGTTTAATAACTTCAATGTCATTACCATCTTTTGCCTTTTTAAGTTGAGTAATTTTTTCTTCTACCTCCTTTTTCAGGTCTGAAGAAATCTTCTCTCCTGCCTCTCTTAGTGTCTTTTCACTCGTATAAATAAGAGTTTCAGCAGCGTTTTTTACATCAGCCAATTCTTTTTTCTTCCTATCTTCTTCCGCATACATTTCCGCTTCCTTCTTTAATCTTTCAATTTCTTCTTTTGAAAGGCCAGACTGGGCCTCAATTCTAATTGACTGAGATTTTCCGGTAGCCTTATCCTTAGCAGAAACATTTAAAATTCCATTAGCATCAATATCAAAGGTCACCTCAATTTGGGGAACTCCTCTGGGGGCAGGAGGAATTCCATCTAAAATAAATCTTCCTAAAAGTTTACAATCACTTGCCATTGGTCGTTCTCCTTGAAGAACCTTTATTTCTACCGAGGTTTGATTATCAGCCGCTGTAGAGAAGATTTGGGTTTTTGAGGTCGGAATAGTAGTATTTTTGGGAATCAAAATAGTATTCACTCCTCCTAAGGTTTCAATTCCTAAAGATAAGGGAGTGACATCCAACAAGAGAACCTCTTTCATCTCTCCCTTTAAAATTCCACCCTGAACCGCCGCTCCTATAGCAACTACTTCATCTGGGTTAATTGATTTATTTGGTTCTTTTCCAAATAACTTCTTGATCTCCTCCTGAATTCTTGGCATTCTTGTCTGTCCTCCTACCAAGATTATCTCATCAATATCAGATATTTCAAAGCCTGCTTCCTTTATTACATCTCTCGTATGTTTTAATGATTCCTCAATGTAGTCCAAAACCAACTCTTCTAACTTCGAACGGGTTAGGGTATAGGATAAGTGTTTGGGACCCTCTTTCCCAGAGGTAATAAAGGGAAGATTGATTTCTGCCTGCAAAGTAGTAGAAAGTTCTTTTTTCGCTTTCTCTGCAGCCTCCTTTATCCGCTGAAGGGCTAAAGGATCTTTTGATAAATCTATTCCCTCATCCTTTTTAAAGTTATCTACAATCCAATCCATAATCCTCTGGTCAAAATCATCTCCTCCCAAGTGGGTATTTCCTCCGGTAGCCTTTACCTCAATGGTATCTGCTGTTACATTCAAAACTGAGACATCAAATGTTCCTCCTCCAAAGTCATATACCACAATTTGCTGATCCTTCTTCTTCTGGAATCCATAGGCAAGGGCAGCAGCCGTTGGCTCATTAATAATTCTCCTTACCTTAAATCCTGCGATTTCACCGGCATCTCTTGTTGCCTTTCTTTGAGAGTCATCAAAATAGGCAGGACAGGTAATGACCGCTTCTTCAATTTTTTCTCCTAATTTTGCTTCAGCATCAGCCTTTAATTTTTGCAAAACCATGGCTGAGATCTCCGCTGGTCTGTACCATTTATCTCCCATTTTAATCTCCACTCCTCCATCAGAGGCTTCTCTTATTTCATAAGACAACAATTTTTTATCCTCTTGAACCTCTTTATCAGAAAATCTTCGTCCAATAAGACGTTTGGCAGAATAAATGGTGTTTTTAGGATTTGTAATTGCCTGACGGCGGGCCAGGGTTCCAATCAATCGTTCTCCACTTTTAGAAATAGCAACTACCGAGGGTGTGGTTCTCTCTCCCTCGCTGTTTTCAATAATTCGGGGCTGACCTCCTTCTATTACCGCCATTGCTGAAAAGGTAGTGCCAAGGTCAATACCAATTATTTTTGACATAGGTCAAATTTAGAAATCTATAATTAAAAAACTTCTTTTTATTTCCTCTCCCTCCGAAGATCGGAGGGAGAGGATTTATATAGAGTATTTTTATCTTTAACCCTTATTTGGATTTCTTAACCTTCACCTGGATTTTCTTGGCTTCTTTTCTCTTCACCTTTGGTAAGGTAATTTTTAGCATCCCATCCTTAGATTCTGCCTTGGCACTCTCTGCCTTCACTTCAGTAGGTAAAGTAATTGAGCGTTCAAATGCTCCTCTTCTTATCTCCTTTCGATAGTAATTTCTTTTCTTTTCCTCTTTTTCTTCCTTACTCTCCCCTTTCACAGTCAAAACATCATCCTCAATAGAAATATCTACATCCTCTGGTTTCACGCCTGCCAATGGCATTTCTACTACTACATCCTTATCAGTTTGATACACATCCACCTCTGGCACCTTCACTCCTCTAAAAGGCATTATTGGAAATAAATCCAAATCTTCCTCTTCAAAAAATCTGTCCAGGTCTCTAAAGGGTTCCCATCTTATAAGAGCCATAAAATCTGACTATGAGCGATGACGGTTTTGTCATCGTCATTAGTCAAGCGACTTACCTTTTCCGACCTTTACCCTGGCGGGTCGAATGACCCTACCATTTAGTAAATATCCCTTTTGTAAAATTTCTATGATTTTATTCTCTTCTCCCTCCACTACCTTTACTGCCTCATGAAAAGCAGGATCAAATTTCTCTCTCTTTTCTATTTCCTTTACTCCTTCTTTCTTTAAAATGCTTTCCATCTGATTTTTTATCTCTAAAATACCCTTCGCCCAAGAGTGCTCTTTCAAATCCTCTGGCAGTTCTTTTTCTGCCTTTTCTAAGTTGTCTAAAACTGGCAAAATCTCAAGAATTATTTTTTCTTTCAAGAACTGTTCTTTCTCCTTCATCCTCTCTTCTTCTTTTTGTCTATAATTTACAAAATCCGCTCTTTCTCTCTGCCAGCCAGCAAGATATTCTTCCTTTTCCTTTTGACAAACCTTAAGTTTCTCTTTAAGTTTTTTTATCTTCTTTTCAAAATTTAAAGCCTTTTCTTTTTCATCTTCGATATATTCTATCTCTTTTTCATCTTCTGTTTTCATATTAAAAATTTTAAAGAATGTTTAGACAAATTTCCCTTTTTAAATTCTTTCTTCTATTAACTCTTTGGTTCTTTTCACTAAAGCCACATTTCTTTGATAATCCATTCTTAGAGGACCTAAAATGCCAATCAAACCATCCTCTAAACTTCCAAGAATCAAACTTAGATTTCCATCCTTACCAAATGGATTCTCCTTTCCAATATAAACTTTTACCTCTTCTCTTTTAGGTTGAAAGTGAAAAATCTTACTCTCTACACATTCACAAAGTTGTTCAAAGGTTTCTATTACCTCTAAGGTCTGATCACTGGTTGAAAACTCTGGCTGAGAAAGCAAATAAGAAAGCCCTTGCCAAAACACCTCCTCTCTCCTTGATAGAATACTTAGATTTTGGGAAATCTCCGCCATCAGTCTTCCTATCTCCCTAAGAATCTTCTCTTCTTCCTTCTTTAAGAAAACCTTCTCCAGTTTCTTTTCTATTCTCTCGGGAAGTTTTGACTCATAAAGATCCTTAATAAAGAATCGATATGCCTTCTCTGTCGGTATCCTTCCAGCCGAAGTCCAAGGTTGAAAGAGATAGCCTTCTTCCATCAATTCTGCCATTTCTATCCTTAATGTGGCTGGACTTAGATTAAGTTTGTATTTTTCGGATAATAAACTAGAACTTACCGGATGTCCACTCTTTATATATTCCTTTATAATGTATTTCAAAATCTTTATTTGTCTTTTTTTCATTCCCCTATCTTATATTATTAGCACTCTCTTGTCAAGAGTGCTTATGAAATAAGAGAAAAATCTAATAACTTATTACAGAGCGGGTGAGCGGAGTCGAACCGCCGTCTTGACATTGGCAATGTCATGTACTAACCGTTGTACTACACCCGCAGTCTTCTTTTACTATTATTTTGTGCCGCAGTCCGGAGTTGCACCGGAATCTTCGGTTTTTCAGACCGACGCCGTGACTACCTTGGCTACTGCGGCATAAAATGGTTTATTCTGATGACAAAAGTCTTTTTACTATTTGACTCACCCTCGCTCCCTCTGCTTTTCCTTTTATCTTTGGCATTATATTCCCCATCACCTTTCCTATATCTTTCAATGACTGAACACCGAGTTTTTTAATAGTCTCTCTAACCAACCTCTCAATCTCCTCATCAGACATTTGTTTTGGTAAATATCTTTTTAATATCTCTAATTCTCTCTTTTCCTTATTAATGAGATCTTCTCTTTTTCCCTTTTCATAACTCAAAATAGCCTCTTTTCTTTTCTTTATTTCAGATAAAATTACCTGGATAATTTCCTCATCTTTTAATTGACTTTCTTCACTTAATCGCTTCTCATTTAATTCTTTTTTCTCTCGTGCTATCCTTGCTCTTTTCTCTTTTTCTTTATTTAAAATGGTGGCCAAAAGAAATCTTAAGGTAGAAAATTCTTCCTCTCGTTTCTCTTTTAAGGCCTGTTTTAGATCCATTTTGATTTTTTCTTTAAGGTTCATATCTTGGTGGGCTCGAGCCGACTCGAACGGCTGACCTTTGCGATGTAAGCGCAACGCTCTGACCAACTGAGCTACGAGCCCATAATATGGTTATATAACTCTGCTCAAACCTATTTCCAAAAAGATTTTAATAAGGTTCTGATTGTCCTTGGCAATCGCATTTTTATTTTATCAAAAACTTTCGATTAATGGAAGGGATTAGACTTTAAACTTCTCCCTCCCCCACCTAATATTCTCCCCTCCCAAAGGGAGGGGAGGATTAAAGAAGGGAGTGGGAGGATATCAGACCTCTACCAAAATAATTTACAATCACAACTCTTTTTTAATATGTGTAATTGTCAAACAATTTGTAAAATCTGATTATTATCTCCTCTTAATTTTTTAGAAGATAAAGAAAGAAATAAAAAATCTCTTTTTTCTTCTCCTAAGTAGCAATTTTCCAGAAATTTCTGCGATCAAGAAAAAGAAGAATAGATATTATTGATGAAAAGATAGGAATTAAACATAGCCATAACGCACTCGATCCCCACGGAGGACCTAAAATCTCTGCCAAAATTAAAAATCCTGCAACAAGAAGCCCTACTAGAGAAGATAGAACCAATGACACAAGAAGAATACACCAAGCCCATTTTTTCTTTTTTAAGACAAAAAGACAAATGATAAAAATAAAAACTCTACATGCAGATGGTAAAAAAGGAAATGGGAAAAAAATAAATGGCAAAAAAATACCACTTACATAATCTACTACAGAAGCTACAAAATGTACAATTCCCCATCTTAAAAGGTGCGGAAATAAAAATATTAGGCAATCTACTAGAATAAAAAAACCTGTAATAACCATTGTTATCCAGACGCAAATTTTTGTTTTTATTGGAAGACTATTTTGTTCCATACCAGTAACAGAGTATCCAATAAGAAGAAATTTTT
>JAGGUF010000080.1 GCA_021158595.1 bacterium | reverse complement strand
GAAAGTGCCTCGCGTAAAACGCGAGGCACTTTTTTAATTGCTACTCTGTATTAAGGCGTTGTAATAACATTGCCATGGCAATGTTATTACAACACTTGACAGAAAAATTATTTCGTTGTAAACTTTTATATCCTTCCAAACTAAATAGGAGGTGGTGTAGATGCGGAAGTTTGCAGTAGCAGGAGTGTTGGGCCTGCTAGCGGTGATGCTAGCAGGGTGTATGGCACTTTTTAATCGTCCTCCAGTGGCCAGTTTTACCTGGAGCCCGGCGGAGCCATACGCGGCACAAGATGTAACTTTCGATGCAACTGCTTCTTATGATCCGGATCAAAATGAAATCACGGAATATCTTTGGGACTTCGGAGATGGAACCAAAGCGTCAGGATCAATTGTTCACCACACTTATCAGGACAATGGCACATATTCAGTTACTCTAACTGTGATGGATCGATGTGGAAAAAAGGACAGCCTTACAAAGAAGATCTCTGTTCTTAACCCGTCTCCAGAGATCGAATGCATTGATATTTATGACTATAACGGTCGCTATGAAGCAGGGGATACCTTGCGGTTCTGCGTTGAGGCCCTTGATCCGGCTTCCCTTGGGATAAAGTCAATTGCTCAAGTTGAATGGATCTTTGGAGATGGATCGGCACCTCAATATGGAACTTGCGTTGAACATTGTTACTGTCAGGGTTGTCGCTACTACACCGTCAAAGTTACTGTAACAGATGATGATGGAGCAGCCAAAAGTTTTGAAAGGGTCATTTTTATTCATTGCAAAGATGGGTGTCCTAAAGCCGTGATTCAGATCGCACCATCTGAAGTTCATAAAGATGACACAGTTATTCTAAATGGGAGAAATTCCTATGATCGCGACCGTTGCTGTGTTCCTTGCCCGGATTGCCCGAGAGACTGCAGCTTAGACCCTGCCTGCAATGGTAGGTATTATTGTAACGGCACTGACCGAATTGTCTCCTGGAGGTGGGAGATTTTCCCGCCTAAAGGAGGCTCAATAGTCCGCTGGGGAGCTCGGATTGAATTTACGCCGACCCAGACAGGTTCCTATCTCATTCAACTTTCAGTTAAGGATGACGAAAACAATTGGGATACTACCGTGAAACAAATCGAAGTTCTCCCATAATAGCACATTGACGATTAACCCGCCCCCTTCTATTTTGTAGAGCAAAATAGGAGGGGGCTTTTTTTCTTGACTTTTATAAAAATTTGGTTAGAATTGTAGCATCAAAAACAAGGAGGTGGTTCTTTTGCAGAAGGTACATCCAAAGTTGATAAAGTTCTTTGATAACAAACTCAGATCTTTGTTGCAGGAAGGCGTGGATTTTTCTATTATATGGGCACATGGTGGTAAAGAGGCTCGAGTTAGGCTTTTAACTTCTGATTTGCATCGTCTTTGCCAAAAAGATGAAACTTTTGCTCAGATTATCAATGGATTGAAGGAACTCAATGGGGTTAAGATAAAACCAATTGATGGCATTCGAGAAACAGTTTTGGTGTTTAAAGTAGCTTAACATAGAATCACCCAGAGGCTCCGGCTTGCCGGAGCCTTTTTATCTAAAACTTTCCCAAATTATTTTATTTCCTTCAATTTTAAACCTCCCTTTTAAAAACTTTTCAATCACCCAGATATTTGTTCTGCAGTGATTGGTAATTTCTGAAACAGTTACCTCAGATTTTCCTTGACTCAAGGCCATAAAAGGCAGAATTTGGTCTGCTAAGTGTTTATCTAAGCAGGCACCGGTTTTTCCTTCCTTTAGAAATTCCAAAGCCACTTCTTTACCCACAGTTTCTGCTCCTTTTCCAATCCTCCCTAAATTATCAGAGCCAATTATTGTATTCTCAAATTTAGCAATAATATTTATCTGAGAGCCAGGAGAAAGAGTAGGATAGTATTCTACAATCTCCCTTATAGGTAATTTCAGTTTTCCTAAAATCTGTTTTGCTCCAGAAATTTGTCTTTCGGCTACTTTTCTCTCTTTTAATAATTCTGAGGCACCAGAGATAATAATTATTTCTTTTAAAGCACCGGGGTCAGTTAAAGTAATAGGTTTGAGTTTTGCAGGATAAACAATTGCCTTAACTTTGGCTCCTCCTTTTGGATAAAAACCTCTTTTTTCAATCTGAACTTCTATTCTTGCTCCCATTTTTTCCAAGATTTTCAAAAAAACATATCTAAAATGATCAATTGTTGGAGAGAAGAAGGTATCTGTAGCCCCTCCGTTAATTAAAATTGTTATAGGTTCTTTGGCAAAAAGAGAAGGGGGAATTAAAGTTTGCAAAAGCAAGGTAATACTTCCTGCTGTTTCAATTTTGATTCTTAATTCTTTTTTTGCGCTCTCTAAACTTCCCGGATAAAACCAAATCTCTTCTGAGCCAAGATAATCGCCTTCTAATTTCCCATTGCATAATTCAGATAAAGCCCTCAATCCCAAAAGATGCTGAGGTTTTAGTCCTGGCTCTTTTCTTCCTTTTCTAATATTAAAAATATGGCAAGGAATCTGACGGATTGCCGAAAGGGCACACGCTGTTCTTAGAAT
>JAGGUF010000009.1 GCA_021158595.1 bacterium | reverse complement strand
CTTGACCCCGTAACGACTGACCCGAAAGGGGAGGCTTGGCCTTAAAAAAGCCAGGCAACACGCCGTCTCCTATCAAAAAAGCCACACTATGGTTCTGAAAAAGAACCTACGGTGGGCGATAGGATGAAGATATAGTCTACCCAGCCCTTTCTCTTAATTAAATCCAGAAATAAATTCCATCGGTTTGATTAGGAGAATGGGCCAGCCCTTTCTGAGTTTTCTAACTTCAGAAAGGGCTGGGTGAACAGGCTGGTAGGGCCCGAAAGTCCCCATTGACGGCCCTGTTCGGCACCTCGATAAAGTGTAGCCGATGTCGAGGTAAAAAACCGGCTCATAACGGCAGACGGTATATTAGTTTTTTAAAATTTTTGATAAAATGAACTAATATGCCCAATGCCGTGGGAAGTTCTGAAACCAAATATTGGCATAAGGAGTGGATAGAGATAAAGAGAAAGATTGTCTTGACAGAAAAACAAGAGAGTTTAATTATAGGTTCTCTTTTAGGAGATGGTACAATGCGGATTGGAAAGGGAGCAAGAAATGCCAATTTTAAGGTGGAGCATAAATTGGAACATAAAGAATACGTTGAGTGGAAATATGAAATTCTTAAGCCATTGGTATTCACTCCTCCTAGAATGAGTTATCGGTATGATGATAGAAGGAGAAGGTATCCAAAGTCTTGGTGGTTTAGAACCATAAGGCATCCTCTTCTTACCGAATTTTATTATCGATTTTATAAAGGAGATAAGACAAGGACGAAAGGAAAGAGAATTCCGAAAGATATTCAAAGAGATTTGAATCCTTTTGTAATGGCAGTCTGGATAATGGATGATGGATGTTATTCTCAGAGAAGAATAGACTTGAGTACCTATTCTTTCTCCCTTTCAGACATTAATCTGCTTCAAAAGGCGCTAAATGATAGGTTTGGTCTTTCTGCCGGGTATTGCAAGGACCGAGATAAAGGGTTCAGGATGTATTTTAACTGTAAAGAAACAGCCAAATTAATTGAGTTAGTTCAACCTTATATTATTCCTTCAATGAGATATAAAATAGGTTTGGTTTCGGAACCCCGTAGAGACTGACCCGAAAGGGGAGGATCATCTTATTCCTTCTTCTTAAAAGAAGAAAAAAGATGATCAATACGCCGGCTCCTATCACAAGATTTTAGCCCATGGCTTTTAAAAGCCTAAAGGCGAAGATAGGATGAAGGCATAGTCCATTGAACATTGACAAAGATGTCAATGGTCGGCTCAACGCATCCTGGGGGTGAAGCAGCTCCCAAGGGTATGGCTGTTCGCCATTTAAAGCGTTACGCGAGCTGGGTTCAGACCGTCGCGAGACAGGTCGGTCCTTTATCTGTCGCAGGCGCTCGTCCCGCACCTATTTCGCTACTTTTGTCTGGATAAAAGTGGTGAAATAGGTGCGGGACAAGAGTCTTGAGGGGAGCCGTCCATAGTACGAGAGGACCTGGACGGACGAACCTCTGGTGTACCAGTTGTCGCGCCAGCGGCATTGCTGGGTAGCTATGTTCGGAAGGGATAACCGCTGAAAGCATCTAAGCGGGAAGCCCACCCCAAGATAAGGACTCGGTTCCCTGGAAGATGACCAGGTTGATAGGCCGCAGGTGTAAGTCCGGTAACGGATTTAGCCGAGCGGTACTAATGAACCTACTCTCTGTGGTCTCCAAATTTACGGAGTGAATTTGGGGTTATTCATTTTGAAAGGTATAATTTTGGTGACAATACCGGGGTTGTTCCACCCGATCCCATTCTCTCACCCCGCACCAATTATCCATTTCTATGGCGGCTATGCTGAGAGTGTTCCACCTGTTCCCATTCCGAACACAGAAGTGAAATCTCTCAAGGCCGATGATAGTAGGGTTTTTACCCTGCGAAAGTAGGTAGCCGCCATAGAAGTGACTTAAGTTTTGATAATTGGTGCGGGGCGGGCTCGGAAGTGAAATATCCCAGGGCCGATGATACCCAGCCCTGTATGTTGTATGGTAAAGGTTAATAGGATCTATACTCGCTATTATTCTTTATTATCTTTTTAGGCAAAATTCATAGAGCTTAGAGGGCTGGGAAAGTAGGTCGTCGCCAAAATTATACCTCTCTTATTCAAAGACCTCTGCTTTTCGCAGAGGTTTTTATTTTTAGGTGGTTTAGAAAATCTTGACTTTAATTAAGGAAGATAATAGAATTCCTTTAAGTGTAATTGCTAACCAATTTGGTAACGGTTTGATTGTTATTATCTCCCTCCCCCACTATATCCTCCCCCTCCCAGAGGGAGGGGGAGGATTTGGAGAGGAGTCCCTACCTATCCTCCTCCTCCCTTTGGGAGGGGAGGAAAAAGGTGGGGGAGAGTCTATTTTTTATTTGG
Source organism: bacterium (assembly GCA_021158595.1). Lineage (GTDB taxonomy): Bacteria > Patescibacteriota > Minisyncoccia > Minisyncoccales > JAGGUF01. Next base: position 14,524 of record JAGGUF010000009.1, on the reverse strand, counting down.
TTACCGAATTGATTGGATAATACATTTTAAGAATTTAAAAAGGAATAGGGTTGCTCTTTTTTGGAAGTTTATGTCAGAGAAAATAAGAAAAAAAATATTAAAACAGGTTTTAGACAGGGTAAAAGGCGTTCCCGTAGCCAGCGGAAGATCAAACAAATTTGGGAAGGTAGGTTTTGAGGATTTAGTTTTTGTACCCGCTCAACTGGCTAAAAGGCCAGTAGACTATTTTAAAGAAAAGATTTCCTCCCAAACAATAGTTGGTGAAAATAGCAAAAAGCCGCTAAAGTTAGAGACTCCTATTATCATAGGAGCAATGAGTTTTGGAGCCTTATCTCGGGAGGCAAAGATTGCTTTGGCTAAGGCTTCAACAATGGCAGGTACAATAGCAAATACAGGAGAGGGAGGAATGCTTCCAGAAGAAAGAAAATTTGCAGAAAAATTAATTGTTCAATATTCTACTGGCAGATTTGGAATTACTGAAGAAGTTTTGAAAAAAGCAGATGCTATTGAGATAAAAATTGGTCAAGGAGCAAAACCCGGATGTTATACTCCTGACCATGAGATATTTACAGAGGAAGGATTTAAAAATGTTAAAGAGATAAAAATTGGAGAAAAGGTTTGGTCGGTAAATCCAAAAACAAATGAACTTGAATTAGCAACAGTAGTGAAGACTTATAAATATTTCTACAAGGGCAAGATGATTAAAGCAAAATCGAAATCAATTGATTTTATTGTTACTCCAGATCATAATCTACCAATTAAACTCAGGTATTCTAAAGGCTGGAAATTTATAAAGGCAAGAGAGGCAATGGAAAGATGTGAGATTAGAACCTCTAAAAAATTCGATTGGCATTGTCTGAATCCGGCTACAGTTTCTAAAGTAGAAATTCCCAAAACAGTATGGCATCAAAAGGAATATAATTCTTTTTCTTTAAAAGAATGGTTGCAATTGATAGCCTGGTTTATTTCAGAAGGATACCTTACTGAACACAGAAGAATTGAGATTTCTCAGACAAGAAAAGAGAATAAAGAGGAAATTAAGAATCTTCTGTCTAAAATGGGAATCGATTTTAAAGAAAAACCAACTAAAATTTATATTTATTCCAAACAAATAGGAGAATTTTTAGAAAAAGAATGTGGTAATATTTCTGAAGAGAAAAAAATTCCAAAATGGATAAGGAATCTTCCTCCAGATTATCTTTCTTTATTTTTAGAAACTCTAATAAAAGGCGATGGAAAAATAAAAAAAGATAGAAAGAATTTAATTACTTATTTCACTTCTTCCGAAACCTTAATGAACCATGTAACTGAGGTTGCGATTAAATTAGGAAAGGCAGTGACGATAAGAAAAAAGAAAAATACATACGAAATTGATATTCGCTCTGGTAAATTATGGCATGGATTAAGTAGCAAACCAAAAACAAAAAGTTGGCAAAAAAATCCCACTTTAGAAGAAGTTAATTACGAAGGGTTTGTTTATTGTCCACAATTAGACAAAAATCATACTCTAATAATAAAAAGAAATGGTAAGGTTTGTTTAAACGGAAACAGCGGTGGTTTGCTTCCTAAGGAAAAGGTTACAAAAGAAATTGCCAAAATTAGAAATGTACCACTCGGTAAGGATATCCATTCACCTGCTTATCATTTAGATATCAAAAACATTAGAGATTTAAGAAAAAGGATTGAATGGCTGAGAGCAATTACCGATGGTGTTCCTATCATTTTGAAACTTGGGGCTCCAGGAGAGGAAGATATAAAATTGGCTCTTGAAGCAAATCCTGATGTTATTGCCATTGATGGAATGGAAGGAGGAACAGGAGCAGCGCCGGAGGTAATGCTGAATGAGGTAGGTATTCCTACTTTAACTTGTTTGGTTAAAGCCAGAGAGATTTTAGACAAAGAAAGAGCCAGGCAAGAGTTATGGATTGGAGGAGGATTTACTACCGGAGGAGAGGTTGCTAAAGCACTATCTCTGGGAGCAGATGGCGTTTTCTGTGCTACTTCTTTATTGGTAGCAATGGGTTGTATTCAGTGTGGATTCTGTTATTTAGGGAAGTGTCCTAAAGGAATTGCCACTCAGGATCCTCAGTTAAGGAAAAATCTAAATATTAAGCAGGCAGCCGAGAATGTTGCCAATTATATCAAGAACTGCACAGAGGAAATAAAAATGATAGCCGGAGCCTGTGGAGAAGATGATATTCATAAATTGAATCGAAATCATTTAAGAGCCATAAATACAGAGATTGCCAAGATTACCAATACTGAATTAATATAATAATTTGTACAGTTTCACTAGGTGGTTAACAATTAGGATTGGGAGAGGCGGGAATACTATTGGAAAACAATATACAAAAACTTCTGCTTAAAGCAGAAGTTTTTGTTTCGGGGACAAGGGAATCGAACCCTTTGACCTCACGGTCCCGAACCGTGTGTTCTGCCACTGAACTAGTCCCCGCTCTGTAAAAGTAATATACCAATTCTTCTTGACATTTGCAAATTGATTTTTCTTTTGCTAAATTATTATATATGCCTAAACTCATTGCAAACTTTTTAACCATCTTAGGAGCTTTTTTGATTGGTTTGGGAATAGGAGTAATTATTGGCTGGCAGGTTCAATGGCAGAATTATTTATACTGGCTTGTTTTGTGTTCTTCTTTAATTTTTGGTAGTTTTCTTTTAGCCTGGGCAATGATGGAAGGAAAACAGAAGGAGGAGATAGAGAAAAGAGAAGAAAAAGAGAAAAAAGAAAATAATTCTGAAAATCTCTAATAAGATTTCTTATTTATTCTTGACAAAGGTGAGGGTAGGGGGATATCATTTTTAAAAGGTCGAGAAATATAATAAATTTAAAAAATTATTATGACAAAACAAGAATTTATTGAAGCTGTTGCCAAAAAGACCAAACTCCCAAAGAAAGAAGTGGCTGAGGTAGTCAATACTGGTATTGATGTTATTACTGCTAACATAAAGAAAAAAGGAGGGATAGTTTTCACTGGTTTTGGAACATTTACAACCTCCAGAAGAAAGGCAAGGACAGGTAGAAATCCGAAGACCGGTGAGACTATTAAGATTCCTGCTATGAAGGTTCCCAAATTTAAGCCAGGAAAGGCTTTAAAGGAAGCAGTTAAGTAAATTTTTTGAGAAGCAACGACTCTCTGCTATAATAATCCCCATAAGTATTCTTATGGGGATTTATTTATAAGATGTACTATCCAACCACTTTGATAACCAAACTTTCTCCCTTAATCCTTCTCAGGTGTGAATTTTCCTTCCCCCACCTATATCCTCCCCTCCCAGAGGGAGGGGGAGGATTAAGGAGGGGAGGGAAAATATCAGATCCTTACCAAGGTGGCTGGTAATTACATATAAGAAACGCTTTGATGTAAGGGACCTGTTTTTATAATTCCTGAAAATGGAAAAATTATATAAAGTTTTATGAAAATAGCAGTCTTAATGAGTGGGGGCATTGATTCTTCCTTTGCCGCCCTTTACCTTAAAGAAAAGGGTTATAAGGTTATTGGTATAAGTTTTCTGCCATTAGGAAAAAAAGAACACAAAAATGATCTGGTTCAGATAGAGAGGATAGCAAAAATTCTTTCAATTCCTTATTTTATCTTTGATATCAAAGATATCTTTGAAAAAGAAGTTATTAAACCCTTTTGCCAGGCCTTCTCTCAAGGAGAAACTCCAAATCCTTGTCCTTTTTGCAATAAAAAGATTAAGTTTGGACTTTTATGGAATAAGGCAAAAAAATTAGGAGCAGAAAAGATTGCCAGTGGGCATTATGCCCGAATAAGAAAAGAGAATAACAGATATCAATTGTTAAAGGCAAAGGACAAGGGGAAAGATCAGTCTTACTTTCTATGGACACTTTCTCAAAGGCAACTTTCAAAAATCATTTTTCCTTTAGGGAATTTTAAAAAGGACGAGATAGTGACCAGAATTAAAAATTCACCACTTTCAAAACTATTTTCTGAAAAGAAAGAAGAAATCTATAGCGAGAGCCAAGATATTTGTTTTTTGAAAGGAAAGAAGATTTCTGAGTTTTTAAAATATAGAATAAAGGTAAAGCCAGGAATAATTTTTACAGAGACAGGAGAAGAGATGGGAAGGCATCCGGGAATTTGTTTTTTTACTATTGGCCAAAGGACAGGATTAAGGATAGGAGCAAGAAGCCCTCATCAAAAACCCTTTTATGTAATTGAGATCGATAAAAGAAGAAATGCCATTATTGTGGGAGATGAGAAGGATTTATATAAAAAGAAGGTTTTGATAAAAAATGTTAATTGGATCTCTGAAAAGGAACCAAAACTTCCTTTGTTGGTAAAGGCAAAGATTCGCTACCGTCACCAGCCTGGTTCTGCTGTAATAAGAGAAAAAATATCTAAGACACCTTCAGTTTATTATTTAGAATTTAAAAAGCCTCAGCGGGCAATCACTCCTGGCCAGCATATAGTTTTTTATCAAAACAACCTCCTTTTAGGAGGAGGTATTATTGATAAGACAATTAATTAAAGAGCGGGTGAGCGGAATCGAACCGCCGTCTTCTCCTTGGAAGGGAGATATAATAACCACTATACGACACCCGCAGTCTCGGGGCACCCGGATTTGAACCGGGAATCGCTCGCTCCCAAAGCGAGTATGTTAACCAGGTTACACTATGCCCCGTGTTTTCTCATTATATTAATATTTTATGTCTTTTTCAAGAATATTTTTTTATTTATGCCTCTTTTTCATTTTTGGAGTCTTTCTGGGTTCTCTTTTTAATCCCGACTTCTATTTTTATTTTCCAATTTTCATTTTCTCTCTGATTGTTATTTTTGTCTTTTACAAAAAACAAGCATCAATTTTTGGAATTTGTCTTTTGGTTTTCCTATTTGGCGTTTTTTGGGAGGAAAAATATGAAAAAGAGATAATTCCTCATTGCCAAAAAGATTATTGTGATGTTCATTTTTTTAATGATAAAGGAGAAGTCATTTTAGAAGGAGTGATTTTAGAAGAACCAAAACAAACCACAAAAACCACTAAAATAGTAATAAAAAGCGAAAGGATAGTGAACAAGGATAAATTGGTTCAAGGGAAGGTATTGGTTTTTTTACCTTCAGGTTACTCCTTTCGGTATGGAGACAAAATAAAAATTAAAGGAAGACTTGAGAGTCCAAAGAACTTTACTGAGGAATTTAATTATAAAGAGTATTTAAGAAAAGAAAGAATTTATTCTGTGATCTACAATCCTGAGGTTAAACTTATCTCTTCGGGAAATGGAAATATATTTTTTAGAAAGATTTTCTCTTTAAAGGAAAGACTAAAAGAAACAGCAAATGTTTTGCCTCCTCCAGAGGGAGGGATATTGTCAGCCATAACCTTAGGAGACAAAAGTAGACTCTCCCAGGAATTTAAGGACAAACTTTCAAGGGCAGGTCTTTCTCATATTGCTGTTATTTCTGGAATGCACATTATGGTTCTTTTTGAGATTTTTCTTTTTCTTCTTTTGTCTATAGGGCTTTGGCGTTCTCAAGCCACTATTTTGACCATTCTATTTTTAATTTTTTACATCCTGATGATAGGAGCAGTACCTTCAGCAGTAAGGGCAGGAATAATGGGGGCACTTTTATATCTTGGTCTGAGTATGGGAAGACTGAGTCAGTCCTCTCGGGCAATAGTATTTGCGGCCAGTTTAATGGTAGGAATCAATCCCTTGATCTTAACTCGGGATGTAGGCTTTCAACTCTCTTTTCTTTCTTCTATGGGCATTATTTATCTTTTACCTATTTTTGAGAGATGTTTTAAGGTAAATGATTCAAAAATAAAAAGACTCATTTGTCTGACCCTATCTGCTCAAATTTTCTCTCTTCCTATTCTAATTTATAACTTTGGGAAAATGCCTATTTTATCTGTTCTCTCAAATCTTTTGGTAGTTCCTCTTCTTCCTTCTCTTTTGGGATTGGGCTTTTTATTTATTATTTTAGGAACCATTTTTCCCTTTTCGGCTTTACCTTTGTCTTTTATTTTATACTTTCCATTTGCCTGGGTGGTGTTGGTGGTTGAACTGATTTCTTCCCTTCCCTTTTCCACTATTACTCTTAAGGTTCATTGGATCTTTCTTTTGATCTTCTATCTCCTTTTGGGATACATTATAATTAGATTTACCTCTTCTTATAAAGAAGAGTATGAAAAGGAAACTTAGAATATTTTTTATTTTGGTATTACTTTCTCTTGCTGTCTTTATTTGGCAGAGAGTTTTTGCTACCTCAAGAGATTCTCTTTTAGAGGTTAATTTTTTAAATGTGGGGCAAGGAGATTCCATTCTTATTGAGATGCCTTATCAAAATCAGGTCTTAATTGATGGAGGTCCGGGTTCGGATGTAGTAGAAAAGATTGCAAAAGAAATGCCATTTTTTGACAGAAAGATAGAAATGGTTATTTTAACCCATCCTGATAGAGATCATATTAGCGGTCTTTTTAGTATTCTGGATACATACAAGGTCGATAAGGTGCTTCTGCCAAATATTAGATATTTTGATTCAGAGAAAAGAAAAGTTCTTTATGAAACCTTTAAAAGAAAGGTAAGAGAGCAAGGAGGAAAAATTATTTTTGGAAAGAGGGGACAAAGGATCTCCTTTTCAGAGAATAGTAGATTTTTGATTCTTTGGCCCATTGATAATCTTAAAATAAAAAAGAACAATGACTATTCTATCGTTTCTCTTTTTTCTTTTGGCAATATGGATTTTCTTTTTACGGGGGATATTTCAAAAAGGATTGAGCCACAACTTTTTCCTGGTAATCTTGAGTTAAAAAAGATAGAAGTGGTAAAGATTGCTCATCATGGAAGCAGGTATTCCACAAGTGAGTTTTTTATTAAAAGAGTTTCTCCAGAGACTGCCATAATCTCTGTGGGAGAAAACAACTATGGTCATCCAGCCAGGGAGGTGTTGGATAATCTTCGAAAATATGGTATAAAAACCTTTCGAACAGATGAGAATGGGAAAATAAAGATAATAAGCGATGGTAATTTTTATGAGGTAATTCCAGAGAGATAAGTCAATATATAATAATTTATGTGTAATTGCTGACCACTTTGGTCACGCTTTAATATTCTCCCTTTCCACCTTAGTCCTCTCCCTCCCTCTGGGAGGGGAGGATATAGGTGGGGGAGGGATTAGTGTCACGCTTTACACCTAAAGAGAATTAAGCGAGAAGGTTTATTACAAAAGTGGTTGGATAGTATAATTTATGCTAAAGAAACTGCTTTCTTCAAAGTCTTCTCCAAAATTACTCCAGTCCATAAAAGAGAATTTCGAGTTTCCCATTTTTAAGACCAAAATGGGAGGGGTTTCTCGTAGTTTTGATTTGTCCAAACCTGAAGAGAGAAGAAAATATTTTCAATTAAAAGCCGGTTCAGAGATCAAAAAGTTAAAACGATATCTCAAACATAATACCTTTATTGCTTATCTTTTAGGTAAGAAAAACAGTGGAAAGGGCACCTATTCTAAAATGTTTGAGGAGATAGTAGGAAAGGATTATATTATCCATCTGTCTGTGGGCGATTTGGTAAGAGGTGTAGAAGAGGAAATAAAAGACAAGAAAAGGAGAAAAGAATTAATTGACTTTCTTAAACAAAATTATCGAGGCTATATCTCTTTAGAAGAGAGTCTTCGGGCTTTACAGTCAAGAAGCACCAAGAACCTTCTTCCTACCGAACTTATTTTGGCTCTAATTAAAAGAGAGATAGATAAGCATCCCAAAAAGACCCTTTTTATTGATGGTTTTCCTCGGGAGTTGGATCAAATAGCCTACTCTTTGTTTTTTAGAGATTTGGCTGGTTATCGCTATGATCCAGATATTTTTATTTTAATTAGTGTTCCTGAAGCGGTGATTAATGAAAGAATAAAATATCGGGTAGTTTGTCCAATATGTCATACTCCGAGAAATTTAAGATTGGCACCCACCAGTAAGATTGGTTATGACAAAAAGAAAAAGACCTTCTATCTTATTTGTGATAATCCCAAATGTAAGGGAGCAAGAATGGTCCAAAAAGAAGGAGATAGGTTTGGGATAAGGTTGATAAAAAAGAGACTCAAATTAGATGAAAGGTTAATGAGATATGCCTTTTCCCTGTATGGGATTCCCAAAATTCTTTTGAGAAATGCTGTTCCTGTAAAAGAGGCAGAAAGATATGTTGATGATTATGAAATTACTCCTATTTTCAGTTATAAATGGTCAGATAAAGAGAAGAAGGTAAAGATTATAAAAAAGCCTTGGATTTTTCCTGATGACAAAAGGATTCCCTCTTATAGTTTATTACCTGCACCAGTGGTTGTCTCTATGATCAAACAAATGGTCAAGATTTTGAATCTTTAAACTGTTCCTTGACAGAATTCTGTTAGTTTTTGGTATAATATAAATGGCCTTGGGAGAGAATTGACTCTTGCTAAAACAAATTCTTTGGGAGCCTTATATTTCTTGGAGCCGTGGCTTCAAGGTGCGGGCACCCACCTGGAATTTTTCCAAGTGTCATTTTCGATCCCAAGGCCAAAAAATTCCGTTGCTTTTTAAAGCAACGGAATTTTTTTGTCGGGGCACCCGGACTCGAACCGGGAATCACACGCACCCCATGCGCGCATGTTAACCAATTACACCATGCCCCGATTTTTTATTCTCCTTTGGTAAGTCTTTTGATACATTTAGTACAAGCCAAGACTCTCTTTCCTGCAAATCTTTTATACTTTTTAAGTTTTACATCTGAAGGAATTCGTACCCATTGGAGGTTTGGGTATTTTTTCTTTTTTTGAGTGGGGTTATACTTGCCTCGAAGTTTTTTTCGAGTTATACTCTGAATATAGGTTTTTCCACAGATTGCACATTTTTTCATAGGCTTAAAAGTTTAGCACAAATTTTATTTCTTTGCAATGGAAATCTTAAGTTTGGTTTTTATAATAGCCATTTTCCTTTTTTCAGTTGTGGTTCATGAGGTCTCTCATGGGATGGTTGCCAATATGCTTGGGGATCCTACGGCCAAGTTGGCAGGGAGACTTACCTTAAATCCCTTAAAACATCTTGATCCTTTGGGCTCAATTATTCTGCCAGGAATTTTAATTTTAATGAGTATTCTTTCTGGAAGCGGAGGAATTATCTTTGGTTGGGCAAAGCCTGTTCCTGTAAATCCATATAATTTTAGAGATCAAAAGTATGGTAATGCTAAGGTCTCTATAGCCGGTCCTATAGCCAATCTTTTTTTGGCTTTGTTTTTTGGTTTTTTTATAAGAGTAATTCCTTATACTTCTTCTATCTTTTTTCAGAATATGAGAATCTTCTTCATTTATGTAGTTTGGATAAACCTGATTCTTTTTGTTTTTAATCTTTGGCCCGGTTTTCCTTTTGACGGTTATCATTTGTTTTCTACTTTCTTTCCTTCTTTAACTGAAAGATTAGACTTTCTTCGAAATCCAATATTTTCTACTTTAGGAGCAATTTTGTTTATGGGAATAATTGGCTTTCCCTATCTCTGTCCCTTTCTTTTTAAATTAATTACAGGAACCTCTATTTTATAATAATTGCTAAAATGTTATCACCTATTGACGAAATAAAGGAACGATTAGATATTGTTCAGGTAATTTCTGAATACCTTCCTCTTAAAAAGGTAGGAGCGAATTATAGGGCTCTGTGTCCTTTTCATTCTGAGAAAAATCCCTCTTTTTATGTTTCTCCTTCAAGACAGATTTTTAAGTGTTTTGGTTGCGGAAAATCAGGGGATATCTTTAAATTTATAATGGAAATTGAAGGTGTGGAGTTTAAAGATGCTCTTCAGATTTTGGCTAAAAAAGCAGGAGTAGAGATTAAGAAAGAACCGATAGAGAAACGAACAGAAAGACAACGTCTTTATGAGATTTATGAGTTGGCAACGAAATTCTTTGAGAAACAACTTGAAAAAACAAAAAGAGGTAAACAGGCAAGGGAATATCTTCTCTCAAGAAAAATTTCTGAGGATTCCATCAAGAAATGGCGGCTCGGTTATGCCCCAAATACCTGGCGAGGCTTGTCCGATTTTTTGGTTTCCAAAGGTTATAAAAGAGATGAGATAATTAAGGCAGGATTAGCGGTAAAAAAGGAATCTTCTTTTGAGGAAAACAAAACCTCTTGGGACTCATATGATCGATTTCGAGGAAGAATAATGTTTCCAATTTTTGATCTTCAGGATAATGTGATTGGTTTTGGGGGAAGAATTTTTCATCCTGATTCAGATCAGGATTCTTCAGAGCCGAAATATCTTAATACTCCAAACACCTTGATTTATGATAAGTCAAGGGTTTTATATGGATTAAACAAAGCAAAGATGGAAATTAGAGAAAAAAATGAGGCGGTTTTGGTAGAGGGATACACTGATGTAATTTTAAGTTCCCAGGCAGGAGTAAGAAATGTGATTGCCACCTCAGGAACTGCTCTTACCTTAGAGCAATTGAAGATCCTTTCTCGATATACTAAGAACCTTGTTTTCTCTTTTGATATGGATATTGCAGGTCAGTCTGCTACCAAAAGAGGTATTGACATTGCCCAACTTCAGGGCTTTAATATAAAGATTATTTCTTTGCCCGAAGGAAAGGATCCAGCCGATGTTGCTGGAGATAATCCTAAACAGTGGCAAAGAAGAGTAGAAGAAAGCAAAGAGATTATTAATTTCTATTTTGAACAGAGTTTTAGAGCCTTTGATTCAAGAACAGTAGAAGGCAAGAAAAAGATCTCGGAAATTCTTTTGCCCTTTATTTCCAGAATTCAAAATAAAATTGAACAGGCTCATTGGGTGGCAGAACTTGCTAAAAGATTTAAGATTAGAGAAGATACAATTTGGGACCAACTGACAAAGATTACAAATACTCAAGAACAAATAGGTGAGAAAGAGGAGAATTCATCAGATACGCCTGAGAAAAAGAAGTCTTGGCGGAGACAGATCGAAGAACGGCTTTTGATGCTTCTCTTGAAATTTCCTCAGTATTTTAAAAAAATCAAAGAAACACCTACATTTTCCTTTCCAGAGGGTGAGATGTTATTCAAAACCCTTCAAGAAGGGAAAAGAGTTCCTTCTGAGTTAAACCAGTTTATCTCTGAACTTGAACTTCAGTTTGAGGTAGAAAAGAATGAGGGAGAGATTAAGGTAGAAGAAGAAATAGAGTTTTGTCTTTCTCAACTTCAAAAAATTTCAAGTCAAGAGGAGATAAAGAAAATCGAAGAGGAGTTAAAGGAAGCCGAAGCAGCCGGTAACAAAAAAAAGATTTCTCATCTTTTAAAGAAACTAAACAGATTATTGAGGTTTATTAATCAATAGTACATTCCTCCCTCTGGAAGGGGAATGCTCAAAATGACAATCTAAAATTCAAGCGCAAAGCGTAAAACTACAACGTAAAGCGTATTAAATCCTAAATTCAAAATCCCTCCCCCTCCCATTGGGAGGGGGAGGGACTTTCCCCTCTACACTTCAGACAATCTTCAGGATGCTAAAGATGGTTGGCGATTACATTTTATAAATATATGAAAAAGAAAAAAAACAAAAAAAAGAAAAAACAAACAAAACAGAAGAAAGGAAGAAAAAAAACTTCTATTACTAAGTCTAAAGCAAAGAAAGAAGTTAAAAAAAAGAAGAGAGAAAAGACAAGCAAGAGAGTGACCACTTCAAGGCTTGATTTAAGACAAAGAGCAATAAAGGAATTAATTGAACGAGGTAAACCTCGGGGTTTTGTCACTTTCCAAGAGATTTTAAAATTTTTTCCTCGGGCTGAAGAAGACATAGCAGGACTTGAGGAAATATATCAAACGCTTGAGAGAGAGGGTATTCAGGTTAAAGATTCTTTTTCTTTTGAAGAAGAAATGGGAATTGCTTCTGAGAATCTTCCTGAAACAGACTTGGTTCAAAAATATCTGAGAGAAATCGGGAAATACCCTCTTTTAAGTTTAAAAGAAGAAAAGGAACTGGCTCGAAGAATAGAGAAAGGAGATAAAAAGGCTAAGAAAAAACTTATTCAGTCCAATCTACGACTGGTTATTTCTATTGCCAAAAAGTATTTTGGCAAAACTCCTCATTTGACATTGCTTGATTTAATCCAGGAAGGTAATTTAGGCCTTTTTAAGGCAGTAGAAAAATATGACTGGCGGAAGGGATTTAGATTTTCTACTTATGCCACTTGGTGGATTCGTCAGGCAATTACGAGGGCTATTGCTGATCAATCTCGAACTGTAAGATTGCCTGTTCACATTGTGGAGGCCCTCTCCAAATACAATCGAGCCAAAAGAGAACTTCTTCAGGAACTTGGTCGAGAACCAATGGCTGAAGAAATCGCTGCTGAGATGTCTGAAGATGTGGAGAAAATAAAAAACTTTGAGCAAATTTCCCAAGGAACTATTTCTTTAGAACAACCGATAGGAGATGAAGAGAAAGAGGGAGTGCTTGAACAATTTATTGAAGATAAAAAAGCAGTGGCACCCACTGACATAGCAAGACTTTCCATTTTAAGGGATCAGATTAGAGAAATTCTTCAAGATCTTACTCCTCGAGAACAGAAGATTTTAAAGATGAGATTTGGCCTTGATGGAGAGGTTCCTCACACATTAGAGGAAGTGGGTAGGATCTTTAACGTAACCCGAGAAAGGGTTCGCCAGATTCAACAAAGAGCCATTGAGAAAATAAAGGAACACAAAAAAGCAAAGAAATTGAAAGAATACTAAATGATATATGATTTGTTATTCCGCGGTAGCGCAATGGTAGCGCGAGAGCCTGTTAGATCTGGGGTATATTTGAATTCTACCCGCAGAGCACTATATCAAAACCGCCTATTTAGGCGGTTTTGGTGTAGTGTTCCAGATAGGAAATTATTACAAACCTTTGATGTTTTTTACCAAACCTACTCCACAAATCCAAAGAAAGAAATTTTAAAAACTGATAAATCAGCAGGCGGGGGTGAAGTCGCCTCTTGTTTTTCCTCTGTTAAGATCTTTTCTTTCGTGATTTATGGATTAGATTGTAAGATAGTAGTGAAAGTTTGAAGTGATTTTTTATCCGGAGTTCACTCAAAATACCCATTTGGAGCAATTTTTATTGACTTTTAACCTCACTTTTAATAAGATAAAAATATATGAGAAAGAGTATAAAGAAAAAAATTTATCAATATACTGCTATTTTTGAACCAGACAAAGAGACAGGTGGCTATACTGTCACCATTCCTTCTTTACCCGGTTGTATTTCTGAAGGAGATACCTTTGAGGAAGCACTAAAAAATATTAAGGAAGCAGCCAGTTTGTATTTGGAGATAATGCGAAAGAGAAAAGAAGGAATAATAAAAGAAGAAAAAGGGGTGATTGTTGCTCCTATTCAAATAAAAGTTTAATGTACCTATATGAGTAAATTACCCGCCTTGAAACCAAAAGAAGTAGTCAAGGTTTTGGAAAAGGCGGGTTTTTCTTTTGTTCGCCAAAAAGGAAGTCATAGAATTTATGTAAAAGGAAATATTGGTATTGTAATTCCTTGGCATAATAAAGATTTAAAGAAGGGGACACTAAGGCATATTGTTAAACAATCAGGGCTAACCTTAAAGGATTTTATAAAACTACTTAAAAGTAAATAGAGGACAGAAGGAAAATGATTTTAAAACATAAAGGGTTGTAAAGTTCTCCTATTTGTTTTAATAGAAACTCAGGATTTAAGTGAATCTATCTATTTCAAACTTCAAAAATCGTCATCTGGAAAATCAGCAGGCGGGGGTGAAGTCGCCTCTTGTTTTTCCTCTGTTGAGATCTTTTCTTTCGTGATTTATGAATTAGATTTGGTAAGAAGTTCACTCAGCCAAAAAAGAGTCAGACGCTTGACAAGATACCCACCGGGGGTATATACTTTTCAGTTGAGATAGCCTAATTAAAAATTAAATATACAGAAAAACAGATGAAAAATAATAAATTAATAAAGCGTCTAAATATTATTAAGGGCCAGATTGATGGTTTAGCAAAACTTATAGAAAAGAATGAAAATTGCAGAAAGGTGAGCGAGCAATTCTATGCTATTAATGCTGCTTTAAAAAAAGTGATGGAGTTGTATTTTAAAGAGAATTTAACTTCTTGTTTAAGGTCTATTAACTTAAGAAAGAAAAGGACAATTGAGTTTTTACTAAAAGAGATAGTCAAAAGTAAATAAATCATTATAAATTAAATCATTATAAATATTGTTTATGGGAGAGATAACTTTAACTGATTTAAATTTTGACAAAGAAATTCAAGAAGCCCAAAAGCCAGTTTTGGTTGATTTTTGGGCAACCTGGTGTGGGCCATGTAATGTATTATCGCCGATTTTAGAAAAGTTAGCCCGAGAATACGAGGATAAATTCATTTTGGCTAAGGTCAATGTGGATGATGCCCCTGAAGTTGCTCAAAGATTTGGGATTGACCAGATTCCTACAGTTGTTTTGTTTAAAAACGGAAAGCCAGTTAGCGGATTTATTGGAGTAAGACCGGAACCAGTTCTCAGAGAGATGATAGATAAGATGTT
>JAGGUF010000053.1 GCA_021158595.1 bacterium | reverse complement strand
TTTAGGATTAAATTTATCGCATCAAAAGAGAAGTTATTTTTTTATTAAACTTGATTGAGGCTTTTTCTTCTCTCACCACTGAATTAGGAAGTAGGAATTATGGAGTGGTGGAGTGTATCCCTCCCCCACCTTAGTCCTCCCCCTCCCTTTGGGAGGGGGAGGATATAGGTGGGGGAGTTCCTTACTTCTTACTTCAGTGGTGAAAGAAGGGAGGTGGAGAAAAGAGGTGGGGGAGGAGAATATTAGAGCATTACCAAAGTGGTTGGATAGTACAACTTATTTAATAAGACCTAATTCTCGCCACCTTTGAAGGGTTTCTTTTGAGGCTCTTTTTTTAATAAAACGAAACCATTTTTTCCATTTTTCTAATCTGGGATTTAAATCCAAAATTGCCATCTCATAAACTACTGGATGCAGCTTTATTCCAAAAAATTTTGTCCAAAAATTAAGCACTTTAGCATCCCAGCAGCCTCTTCTTGGATTTTTCAAAACATTTTTAATTTCCCTGAAACTATAGGTTTTGAAAAGCCATTTTATCTCTTTCATTGTTCCCTGATTTAAAACTGCCTCGATAATCAGCTTTTTATCGTAAGGGTTCCTTAAATCCATTTTAGAAATATCATAAGATGGTAAAAATGGCTTTAGAAATTTTGGTAAAGGCATATGTAGATAGATTTAAGTTATTTTTTATTATTTCATAAATTAATATGATTTTCAATCACTTAAGGTAGATTTACTTTTCACCCTACTCGCTTTTTTAGCATCTTCAAAATAAGTTAGGGCGGTAAGACTGAATTTATTTTCAGTGTGGAGTGTATCCCTCCCCCACCTAAATCCTCCCCCTCCCTCTGGGAGGGGGAGGATATAGGTGGGGGAGTTCCTTACTTCTTACTTCTTACTTCTTACTTCAGTGGTGAAAGAAGGGAGGTGGAGGAAAGAGGTGGGGGAGGAATCAGCATTACAGGATACTTACAGGATCAATATCTACCTTCCAGTTAGGTGGAACTTCAGTTAATAAGACTCTTATTAAAGACCTATAGTTATCAACAGGTAATTTTATAAGTATATTCCACACATATTTTCCTTTAAATTTAGGAACAAATCCTGGAGCAGGACCTAAGAGGGAAACCTTAGGTTGAGCCATAAAACCTTGAGATTTGGATAATAGAAGTTTCTCCTTTAAAAGACGAGCCTCATTCTCTGCTTTTTCTTGATCCTTATGAGAAAAGGTCAGTTTTATTAGTTTAGAAAAGGGAGGATAAAAAAACGCTTCTCTTTCTCTTAATACCTCTTGAAAAAAGGAATCATATCCCTTTGTAAGGTATAAAAATGATTTTGAATGAGGAAAAAAGGTCTGAAAAACAAATCTTTTAGGATGAAGGGAAAGCAATTTCTGAATTATCCTTGCGCCCTCCTCTTCCGCTCTAAAATCAGGCAAAGAGAGTAAAGAGTCAATAGAGATAAGTCCTGCCAAACCAACAGAAGGTAAATGATAAGGAAAGGGTAAATACTGAAACAAGATTGAGGTTGTAATTAAGATATCACCACTTTCAGAAAACTCCTTTAGGATCTTCTTTTGCTCTGAAACCTTAGAGGCTATCTCTTTGTCTAATCTTAAAATCTTAACTTCTGGTAATTCCCTTCTCAATTCCCTCTCTGCCTTTTCTATTCCTATTCCCAAACTAATCAATCTCCAACTTTTACATTTCTCACATTGCTCTGGTATCTCCGCTTTATATCCACAGTGATGACAGATCATTTTTCTTTCTTTGAAGTGATATGTCATTGGCATCTCACAATAAGCGCACTTTTTGACCCATCCACAATCTTGGCACAAAACAGAAGTGCCACTTCCCTTTCTGTTTAAGAATAAAATAATTTTAGCCCTCTCTGAAAGTGTTTTTTTAATCTCTTTAATTAATGAAGGAGAAATGAGTCGCCAGGGCTTTATTTTTCTCATATCTATTCCTATAGATTCTGAAGGATGAAAATCTACTTTTTTGTTAATTAGGTTATATCTTTTATTTTTTGCTAACCAGTAAGACTCTACTGAAGGGAAAGAAGAAAGAAAAACAAGATCCGCCTGCCAAAACTCTGCCAGTTTTTCAGAAACCTGTTTGGCATTATATCTTGGCTCCCGATCCTGTTTGTAATTTTTATTCTCCTCTTCCAATAAGATGATAAGACCAAGATCTTTAAAGGGAGCAAAAAGAGCAGATCTGGTTCCCACAATTACTTTTATTTGACCATTTTTAATTTTCTCAAAACCTTCCAGGTATTTTCTTGAAGGTAAACTATTGGAAAAGAAACAGGTCTCCGGAGTGATTTGATAAATTCTTTTCATCCAGAATTCCTTTTTGCTCTCTTCAGGTATTAAAAAAAGAACCTGTCTTTTTTCTTGGAGTTTTCTCTTAATCTCTTCTTCAGGCAAAAACTCTGATTGGCAGATAATCAGTTTCTTAGAAATTTTATCTTTTTGTTTCTTTAAGGGTCTTTCCTGATATCGATCTAAAGAATTGTTTATTATTTTTTTAAAAAGAGGATTTGGAAAAAAAAGTGAAAAGACCTTTGCCAAGGGAGACCAATAAGAGTTTGAAATCCATTCTGCTAACTCAATTTCATACAAGGGAAGGACCGGCTTTTTTTGAATTACCTTTAAGATCGGCTTTAATTGATATTCTGCTCTTTTTATCTCTATCTTTTTAGCACTTACCTTACTTTTAGAAAGAACAATTGCTGGCACCTTTTTTTTCCTTAAGGAAACCAAAACCAAAGAGCCCTGCTCCAATAAATGGGAGGTAAAATAACTCAAGACCTGAGGAGAAGGAAGTGGGATCCTTTTTAGAGGAATAACATCAACAATGTACATAAGATTTATTTTCTTCTGACCTACCCCTCCTTAATCCTCCCCTCCCAGAGGGAGGGGGAGGATTGGGAAAAAGAGGAGAGTTGGGAAAAGCGAGGAAAGCAAGGTGGACAGGGATAATAATTATTGAAACTTCTCTACTTTAAATTTCCAAATTTCTATTTCCTCTAAAGCAGGATCTATACCTGCCTTCTGACAAGCAATAGCAATCTGCTTTTCAATTGTATCTACTCCCTCAAGTTCTGGCAATAAAAGGCCAGTTTTAAAACCACTTTTTACAATAATCCCGTATCTTTTTGGATCAAGTTCTTTTAAAGAAAAAACCCTTTCTGGCTTTTGTAAAATATAAACAGTATAAGAGAGAAAGGGAAGTTCCTCTTCTTTTACAGGTCCAAATCGCCAGTCTTTAGTTCCGGCAGCAATGGCATTTGAAATTACCTCCAAGGCGATATTCTCTTTTGTAGGAAGATAGGTGCCAATACAGCCTCGCAACTGCCCCTTCCTTTCAAGGGTAACAAAGGTTCCTCTTTTCTCTTGCAAAAATCTTTCTGGTAGTCCAGGAGGGGGTAAAATCATTTTTCCTTCCTTAATATAGGTCTCAAGAGCAAGTTTTGCCAATTGAGGAAGAGTCATAAAAATTGAGAAATAAGGTTATAAGTGTTATTATAACCAATTCGAGAGGGAAGGGATTACCTCCTTCCTCCCCCACCTTAGCCCCCAGAGGGAGGGGGAGGAGTAGGTGGAGATCCCCTCCCTAAATCCTCCCCCTTCCCTTTGGGAAGGGGGAGGACTAAGGTGGGGGAGGAAATCCTTTCTTCCCAGTATAAACCCCAATTGATAAAACTCCAAATCAGACTATGGAACCCCTAAAGATTATTCAGAAATATTATCATCCAAACACAAAAGCCTACAATCTTTTGATAAGACATTCTACTCAGGTTGCCAATAAGGCTCTTGAAATCGCAAAAAAACTTAAAGATCCTCATATAGATTTAAAATTTATCAAAGAGGCGGCTATGCTTCACGATATTGGGATATTTAAGACCTATGCTCCTTCCCTTGGATGCTATGGTAATAAGCCTTATATTTGCCATGGATATTTGGGAAGAGAAATTTTAGAAAAGGAAGGGCTTCCTAAACATGCTCTGGTCTGTGAGAGACATATTGGAGTAGGGATTACCAAAGAGGAAATAGAAAGAAAAAAACTTCCCCTTCCCAAAAGAGATATGGTTCCCATTAGTCTGGAAGAAAAAATTATTTGTTTTGCTGATAAGTTTTTCTCAAAATCATCTCCAAAAGAAAAATCTATCTCTGAAATCAAGAAAGAACTCTCTAAAATAGGAAGGGACAAGGTCAAGAAGTTTGAAAGATGGCTAAAATTGTTCACAAGAGAAGAGACTCAAGGCATCTGCTATCACTAAGCCCGAACCATAAAACCCTCCCCTTGTCCCTTTTTGGACGATCGTCCAAAAAGGGACAAGGGGAGGGAGGGTGAAACTTTTCTCTCTTCCACCTCTGACCTCCATTTCCTAAATTGTAATTGTTAACCAATTTGGTAAGGGTTTGATTGTTATTATCTCCCTCCCCCACCTATATCCTCCCCCTCCCAGAGGGAGGGGGAGGATTTGGAGAGGAGCCCCTCAGTTATTCTCCTCCTTAGAAGAAGGAGGGGATTACCTCCCCCCTCAATCTCCTCCCCCTGGGAGGGGGAAGATTAAGGTGGGGGAGGAGCTCTCCTCAATCTCCTCCCCCTCCCCTTGGGAGGGGGAGGATAAAGTGGAGGAGGATCTATTTTTTATCTCCTTACTGGATTGGTTAGATAGTAGATTAAAGGTTTCTGTTCTTTCCCTCAATGACAATTAGAGCATGAAAATCTTGATATAATCTAAAATCTCTTTTCAGATTTTTCTCAAATAATTCCTGCAAAAAATGATAGGAGAGATCTTTGCTCAAATTATATCTTTTTACCAGTCGCCGGGTATATTCATCAATAACAAAAATAGGCTTCTCTAAGGCATAAAGCAAGATAGAGTCTGCTGTCTCATATCCTATGCCTTTTAATTTCAACAATTTTTCTCTTAACACCTCCAATTTCTCTTTTCTCATCTCTTTCAGACTTCCATAGTTTTTTAAAATAAATTCACTCAAATGAAACAAATAACTGGCCTTTGCCTTATAAAAACCTGAGGCTTTAATTAAAGGAGCCACTCTTTCCTCTCCCTTCTCATAAATATCCTTTAAACTATCCACTCTCGCTTTCTTTAGATTCTCAAAAGCCAATTCCACATTTTTCCAATTTGCTCTTTGGGTCAAAATGGCCTCAATAATTACCTCTTCTCTCTCTTTTTCTGTCTTTGGTCTTTTGCACCAGAGTTTCCACTGCCCCTTAGGAGAGCCATATTTTTGCTTTAGTTGTTTATAAAGATTTTCAAAGATATTTCTTTTTTTCATTTTAGAAGATATTAAAAAAATTTACTTTCCCCTCCCCCACCTATATCCTCCCCCTCCCGAAGGGAGGAGGAGGATTGGGTAGGGCTCCTTTCCTCTCTCCCAAGAGGAGTTATAACAATGTAAAATATTTGGGCAAGGATAAAAAGAGATTTCCTTTCCTCCCTCCCAAGAGGAGAGAGGATTGGGAAAGATCTCCTCAATTATCCTCCCTCTCCCTTCTTCCTTCAATCCTCTCCCTCCCAGAGGGAGGAGGGACTAAAGAAGGGAGGATTGGGGGAAGAAGAGAAGTTTTGCAAAAATTCTACGATCGTAAGATTTTTGCAAAG
>JAGGUF010000030.1 GCA_021158595.1 bacterium | reverse complement strand
TATTTGCTCCTAATGATCAAATTCCATTCGGGACTCATAATGAACCAATAGATATTCATCGGATTACTAAAGATTGGAAGGAATATGAGGTGACCTGGAATAATAGCGATTCTCAACATCTCTGGGAAGGAGGAAATTTTGATCCCAATCCCTCTGATAGCATTATTATAGCTAACGATGATGATGGCGGCTGGAAGTCATTTGATGTGACTTCTGATGTTCAGTTGTTTGTTAATGGTGATGTGCCTAATTATGGGTGGCTTCTGAGAGATCCTTTAGAAGGAAACAACGGTAATTTTCAAGTAATGTTCCGTGCGCGTGAAAACTCACTCAATCACCCCTATCTTGAAATCAAATACATCCCGGCGCATCTTGTAATCAATGAGGTCTATTATGATGTGTGCAGTAAGGAGGAGTGTGGAGGATATAAAGGTAAGGAAGGGTATAATGAATGGATAGAGTTATATAACCCAACCCCAAATCCAATAAATTTAAAAGATTGGAAAATTACTGATAATTCAGGTATTGAAAGAACTTTAAGCAACAGTGATTTAATTTTAGATCCTGGTAAGTTTGCCGTAATTACTGATAACTCTGATACCTGGGATTATTGGGGTATCGGAAATAACGATGAAATAATTAAAATTGCTTTAGGTATTAAAATAGGAGATGGTCTTTCCAATACTGGCGATAGACTGATTTTAAAAGATTCAAAAGGTAATCCTGTTGATGGAATAAGTTATGGAAGTGATACAACTGTGTTTGACCTTCCTAAATGTGGTGTAGAAAATAGTGGCTGCTCCCTTGAACGCAAAGCCCCTGGTTGGGACACTGATTCTGCTGAGGACTGGCAAGACAATCCTTCTCCCACTCCAGGTCAGTAGTTCTTTTGCCTTCTTAAACCTTCCCTTTTTACTTCTCAGTTCTCCCTCTCTTTCTTAGAAAGGATTTTTTGGATTCTTCTCCCTCCCCCACCTGTATCCTTCCTCTCCCAAAGAAAGGAGAAAAATCCGAAATTCGAAATCCGAAACAAATCCGAATGACCAAAATCCAAATGTTCAAAATGCCCTCCCCCACCTATATCCTCCCCCTCCCAAAGGGAGGGGGAGGATTAAGGAGGGGGAGGGGTTAATTCCACGCTCCACGCTTTACCAATGACAACAATTAAAGAGAAAATTTTTATTGGAATTTTGCTTTTGCTTTTGGCTCTGTCTCCTTTTTTTAAAGGAGGAAACAATGATATTCTTTTGGCATTATTGTATTTTGTAGGAGTGATTTCAGGAGCAGTATTTTTAAATGTTCGGTATTTATCTGGAATAAAAGAACAAAAAGAGAATAGCACCTTATACCTTTCTTTTTTCTCTTTGCTAATTTTTCTCTTATCTCTTTTTGTTTTAAATTTTTTCTCAAAAACTCCCTATCTTAGTTGGGTTATTTTTTTTGAGTTTTTGCTTTATTCTTTGTTTGCTTTAATTATTGCCTTCTTTGATGATCTTAAAAACTATCTTCCTTTAATTTTTAATGTATTTTTCCTCTTGGGTCTTATTCTCTCTTTGTATGGTCTTTATGTGTATGAGGTGGCAAACTATCCAAGGGTAATGAGTTTCTTTTATCAGCCCAATGCCTTTGCTGGTTGGCTTTTGTTTGTTTTGCCCCTGGCATTTTTTCTTTTCTTTCGAGAAAGGGAAGTCAATAAAATATTGATTTTTCTTTTAGGAACAAGTTTGATTTTAACTGCCTTTATCTTGGCAAACTCTCGCGGAGCCTTTTTAAGTTTTATCCTACCCTTGTTTTTTCTTTTCTATTTTCTTTATAAATACAAACCCAATAAAAAGGATTTTTTTCGAAAAATTGCTGCCTTGATAGTTCTTACCTTTATTTTTGTTACCCTTTTTGTTTCTTTAAAAGAGGGCAAGTTTTCTCTGTTTGCTCTTCGCTCCTTTAAAAAAACAGAAGGAATGCCTGTACCTTCCACTATATTTTTGAGATGGAAGTTTTGGGAAGGGGCTTTTTTGATGGCAAAGGATAGACCCTTGACTGGTTATGGTTTAGGTTCTTATAAGGATGCTTATCCTCAATATCAGTATGCCCCTTTGGCTTATACCAAATATCCTCATAATTATTATATTGAGATTTTAGGAGAAACAGGTATTTTTGGAGCCTTAAGTTTTTATATCTTTATTTTTTCAGTTTTGCTTTTAGGGATGTTTTGTTTTAAAAAAGCCAGAAGAGATAAAAGGTATTTGCCAGGATTTTTTTTATTTCTCTCTCTTTTAGGCCCAATGGTTCATAACGGGGTTGAGATGGATTGTCATTTTCGAGCCAATCTTCTTTATCTTTTTATCTTCTTGGCGCTTTTGTGGGGATTTTTAAGAAAAAAAGAAAAGACAAGTATCTCTCATAAGAAGCCATTCTGTATATTTGAGAAAGTAGTGAAAATTGTTCTTATCTTCATTTTTCTTGTCTTCTCTTTTGGATTTTTCTTGAAGGGAATCAATTTCCCAAAGGGAGAGGATTTAAAGAAAAAGGGAAGACAAAAAGAGGCAATCTCAAAATTTCAAACAGCCAGAAGTATTTTACCAGATCCGGAAATCTATCTGGAGGAAGGGATTTCAAACTTTGTGATAGGGAACTACTCAAAAGCCCAAGATTTGGCTGAAAGGGGTTTATCTTTAAATAAAATTGATGCTTCTTTATACCAACTTTTAGGAAGATCTCTTTTGAAACAAAAAGAGATAAAAAAGGCAATTGATGCATTTAGAAAAGGAGTAACCTTAAGTCCTTATTCTATGGATATTTGGCAAGACCTGGCTGATGCCTATTTGACAAAAGGCAATCTCAGGAAGGCAAGAGAGGTATTAATGGAGGGCGTTTCTCATATTGATGATCTTTCAATAAATTATTTTAAGGGACAAAGAAGGGGCTTTGCTAAACAACTGGGAATAAAAGAGGAGGAATTTTCTTTGCCAGTGTTAGAAAATTTTTCAAAAATTTATGAAAAATTAAGCGAGGTGGAAAATTTTTTAGGAAACAAAACAAAAGCCCAGGAATATTCCCAAAAGGCAACTGAAATAATAAAGCCATTAGGAGAGGAAGAGAAAAGGTAGTTTTTCGCCAGGTGTCGAAAAATTCAACCAAATTTGGTTTCTTCTCGAAGAGGTTTTTTGTTTTTTCTCTAATAATGATATAATTTAAATATTCTACTATAAATTCCAAATTCCAATGACCGAAACAAAACAAATCTCAAAGCGTGAAGCGGAAAGCGTGGAGCGTGAAATCCCTCCCCCACCTATATCCTCCCCCTCCCAGAGGGAGGGGGAGGATTAAGGAGGGGGAGGGAATTTGGGATTTCTACACTTTGGAGTTAAAAGGGAAGGATGCAGGTGAGGGAGGGATTAGTTTCAGGCTCCACGCCTAAAGAGGATTAAGGGAGGAAGTTTATTACCAAAGTGGTTGAATAGCACACTATAAATATGAATAAGATGGACAAAATTATTTCTCTTTGTAAACGCCGGGGCTTTGTGTTTCCTTCTTCAGAGATCTATGGAGGAATAGGTGGCTTTTGGGATTTCGGCCCTTTAGGTTCTTTGATGAAAAATAATATCAAAAGAGAATGGATCAAAAGATTTGTTCAAGAAAGAGAGGATGTTGTTTTAATTGAGTCTTCAATTATAATGAGTCCAAAGGTGTGGGAGGCATCAGGTCATTTAAAAAGATTTACCGATCCCTTAGTTGAATGCAAAAGATGTCATTCCCGTTTCCGTGCTGACCATTTAAGAGAAGGGAAGTTGATAGGGCAAGGCAAGGCAAAAGAAAAAAACCAGTGTCCGGTATGCGGAAATAAAGAATGGACAAAGGAAAGAATGTTTAATACAATGTTTAAGACATTTGTAGGTCCGGTAGAGGATGAGTCTCATATCGCTTATTTGAGACCGGAGACAGCCCAGGGAATGTTTGTCAATTTTAGAAATGTTTTAGAGACCTCAAGAAAAAGGTTACCCTTTGGCATCGCTCAAATAGGAAAATGTTTCAGAAATGAGATTACCTTTGGAGATTATATTTTTCGCTCTCGAGAATTTGAAATTGCAGAGATAGAGTATTTTGTAAAACCAAATGAAGACGAGAGAATGTTTGATTATTGGGTAAGAGAATGGAAGAAATTTCTCATATATTTGGGATTAAAAGAAGAAAATCTTAAAGAGGTAGAGATTGCAAAAGAAGAGATGGCTCATTATTCGAAAAGAACAGTTGATATTTATTATAGATTTCCTTTTGGTTGGGATGAAATAGCCGGAGTGGCTAATAGGACAGATTATGATTTAAAAAGACATTCTCAGTTTTCAAAAAGGGATCTAAGATATTTTGAGGAAAAGGAGAAGAAAAAGTATTTTCCTTATGTGATTGAACCCACCTTAGGTATTGAGAGATTGTTTTTGGCTTTGTTATGTGAAGCCTATGAAGAAGTAAAGGGAGGAAGGACAAAAACCACTCAAGCAAAAAAAGAAGTGGAGATTCTTTTAAGACTAAATAAAAGAATTTCCCCTATTAAGGTTGCTGTTCTGCCTTTGGTAAAAAATAAAAGAGAAATTGTTCAGAAGGCAAGGAAGGTTTTTGATTTATTAAGATCCCATTTTGTCTGTCAGTATGACGAGAAAGACTCAATTGGTAGAAGGTATCGCCGAGAGGATGAAATTGGCACTCCTTTTTGTCTTACCATAGATTTTGAGAGTTTAAAACAAAATGACTTGACAGTCCGTGACCGAGACACAATGAAACAAGAAAGAGTAAAGATAGATGAATTGGTAAATTACCTGACAAAAAAATTAGAAGATTAAATATCCCACCCCCACCTTAGTCCTCTCCCTCCCAAAGAAAGAAAAAAAACCGAAATTCGAAATCCGAAACAAATCCGAATGACCAAAATCCAAACCAGTTTAGCGCAAAACTCAAAACGCAAAACTACAACTTAAAGCGTAAAGCGAAATCTCTTTTTAGTTTTACGCTGTAGCTTTGCGCTTTGCGTTTTGAGTTTTGCGCTTAAATGTTGTTTTGAGATTTTAAGATTTGGATTTGAGATTTGACTTTTGAGATTTGACTTTTGAGATTTGAGATTTGAATTAGGTAAGAGAGAGGTTTCACTTATTATGTTTAAAAAGATTCATTTTAAAAATGGGCTTAGACTTGTTACTATTCCCTTGAGAAATACCAGAAGCACAGTAATTTTGGTATTGGTAAGAGCAGGAACGAAATATGAAACCAAAGAGAAAAATGGAATCTCTCATTTTCTTGAGCATATGTGTTTTAAGGGAACAGAGAAAAGGCCTTGTCCCTTTGATATTTCCAAAGAGATTGATAGGGTAGGGGGGATTTTTAATGCCTTCACTAGTAAAGATTACACTGGTTATTTTGTGAAACTGGATTTCTCTCATTTTAATTTGGGTGTAGATATTGTTTCTGATATTTTTCTTCATTCTGTTTTCAAGGAAGAAGAGATTGAGAGAGAAAGAGGGGTAATACTTGAAGAAATGAAAATGCTGGAAGATACTCCCACCCATTACATTGAGGATCTTTTTGAGGAACTTCTTTACGGAGATCAACCTGCAGGTTGGAATATTGTGGGAACAAAAAAAGCAGTTTTGAGCGTTAAAAGAGAGGATTTGATAAAATATACAAAAGAGCATTATGTAGCCAAAAATGTAGTAGTTACAGTGGCAGGAAAAATTCAGCCTCATAAGGCAACTTCTCTTATTGAAAGATATTTTTCTGATGTCAGAAAAGGAGAGCCTAAAAAGAAAAAGAGGGTAAAAGAGAAGCAAATAAAGCCTAATACCCTTTTTTGCAAGAAAGATACCGAACAAACCCATTTGGCTTTAGGAGTGAGAACATTTAATATGTTTCACAGGGCACGTTATATCTTAAGTGTGATGGCAACACTATTAGGTGGCAATATGTCCTCTCGTCTTTTTCAAGAAATAAGAGAGAAAAGAGGATTAGCCTATTATATTTCTACCCACAGTGAGGTTAATCCGGACACAGGATATCTTGTCAGTTATGCAGGAGTGGATCATAAAAAAATCAATGAGGTTGTTTCTCTAATTTTAGAAGAATACAAAAAAATAAAAGAGAAGGACTTGAGTAAAAAAGAGGTAGAAAGGGCAAAAGAGTATCTTAAGGGAAGGTTAAGGCTATCTTTGGAGGAGAGTGAGAATATTGCTTCATTTTATGGTTCTCAAGAACTTTTAGAAAATAAAATTTTAACTCCTGAAGAAAAAATTAAAGAGATTGAAAAGGTAACTCCAGGGGATATAAAAGAGGTAGGGGATGAGATTTTTATGAAAAATAAACTGAATTTGGCAGTAATCTCACCCCATCATAGAACATTTAAACATTTTAGCATTTAAAGGAATTCCCTCCCCCACCTATATCCTCCCCCTCCCAGAGGGAGGGGGAGAATATAGGTGGGGGAGGGATTAACTCCTCCCCTTTTCCCGCTTATCTTC
>JAGGUF010000019.1 GCA_021158595.1 bacterium | reverse complement strand
TTTTAATTTTTTTCTCTTTGCCTGATTTTAGTTCTTTAATTGTAATTTCTTTTCTTTCAATTTCTTTCGGTCCTATTATAACTACAAAAGGTATCTTCTTTTTGTCGGCATATTTAAATTGCTTGCTCAGATTGCCTTTTCCTAAATAGATCTCTGTATTTATTTTCAGATCTCTTAATTGTTGGGCAAGTTTTAGAGAGAAGACTTCAGTAGATTTATCAAAAATAGTCACTAATACCTTAGTGGTACTCTTTTTTTCTGGTAGCATTTTTAATGTTTCCATCGCAGAAAGAATTCTGTCTATACCCAAACTACCTCCTACGGCTGGGATGTTTTTTTCTAAAAACATTCCTATAAGATTGTCATAACGTCCTCCACTGAATACACTTCCTACATCAGAACAATCTAAAAGCGTTGTCTCAAAGACAGAACCGGTGTAATAATCAAGTCCTCGGACAATAGAGAAATTGATTTTAAGGTTTTTCTCAGGAATTTCTAACACCCTGGCATAGTTTAGGATTGATTCTAATTCTTTTATTCCTTCTTGAGATTTAAGACTTTTTTGGAGTAATTTCTTTGCCTTATTTAAGATCTGTTGGTTTTTCCCCTGAATTTTGATAAACTCTAAAATTTTTTCCACCTTTTTTTTCTCAATTTTTTGTTTTGATAACTCTTCTTTTACCCTCTGAATGCCGATTTTCTCTAATTTGTCTAAGGTTCTAAATATACTTAGAGATTTTTCTTGTTTTATTTTAAGATAAGAGATTAATCCATCTAATATCTTGCGATTATTTATCTGAATTACAAATTGATCAAGGTTTAAGGCGTTCATTACCTTATAGATTATCTGTATGATTTCTGCATCTGCTATCATAGAGGAACTTCCAATAATATCTAAATCACACTGGATGAATTCTCTAAATCTTCCCTTTTGGGGCTTTTCCGCTCGCCAGACGGGAGATACCTGATATACCTTAAAAGGGAAAGGAAGATTAGGATACATTGAGATTACTCTGGCTAAGGGAACGGTTAAGTCATAACGCAAAGCCACCTCTCTGTTTCCATAGTCCTTAAATCGATAGACCAGTTTCTCTCCTTCATCCCCATATTTACCTAAAAGGGTTTGGGCATATTCTAAGGCTGGGGTTTCTAATGGTTCATATCCAAATCTTTTGTAAATGTTTTTTACAATATCAATTATTCTTTCTCTCTGAATCATTTTTTCAGGCAGATAGTCTCTGAATCCTTTTAAAATTTTTGGCACTATCTTTTTCATAAAAAAACCTCTCGCAGTAAGGAGAGGCTGGAGATGAATTTTTTTAAAAAATTAAATTAATACTAATCCAACCCCTCCTTCGGCAAGAGGTGGTTCTTAAAATGAAAGATTAAGTTAACCTTTTCTTCCATATTTTATAAATTAAAAAATTTTAAAAGTAATGTCAACTCATAATTCTGAAGGAGATCATAGAAAAAGAATTCCCTCCCCCAATCCTCCCCCTTCCCTTTGGGAAGGGGGAGGACTAAGGTGGGGGATAGGAATTTTCTTCCTCCACTAACCCCCTCCTTGTATTCCTCCCCCTTAAAAAAGGGAATTAGGGTGGAAGGAAATATTTGATTTCTTTCTTCTATTTTTGATAAAATATAAATTATTCAAGAGAGGTTAAATGGGAGTTTCACATAAATGCCAAAGATAAGGTTAATTACAGTTTACGATAACTATCCTTTTAATCCACAACTTCAAACCGGCTGGGGTTTTTCCTGTTATATTCGATGTAGATTTGGAGGAGATGGGTTTGAGCGAAATATTTTATTTGATACTGGTGCTGATAGCGTGACATTGCTTTCTAATATGGAGAAGTTAGAGATTGATCCCAAACAGATTGAAATTGTATTTTTATCTCACAATCATAATGATCATGTTGGAGGACTTCAAGGTTTTTTAAAAGCAAATGGAAACTCAGCCAAGATATATTACCCTACCGCTTTTTCTACGCCGGCAAATATTTTTGATGGAATATATTCAACCGGAGCCCTGGGAAGTTTAAAAGAACAATCTTTGGTTGTACTCACCGAAAAAGGATTGGTTATAATCACAGGATGTGCCCATCCGGGAATTGTAGAAATTATAGAAACCGCCAAAGAGTTTCTTAATGAGAGGGTCTATTTGGTCCTGGGTGGATTTCATTTGTCAGGTGCCAGCGATGCCGAATTGAAAAGAATTATAAGGGAATTTAGAGAGTTAGGGGTGAAAAAGGTGGCTCCCTGCCATTGTTCGGGAGCCAGATGCCGAGCATTATTTAAGGAAGAATATAAAGAGAATTTTATAGAAAACGGAGTAGGAAGAATAATTGATGTTTAAAGGGAGAGGAAAATTCGAAATCCTTCATCCCGCACCTTTTATTCTTTAACAAAAGGTGCGGGATAAAGAATTTAGGATTAGGATTTGAATAAATTAACTTTGCGCTTTGAGTTTGAATTGTTGTTTTGATCATTGGATATTGGATATTGGATATTGGATATTGGAATTCTCCCTCCCCCACCTGTATCCTCCCTCTCCCAAAGGGAGGGGGAGGATTAAGGAGGGGGAGGGAAAACATCAGAGTGTTACCAAAGTGGTTGGCAATTACATTTAAATTATTCTATTTGAATTTTAGGACAAATGTTCTAAAATTTAATTCTTGATGTTATCTGATCATTTGAGATTATAATTAATAAAAAAGGACCCATGGCCAAAACAGACATTTTAATTATAGGAGGTGGTCCTGCAGGAGTAACCTGTGCCCTTACCGCCAGAAAAAATTATCCTGACAAGGAGATTGTTTTGGTTCGGGATAGAGAAAAATCGATTATTCCCTGTGGTATCCCCTATATTTTTAATAGACTAAACTCAGCAGAAGATGATATCTTACCTGACAAAATATTAGAAGATAACGATATCAAACTGTTAATCCAAAAGGCGGTTGAGATTTTAATTGATAATAAAAAGGTAAGATTTGACAATGGGGAGGAGATAGAATATGAAAAACTGGTTTTGGCTACAGGTTCAGAACCGGTTTTTATTCCCATCAAAGGGGTGGATAAAAAAGGAGTTTTTGTCATTAAAAAAGACCTGAATTATTTAAAAGAATTAAGAGAAGCCGTTCTTGAGGCAAGAAATATTGTCATTATAGGAGGAGGTTTTATTGGGGTTGAGGTGGCAGAGGAGATAAGTAGGATCAAGGGTAAAAATATTAGCATTGTGGAAAGAGCAAGTCATTGTTTAGAAACTAATTTTGATGAGGAGTTTACCAAGGTAGTTGAGGAAAAACTAAAAGAAAAGGGAGTAAAACTCTATACAGGAAAGGTAGTAGAAGAGATTGAGGGAAGAAAAAAGGTAGAATATGTGAGATTGGATACCAAAGAAAAACTTCCTTGCGATCTTGTTCTTCTTTCTATTGGAGCAAGACCAAATATCCAATTAGCAAAAACAGCAGGTATTAAAGTGGTGGAAAGGGGAGGAATTTGGGTAGACGAGTATTTAAGGACAAATATTGGTGATATTTTTGCAGTTGGGGATTGTGCCCAGACCAAAGATTTTTTTACCAGAAAAGATGTGCCCATAATGCTTGCCTCTACTGCTTGTCATGAAGCCAGAATTGCCGGCTCGAATCTATATAAAATTCAAAACCTAAAAGAAAATAAAGGAACCCTTGGAGCCTTTTCCACCTCTATTTTAGGATTAGGCCTTGGAGCAGCAGGAATGACTGAAAAAATAGCCAAAAAAGAAAAATTTGATTATGTGGTAGGAAAGGCAAAGGTTGTTAATCGTCATCCGGGAAAATTGCCTGGCGCTGAGTCCATCTTTATTAAATTAATCTTTTTAGCAGGTTCAGAGGGTTATCTTTTAGGAGGAGAGGTTATGGGACCGGAAAGTATTGGAGAAACAATTAATATTATTTCTCTACTTATTCAACAAAAGATGTCAGCCTTTGACCTTCAAAGCCTTCAGATTTCTACACATCCTCTTTTGACCGCCTCTCCTATTTCTTATCCCTTAATTGTTGCTGCTCAGGATGCGATAAAGAAAATGAGAGATAGGTTTTGAGAGTGGTTTATTAACTGCGACATGAAAATAATTTCCTATAAGGTTGTTGAATCCACTAATCTTAAGGCAAAGGATTTGGTAGAAAAAAAGGCAAAGCCCTGGACAGTGGTGGTTTCAGAAAGACAAAGTCAAGGATATGGAAGAAAAGGCAATAAATGGTATTCACCTAAAGGAGGACTTTATTTCTCTATTATTTTACCCTCGCATTCTGAAGGCGCTGGAAGATCTCTTCAGGATAAACTTAAAAATCTGCAGATTTTGACCATATTAGCAGCATTTGCAGTAGGAAGGGTAATAAAAAACAATTTTCCTCTTGAACCATTTATCAAACTACCCAATGATGTCTGGGTAAATGGGAAAAAGATTGCAGGTATTTTAGTAGAAAATGTAATTGGCAAAAAACTAAAATCTTCTATAATGGGTATAGGAGTTAATACAAACATTGTTCGATTTCCAAAAGAATTGGAAAACAAGGCTACCTCCCTTAAAAAGGAATTGGGTAAGGAGGTTGATAACCAAAAGATTTTGAAAGAAATTGTAAAAGAGATAAAAGC
>JAGGUF010000008.1 GCA_021158595.1 bacterium | reverse complement strand
GGATTAAGGTGGGGGAGGGATTATTAAAACATTGGAAATATTTCCAGTTTTGTCCATAAATGGTAAAAAGTGTCAACTTTCATCTTGCATATAACCGTTAATATGCTAAAATGAAACTAAAACAAAGGCCGTGCTATTCTTATAATAGCACGGCTTTTTAAATTCTGTAAATACTGAGAGAAGTATTTACAGTTTGAGTTCTTCCCCAAGTTTGTCAGTAGACTTTTCTTCCTTCTTCTCTTCTTTTCCACCCTCTGGTTCTTCAATTTTTAAATTTACCCTGGCATGATTCTTTAAGCCAACAATTCGCACCAGACTTCTGATCGCTCTTGCAATAGTCCCTTGCTTTCCAATAATCTGACCCATATCCTTGGGGTTAACCCTAAGCGAGAGTAGAACACCCATCTCATCCACCTTTCTTTCAACCTTCACATCTTCCGGATAGTCTACAAGAGACTTAACTACATATTCAAGAAATTCTTTATCTTTTTCTCCAGCCATAGTTCACTTTAAAGACTTCTGACAGACTTTAACAAATCTGTCATTATTCTCTTTCAGCAAATTATTACTATTCAATATTTTCTCTCGACCTTTGCTCCCTTTAGGGATTTTTATTTTATGTGAAATTGCTAACTCAATAACCAAGGATTTGAAATTGCCTGAAACGTGAAGCGGGAAGCGGGAAATCCTACCCCCTTCTTAATCCTCCCCCTCCCTCTGGGAGGGGGAGGATAATAGGTAGGGGAAGGTCTATTTCGTTACGAATTATATATTTTATTACCTGCTCCAAAAATGTCAAGCGTGGATAAACTACCCAAAAACCTTCTTTAAACTTTTCAAGAAAATGGAAAGATCAAATAAAACCGAACGATGTTTTATGTAATAGAGATCATATTGAAATTTTATTTTTGCCTCCTCAACAGATCTGGAAGGAGAAAAATTGATCTGAGCCCAGCCGGTAAGTCCCGGCTTGACAGTATAGCGCAAGAAGTAAAAGGGAATTTCTTTCTCATAAATTCTTGCTATCTTTTCCCACTCTGGCCTAGGTCCTACAAAACTAAGATCTCCTTTAAAGATATTAACACATTGAGGAAGTTCATCTAAATGGGTATATCTTAAAAACCTTCCTACAGTGGTAATCTCTTTTTTGTCTTTCTCTCTCCATAGTTTTGTCTTTTCTTCAGAAGAAGAGAACATTGAACGAAATTTATAGGAGCGAAATTTTTGTCTATTCTTCCCTATCCTCTCCTGAGAAAATATCACAGGTCCCGGAGAATCAATCTTTATCAACAAAGCAATAAGAGGATAAAGAACTGCTAAGATTAAAATCCCAATAAAAGAGAAAAAAAGATCAAATGCCCTTTTCAAAATCAGATAAGACCTTTCTTCTCTTTTATAAAACTCTTCTAAAAAACGAGAGTTTTTTAAAACCGAGAGAGGAACCTTTTGGGTAACCTCCTCATAAAAATTAGCAAAACTCTCAATCTCCAATCTTGAGAAAAAAGAAATGTCTCTTAAAAATTCAAGGCCATTTGAAACTATAATTTTTTTTACCTTTTTCTTCTCAATTACTTCCTTGATTTTTTGAGAATCTGTCTGTCCATTGTAGACCCCTATCACTTGATAAAAAAATGAATTCTTAAGAGAAGAAAGAAGGTCTTCCAGTTCTGGAGAATTGCCCAAGATTATAATCTTTTCCCTTTTTCTTTTCTTTCTAAATAAAAAATCGAAAAGAACTCTCCAGAGAAGAAATAGAAGCGAAAATATTCCTATCTGTAAGAACAAAATGGTTTTAGGAGCAACAGGAAGATTGGGCTGAAGATAAAAGTATAAGGTACCTGAAAAAACAGAAAGAAAAATAAATATTAAAAGAAAACGAAAGAAATCAAAACTTCCGGCTTGCAATTTAGGAGAATAAAGTTCCAAACTCCAGAGAAAAAATAGCCAAATGAGAAAAAGCCACGTGAAATAGAGAAAAAAACTCCCTACCGAAGGCTCTACGGGAAATCCCTTATATCTTATTAAAAGAGCAAAAAGAAGAGATAAATAAAGAAAAAGAATATCCCCAAGAAAGAGAAAAACTGTATATACCCTTCTTTTCATATCAACAATCGTTTTTTTCTTATTCTTAATATATGTTCTGTCCAACAATTCGACAACAAAATCCCAATGTTCCAAATTCCAATTAATATCCAATGACCAAAATTCAAAACAAAATTT
This sequence comes from bacterium, assembly GCA_021158595.1. Taxonomy (GTDB): domain Bacteria; phylum Patescibacteriota; class Minisyncoccia; order Minisyncoccales; genus JAGGUF01. Next base: position 3,872 of record JAGGUF010000008.1, on the reverse strand, counting down.
AAGCGCAAAACTCAAAGCGCAAAGCGCAAAACTACAACTTAAAGCGTAAAGCGAAATTTCTTTTTAGTTTTTAGTTTTACGCTGTAGCTTTGCGCTTTACGCTTTGCGCTTTACGCTTTGCGCTTTGAACTTAAAAATGATTTTGCATTTTGAATTGTAATTTTGTCGCCCAGCCCCACTTTTGTTCCAAAAGTGGGGCTGGACGGGAGATTTTAAATTGTAATTCGTAATTTCTGCGCTTTGTGCTTCAGGTAATCTTCAGTCCTTACCAAATTGTTAACAATTACTCTTGGGATAAAATTCGCTCTCTATTTTTCTGCCAAAATTCTACCAAAAAAGAAGAAACTATTCCGATTATAAGGCCTGCTAAAACAACAATCAAAAAGTGGCTCAGTAATTCTTTTTTTGAGAAAGTTTTTGAAGAAACGGCAGGCTCTTTTACAGCTTCAGTGGGTCTTATATCCAAAAGATGCGCTTCCTCTGTGTTTAATTCACTTTTGAGAGTTTCCAGAGTTTTCTTCTTTGAATTAATAATACTTCTATATTGATTCACCTCTGAGTTCTTATAAGAATACTGATTAGTTAAAAAGGAATAGCGAGATTTTTGAGAAGTATCTGAGAGATCTAAAGATTCCATTTCTTTTTTTATCTCGCTCATTTCACTTTCTGTATTTGCTTTCTTTTCTCTTAAAGATTTTATTTCTTCTTCATAAGCATTAATTCTATTTTTAATCTCTTCTATTTTCTTATTGATCTTCTCTTTATCCTTCTCGATTATTTTTTGATGTTCCTTTTTAATGGAATCACAGAGTTTTTTAAAACTTTCTTTGCCTTTGTCTGGATTAGAACTAAAAAGGGCAATTTTTACCAACTGAGTGTTTTGTATTGCCGAGGCTTTTACTGAACAGTCAGAGGAGTTATAGATCTTACTGTTTATTTTCCACACCACCTCTGCTTGAGATTCAATGGGCTTACCATTTGAAAGGGTGCCTATTTCAATTACCCCTTCTATCTTGTAAGTTTGGAGGAACCTTTCGGAGAGAAAAGGAATTTTTGAAGATACTAAAGGAAGCAAATATTTTATACCAAAAAAAAGAAACGATAATATCAAAATTATTAAAATAATTTTTCTTCTACGATAAAGAATGTTTAAATAATAAACAAGATTTATCTCTTTTTCCTCCATAAGTTTATTGTACTATCGAACTAATCCCTCCCCACTTCAATCCTCTTTTTTAGAAGAACCCAAGGAGAGGGTTACTCTCCTATCCTCTCCTCTTTTGGACAGGATCCTGATGCAAAAAGACCTCTTTCAAAGAAGAAAGTAATTTCTCTTCTATTTTTTCCCATCTATAATTTTCTTCTATAAATTTTCTTGCCTGGTTTCCTATTTCATTCCTTTTATTAAAGTCTTGCAACAATTCTATAACTTTTTCCGCCCAAAGTCCAGGGTTTGTTATATCTACCACTTCCAAATGTTTTCCATTTTCAATTCCTAAAATTCCCCTTACGGCAATGGGAGAACTTACCACTGCCTTTTTTAAAGCCATTGCCTCCAAAACCTTATTCTGAATTCCTGCCCCAAATCGTAAAGGAGCAACGATTACCTTTGATTTCTGTAAAATCTCATAAGGATTTTTTACATAGCCTGTCACCTTTACATTTTTTATTTTTTCCAAACTTCTTACCCTTGCACTTGGATTTATGCCAATAATATAAAAATAACAATTAGGAATTATTTTTAAAACCTTTGGGAAAATCTTTTTAGCAAAAAAACAAACTGCATCCTGATTTGGTTGGGTATCCATCTTACCAAAAAAAGAGATCCAGTTTTCTTCCTTTTTATTCTCTGCTTCTTGTTCTCTGTTCTTTCTCAACAATTCTTCTCTTACCCCATTTGGAATCACCACTAGTTTGGAACTTGGAATTTGGATTTTGGAATTTTGGATGAGATATTTCTTATCAAACTCTGAAGAAATAAAAATCTTATCAAATAAATTGCTTTTTAAAATCTCCCTCTCATAGCGAATAAGTCTTGGAATTTCTATTTTATAGATTAATCTCCAGAAAAAGGTATTCCATTTTCTTGCCTCAAGATAATTTAAAGAAACAGCGTCAATCAGGTCAATTACTTTGGGAATATCTTTTAGTTTTTTTCCCCACTGTACTGTCCTTATGGTATTAAAATATAAAAGGTCATATTTTTTATAATTTTCTTCTAACCAATCTACAGCGGGTTTTGAAAAATAATAATTTATCTGAAGGGGTAAACTTGAAAACAGTCCAAAAAATGCATTTTCATATTCTTTAATTCCAGAATGAGAGAAATAAAAGACATTGTTGAAAATCTTTTCCTTTTCTAAATTCTTTACATTTCTCTTTTCTTCTTTGGTTCTTATTAAGGTTAAAAGATCAAGAGAGTAATTTCTTGCTAGAATCTTTGCAAATCTTAAAACCCTTAAATTAAACCCTCCCCTCCATTCTGGCCAAGGAAAGCGAAATGAAATCATTAAAATTTTTTTCATAGTTTATTTGGAGTATCCAACCACTTTGGTAACAAACCTTCTCGCTTGTATCCCCTTCAGGTCTGGAAGATGAAACTCATCCCTCCCCCACCTATATCCTCCTCCCTTTGGGAGGGGGAGGATTAAGGAGGGAGAAAAATATCAGAGCGTTACCAAAGTAGTTGGCAATTACAGTTCATTAAAAATTTTTACTAACTTTTTGGCTGATCTTTCCCAAGAAAACTTTTTTGCCTGAGAAATCCCCCTCTCTCTTATCTTCTCATAAAATCTATTATCTTTTAATAATCTTATTATATCTTTGGCAAAGGCCTCATAATCGGTGGGGTTATGCATTATTCCTCCATCGCCTACTACCTCTTTTAAAGAAGAGGTATTTGACGCTAAAACCGGCACCCCGGATTGCATTGCCTCAAGAACCGGCAGTCCAAATCCTTCATAAAAAGAAGGGAAAAGAAAAATCTTTGATAGATTGTAAATATAAGGAATATCTTTTTCATCTAAAAATCCCTTATAACTCATATTATCTCTTTTTTTGATCTCCCTTAAAAGTTGTCTTCCTCTAAAACCAAGTTTTCCAAACAGAATAAATTTTATCTTATTTTTCCTCTTCAAAATATCTGCGATTCTAATTATCCCCTCAATATTTTTCCTTTTTTCGATTTTTGAGATATATAAAATAAATTCTTCTGGCAAATGATACCTTTCTCTTATTTTAGTCAACAGGTTTATCTGGTCTTTTCCCCTTGGTTTAAACCTTTTATCCGCAGCCTCATAAATCACTTCAATTTTCTCTTTTGGAAGATTATAAAATCTCATAATGTCTTTCTTTGAGTTTTCTGAAATGGTAATTATCTTAACACTTTTTTTGATTGACTGAGGTAAAAGTAAATTCAGATAGAGTCGATAAGTAAAATCTCTGTAGTCCTTATCAATTTTTGGAATTAAATCATGAACAGTTATCAGATATTTTGTTTTTTTAAAAAGTCCAAAGGGAGGTAAAAAATGATGGGGTTGCCAAAAAATATCTACCTTATTCTTCCTTAAGGCAAAGGGAAGGGTAAAAAAAATCCAAAAAGGAAAATATAATTTACTGGAGCAGAATCTACTTTCTCCTGTATTGATGATTTTATAACCCATCTTCTGATAATCAGAAGCGATCTTTCCTGGGCAGAATAGAAAATACTGATTTTCCTTATCAATCGAAACCAGATGATTTAAAATATTTCGGAGATATCTCCCTACTCCGGTTATTTCTCTTTTAAGAAATGAAGCATCAATTCCTATTTTTTTCATAAATTGAAATAAATGAAGACGAAAGCCCAAAGACAAACCAGAAATAAGGATAGG
>JAGGUF010000061.1 GCA_021158595.1 bacterium | reverse complement strand
TGATATTAATATTGATTTTAATTCCCGGATGGAGTGCTGTTTTTGCTAATAAAACCTTTTCTGAAGCATGGAATATGTTGAAGAGCGATTTCTGGAATACAATTGGCAAGGCATTTTCAGAAGCATTTTCTTACTACAAGTCTTGGTTTCAGAAAAAAGAAACCCAGGAAAAAATAGAAAAGGGAAAAGAAACCATCAAACAAAAGGCAATAGAGGAACTTGAGAAGAAAGTACAGGGAGAGGGAAATGGAGAATGATTTATTTTAAGGGGAAATGTAGTGGCTAACCATCTTGGGGGATATAGGTGGGGGAGAGGAGATTCAAAATTACAAATGCAAAATTGCAATTCAAAATTAAAAATTACTTTTAAGCGCAAAGCGCAAAGTGTAAAGCGCAAAACTACAGCGTAAAGCTAAAAACTAAAAAGAAATTTCGCTTTACGCTTTAAGTTGTAGTTTTGAGTTTTGTCGCCCAGCCCCACTTTTGTTCCAAAAGTAGGGCTGGGTAAACAAAATCCTAAATTCTAAATCACAAATCCCAAACATTTAGAATTTAGGATTTCCCTCCCCCACCTATATCCTCCCCCTCCCAGAGGGAGGGGGAGGATTAAGGAGGGGGAGGGATTTGGGATTTAGAATTTCGTTTATCCTGCACCTTTTATTCTTTAATAAAAGGTGCGGGATAAAGGATTTGAATAAATTGGCTTTGCGTTTTGTGTTGGGTATTAAGAAAATATGCCAAACCAAGTTTATATAATTATTGGTTCTGCGATTGGGGGGTTAATTTTGGTCATCTTTTTAATTGTTATTTTTAAAAGACAGGGTAAAAAAGCAGTTTTAAAACAGGCTCTAAATTTAAGTCTGTTCTTGGTAAAAATTCCTCCAAAAACGCCAGAGGAGATTCGAGAAAGTGGAAAACAAGAAAAAGAGTGGATAGCATTAATGGAAGATTTTTATTCTTCTCTAACTGCTCTTTCCAAAAAGGAGATTTTTGGAGTAACTCCTTGGATAAGTCTGGAAATTGCAAAGGTGGGTGAGGAGATTCGGTTTTATGTAGCAGCGCCAAAAAGATTTGATGAATTCATTGAGAAGCAAATTTATAGTATTCATCCGGATGCCGAGATTCAAAAGACAGAAGATTTTAATATTTTTGCCCCAAAAGAAAATGTTTGTGGAGGTTATTTAAAATTAGAGAAGCCATTTTTTCTTCCAATCAAAACCTATACCTCAATTGAGACAGATCCTCTTTCAAGTATTACTAATACCTTAACAAAGTTAAAACCAGAGGAAGAGGCAGTAATTCAGATAGTGTTTAGAAAATCATCAAAAACCTGGCAGGGTAGAAGTAAAAAGGTAATAGATGAAATGGCTCAAGGAAAAAACTTCTATCAGGCATTATCCGCTACCGGGATATTAGGTAGTCTATTGGGCCCAAAGACGAGAGAGGAGAAATTAAAAGAAGAAGAAAGGACACCCGTTCAACCAAAGGTAGAAGAAGAGGTAATAAAAGCCCTTGAACAGAAGATGCAGAAGGATAGTTTTGAGACAAATATCAGAATTATAGTTTCAGTTAGAACCAAGGAAAGAAGTGAAGAAATCTTTTCTCAGATCAGCGGTGCCTTTGAGCAGTTTTCAAGTCCAAAACTTAATGGCTTTAGAGTAATAGAGGTAAAAGGAAGAAGATTAAGGAAATTGCTTTATAATTACAGTTTTAGAATCTTCAATTCAAAAGAGAAGATGATTTTGAACACTGAGGAACTTACCAGCATCTTTCATTTCCCCACTCCTTTTCTAAAAACACCAAAGGTTAAGATCTTAAAAGCAAAGAGTGCTGCCCCACCCACAGAACTGCCAAGAGAGGGACTTCTCTTGGGATATAATCAATACCGGGAGGAGAAAACAGAGGTGAGAATAAAAAGAGATGATAGACGGAGGCATTTATATATAATAGGACAGACAGGAACAGGGAAATCTAGTTTTCTTTCTAATCTTATTGAACAGGATATAAAAAATGGAGAAGGAATTGGGGTGCTTGATCCTCATGGCGATTTAATCGAGGATATCTTAGGGAAGATTCCGGAAGAGCGGATTGAAGATGTAATTTTATTTGATCCCAGTAATCTAAAAAGATCTATTGGACTTAATATGCTTGAGTATGATCCTTCCTATCCCGAGCAGAAAACATTTATTGTTAATGAACTGATTAACATCTTTGATAAATTGTATGACCTGAGACAGACTGGTGGACCAATGTTTGAGCAATATACAAGAAATGCTCTTTTGCTTCTAATGGACGATCCCTCTGAAAGGTTTACCCTAATGGAGGTGCCGAAGGTGATGGCAGATAAAGAGTTTAGGCATCGTCTTTTGGCGAAATGTAAGAATATAGTTGTCAAAGAATTCTGGGAGAAGGAAGCAGAAAAGGCTGGGGGTGAGGCGTCTCTGCAAAATATGGTTCCCTATATTACCTCAAAATTTAACACCTTTATTGCCAATGATTATATGAGACCAATTATTGGACAAACCAAAAGTACATTTAACTTCAGAGAAATAATGGACAAAGGAAAGGTTTTTCTTGTGAATCTTACTAAAGGAAGGTTAGGTGATATAAACAGTTCTCTTTTGGGTTTAATTATCACAGGAAAGTTAGCCATGGCTGCCTTTTCTCGAATTGATATACCCCAAGAAGAAAGAAAAGATTTCTACTTGTATATGGACGAATTTCAGAATTTTGCTACAGAAAGTATCTCTACAATTTTATCTGAAGCAAGAAAATATAGACTTTGTTTGATTATCTCTCATCAGTTTATTGGTCAACTTCCAGAACCAATTAGGAAGGCTGTTTTTGGAAATGTAGGGACAATAATGTCTTTCCGTGTTGGTGCGGAGGATGCTGAGTTTCTCCAAAAACAGTTTGAACCCGTTTTTTCTTCTCAGGACTTAATAAATTTAGATAACTTCAATGCCTATATTAAATTGATGACAGAGGGGAAGGTCTCAAAACCCTTTAATATAAAGACCTATCCGCCCTCTCCTTCAAATAAAGAGAAGGCAAAAAAGATTAAAGAATACTGTTGGCTAAAATACGGTAGGGACAGAGATATTGTGGAAAAAGAGATAGAAGAGAGAAGAAGGAGATAAAAGGAAATAACAAATGGTGTTTAATCAAAGTTATGTAAATTTGACTTTTAAGCCATTAGGCTTAAAATTAAAATAGAGTTTAAAGAAATTAAAAACTATGGTAAAAGAGA
>JAGGUF010000064.1 GCA_021158595.1 bacterium | reverse complement strand
ACCAAAAACAAAGAGGACACTCCTGAAAGAGATTGAGTTTTGATGGTGAAAGATAAATTGTCTGATTACTATCAATCATAGTTTCAAACAGTTTATTTATAAATCTTTCTCATCTGTTATCTCCGTTCCCGTGAAGTTTGTTTCTCTTCTTTCGGGATTCCAATTTCTTAATATTAAAAACGGCTATTTCATCCAAAGACAAGCCCAGTTCGGTAGCGATTTGGGCAATATACCACAAGACATCACCCAACTCTTTTTTTATTTCCTGTCTTTGTTCTTCGCTGAAAACTCCGTTATGGTCTCTTATCACCTTCTTAATTTTCTCTGCCACTTCTCCGCTCTCACCAACCAAGCCTAAAACCGGATAAATAAAATTATTTCCTTTGTTAGGATAAATGGCTGTTTTTCTTGACTCCTTTTGATATTCCTCAAAATTCATAACTTTACCTATTACTTAATTTTTTGCTCCAAACTATTTATAATTCAAAATTCGACCTTTCATTGCTTTTTAAAAATAAAATAACATTCCAACCCAGCACCGTTCTGGTGCTGGGTGAGAATATTTTTGTTTATATTTTTTCAATTCTCTCAACCTTTCACAACCCCAAATCCTCCCAGTTAGCAAAATTGGTTTATTTTTTTTGAAGGTTTATTAAAAAATGAGTAGAGTTATCCATAAATGATTTTCTGCACACTATTTTTAATTACTCTAGATATTAATTTTCTCCTTTCTTTTAAGAAATCGTCGTAATCCAACTCCCAAAATTTATCTGGAATAGCATGATAATATAAATCTTTCTCTGTACACTTCTCTAATAGTTTTGGAAAGTAATCTTTTGGGTCTTTATCAGAAATTCTTATATTTAGTGGATATTCAAGATAACAAAAATTTGCTACCTGATTGATTTCAGAATTTTTAAGCCCTTTCTTTTTCAAATAATTTGCTGGAAAAATATGATGTTTGTCTATTAAGTTCTTTTTGCATACTTCTTCTCCACCTAATACATTTCTAATTCTTGTTTCTGAAAAAAGAACTTTTGCATCTTCTCTATTTAAAACCATTAAATAAGAAAGATAACCGGGATTCCTGGGAGAGGAAGAAACTAATATATTGTTGGGAAGAGTTATCTCCCAAAAATCTTTGGTAAGATTTGAATTGATAATTTGTTTGTAAGTCTCTATGAAATAATCTTTATCTTTTTTTCTTTTTAAGAAACGAATATCTTCCTCGAACACTGACTCAGGCGAGCCAATATATCTCGAAGTTAATATGGAAAAATAAATCCAAGAACCAACAAATCTTTCTAATTCTTGAAAGTCAAGTTGTAACCTCCGACCATAAAGATAAAAAGCATAAGTAAAATAAATTGTTAATGCTGAAGATATTAAAGATTTATTTACTATTCCTATGTTTTTTAGAATTTTTACAAAATCGTGCCAATAAGTAAGATTCAATGCCCTATCTGTTGCTTTTTGAAACAAATCTAAATTTTGCTTTCTTGTCTCTTCTGATTCAATGCGAGTTTCTGGGTCTCTTCCCTTCAATAAAATATGGGCATATTTTAATCTACCTCTTGAAAATGCATCAGCAACTATTGTCCGAATAAGATGATCTGTTTCAGGTTGTAAAATATTATTATAAGGAGAAGGTTTATTAGATTCTGGAACTGTTTTAGCTTCTAATGAAAATCTTTCAATTCTTTCTCGTAGTTCAGGCATATAAACAGATAAAACCGTCATTACGAAATCTGATTGGTTTAACGGTTTGCCTTTACTATTTACCCTTACAAATACCTCCGAAACCATTTCTGTATCCAAATTTGAAGAAAGTTCAAGCGCTGTAAACAAATAACTTTTTATTGTTGCCAACCTCTCTAAATTTTTTGTAATTTTTTCTTCTTCTGCCTTGCTTATTTCTTTTTTGCTCTTTAAACTTTCCAAAAAATTAGTGATATAAGAATGAGTAGTATCTTTTGTCTTCACAAAGAAATCAGAAATGTCGCTAATCCAAAATATATCTTTTTCAATTGCCGGATTCCAAACTTCAAACTTTGCTTCTAATGGGTTGAATGATATTTTTGGTTTAAATGACTCAAATTTTTCATTTATGATTTCTGAGTTTTTGATTACTGAATAAAGAGAAGTTAACCTCTGTTGTCCATCTATTACCAAAAATCTTGGTTCTCTTTTTTTGTCTCCTATTCCTATTTTTTTAACTCTTTGTTCTGTTGTTATTTCCCAAAGCAATATAAATCCCGCTGGAAACCCCCGAAACAATGAGTCAAAAAGATCTCTTATTTGAGTAGGTTTCCAAACAAAAGGTCTCTGAAGATCTGGTAATGCAATATCTCCATTTTCTATTTCATCAAGCAAACTCGATAAAGGATATGGTTTAGATGTGAAAATATGTTTGTCTCCCATAATGTTAAATGTTAAAGGAATATAAAAAATACCTTACCGGCAATTCACCTTTTTTATTTAAGGCACAAGTCTCTGCACATTGATACACATCTTTTGTTATTCTAGCCCATGCATATTCTCTCATAGAGTCCTCTGCGACGCTTGTCCTTACTGCAGTATTTTTCTTTGTTGTCATGCGCTTTTATTTTGAAGATCCCTCAATTTTATTAAATTCTTCAAAAATTTTTGAAACTAAATTTTCCTTCCTGATTATAAAACTAGAAAAACGATTATTACCATCCAGTCTTAAGGGGGTAGTCAGAACATAAGTAGCTCTTTCCGTATTTCTATTTACAAGACTTGCCCTTTCAACAAATTCTTTTGAAGGAATAAATACTAAATAATCATCTAAGTCCATTTTCTGCGGATTAAAATAAGCACCAATAATAAAAAGGGATTTGTGAGGTATCAATGATTTCTGTTTTACCCCTATTTGAAAATTATTACCTCGTAAGTTGAACTTGCCTTTTACTT
>JAGGUF010000013.1 GCA_021158595.1 bacterium | reverse complement strand
TCGGCAGAGGCATTATTATGGAGAGGAAAATTTTGGGTTTAATTACCAGACAAATAGTTATTTACGAGGGAGACAGAGGATATGGAACAACGCTTGCATTGTTTGCATTTTCAAACAGTTGGAAAAGAAGGTACAGGAAACCGGTCAGAATAGAAGAGATTATAGGAGATTTACGGAAGGAAAAACCAGGGTGGTTCATAAATGCTCTGCAAATAATAGAGAGACTTCTATCTTATCAGTCTTTTAGTGAAATAAGGAAAAGTATAGACAGAGTAACAGAGATTAGTCAGATAGATATATTAAGGATTGCAAATCTGTTGTTTTCAAGAATGTTCATCAATTTTCCTAGAAGACACAAAACTCTAACTCTTAAAGAGATGCTTTATTACGAGGAATAAGAATAAAAAATAAAGGGCTCTACCAAAATGGTAGCCCGATTTTTTTTAAATCTGTAATTGCCAACTCCTTTGAGAGGGGGGAGAATATAAGGTAGAGGAGGAAAAGAGAGGAGAAAATTAGGTCAGAGGTGAAAGATACAGGTGGACAGTTTCGTTTTTTAAGCCTTGTAGAAATAAAAAGGAGAGGGGAGAGATATACTCTAGTCGTTAGGCCGCCATCCCAGGTCTTTTTTCTCTTCCCGAAAATCTATTCCACTTTCCCATTCCAGTTTCTTTAAAACCTCCAGTAATACTCTTGTTGTTATCTCTCCCTTTTCCTCCTGATTCTTTTCTTTTATTTTTTCCTCTAGTTCCTTTATATTTTCGATTCTTTCTTCCTTTTCGCTTTCTATTCTTTTCTCTAGGTTTTTCACCTCTCTCTTTAATTCTTCTACGGTATTCTCTAATCTTTCCAATCTCTCTATAATGGTTCCTTTATACATTTTTACCTCCCTTTTTACTATAGCAAACATAAAAAACTTTGTCAAATTATTTTTGATAGGCTGAGATTCTGTTTTTAATGGTTTGCCAAAAGACAATTTTTCCAACTAAAAGAACTTTATGCAATGATTTAATTGTGTTAGAATGATATTGGATAAATTTGATTTATTTACCTGCATTATCCTACAATTCGGTAAGGAAATCCTTAATTACTGTCATAATCTCTTACAAAGATGATTCGGCCTAAATTTATTTTAGGAGGAACCTTATGAAACCTTCTTTTTTGGAAAAGAAAAAGGTTTTAATTTTAGGTCTGGGAAGGGAGGGGATGGCTACATTTTTATTTTTGAGAAGAGTATTTCCTCAAAAAGTTTTGGGTCTGGCAGATCAATTGGAATATCAAGAACTAACTCCTAAATGCAAGAGGTTAATTGAAAAAGACAAGAAGATTAGGTTATATTTAGGGAAGACATACCTTAAATCTCTGGATAAATATGATATTGTTATTAAATCTCCTGGGATACCTATTCATTTGCCAGAGATAGAGAGGGCTCAAAGATTAAAAAAGATTACCTCTGCCACAGAGATATTTTTTGAGAATTGTTTGGGTACTATCGTGGGAATAACGGGTACCAAAGGGAAAAGCACTACTACCTCTCTAATTTATAAGATCTTAAAAGCGGCAAAGTTTAAGGTTCATTTGGTAGGAAATATCGGAAGGCCAGTTCTTTCTCTTTTTTCTTCTTTTTATAAAAAGGATCATATTTTTGTTTATGAATTGTCTTCTCATCAATTGTTTAATCTTAAAAAAAGCCCTCATATTGCGGTTCTTTTAAATATCTATCGAGAGCATCTTGATTATTACAAAAGTTTTGAGGAATACATTAAGGCAAAAGAGAATATTACCCGTTGGCAAAACCCAAGAGACTATTTAATCTTTAATTCCAAAGATAAAATAGTAAAAGAGATTGCCAAAAACTCAAAAGCCAAAAAGATTCCCATTCCTGATGTTTCTCAGATTAAGATAAAGACGGGTTTAATAGGGAAACTTAATCCGGAAGGGGTGATGGCTGCTATTGCTGTAGGAAGGATTTTTCATCTTTCTTTTAAAAAGATGGAGGAGGTGATTGAAAAATTCAAACCCTTGCCTTGTAGGTTAGAATTTATAGGTCAGTTTAAGGGTATCAGATTTTACAATGATTCCCTCTCTACCATTCCTGAATCTACGATCAAAGCCATAAAGATCTTGGAAGGAGATGTGGAGACCCTTATTTTGGGAGGTTTTGATAGAAATCAGAATTTTAAACAATTGTCTAAAGAGATTTTGAAAAGTAAGATTAAGAATTTGATTTTATTTCCCACTACGGGAAAAAGGATTTGGCAAGATATCCTTTATGAGAACAGAGTCTTAACTCACAAAGGACAGAGTCAGAGATTGCCAAAACATTTTTTTGTTGAAAATATGAAAGAGGCAGTTAAACTTTCTTTTGAAAATACAAGCAAAGGGAAGATTTGCCTTCTTTCTCCTGCCTCACCCAGTTTTGGGATTTTTAAAGACTACAGAGAAAGAGGGAATCTTTTTAAAAAATGGGTAAGGAGATATGGTGCAAGTAAATAAACAAAGCCTTGAAAGAATTACAAACTCTCCAGAAGAGACTGAGAGAATAGGAGAGGAACTTGCTAAAAAAATTCTTTCTCATAGACCAGAATCCGAGGCAGTTCTTCTTTCTCTTGAAGGAGAACTGGGCGGAGGAAAGACTACCTTTCTTAAGGGTTTTGCTCGAGGATTGAAGATAAAACAGATGATAAAAAGTCCCACTTTTGTTATAATGAAAAAGTATTTAATTGCTAAAAATTTTTCTTGTTTTAGAAGATTTTATCATTTTGATTGTTATAGAATCTCTCAGGCAGAAGAGATTTTAACTCTTGGTTGGGAAAAGATAATAAAAGACCCTGAAAATATTGTAGCAGTAGAGTGGGCAGACAAAATAAAAAGGATTTTACCTGAAAAATATATCCAGATTACATTCAAGATTTTAGATAAGAATAAAAGAAAGATCAGTATTATAAATAAAATAGCATAATCTCTCTAAGAGGGTAAAGATCATCCCTCCCCATCTATATCCTTCCTTTCCAAGGGATGATGGAGGGAAACTGGAAACCTGAAACAAAACCAAAACAAAACTCAAAGCGTGAAGCGCGAAGTGGGAAATTCCACCTCCACCTTAGTCCTCCCCTCCCTCTGGGAGGGAGAGGATATAGGTGGGGAGGGAAATCCCCCTTCGCGTTCCGCGCCTCAGGTAATTCTCAGAGCCTTACCAAAGTGGTTGGCAATTAAATCTAAAGAATAAATTTTCATTATGAGAGTTATTGTTCATACTGATGGGGGAGCCATAGGAAATCCAGGACCGGCAGCCATTGGGGTAGTGCTTCAATTTTTGAATACCAAAAAACAATATTCAAAATTTATTGGAAATACTACAAATAACCAGGCAGAGTATCAGGCTTTGATTTTTGCCCTAAAAAAGATAAAGTCTCTTTTTGGAAAAAAGAAATGCAAAGAGTTAGAGGTAGAATGTTATTTGGACAGTGAACTTTTGGTAAAACAACTTCAGGGAAAATATAAGATTTTAGAAAAGAATCTTTATGGTTTGTTTATAGAGGTCTGGAACTTGAAGCAGGAATTTAAAAATGTTATCTTTAATCTTATCCCAAGAGAGGAAAATAAACAGGCAGATAGGTTAGTGAAAAAGGAATTATCTTTGAGAAAGAAGTCATCTTTTACTCTGATTGAGATTTTGGTGGTTATTGCTATCATGGCAGTTTTGGCGGGAACAATTATTGCTTCTGTTGGTTCCAGCCGAACTTCAGCTCGAGATGCAAGAAGGATTCAGGATATTGATCAAATAAAAACTGCCCTCGAATTTTACTTTGATGATTATAAAGTGTATCCAAATGATGGCACCGGAAAATGTGGATGTGTAGAGGAGTTAGAGTTTCTTACCGATGCCTTAATCCCCAATTATATTCATTCTCCTATTAGAGATCCTTCCTTTCCAAGATATTGCTATTACTATCAAACCGACTCTCAGGGACAGATATTTAAACTTTTTGCAAAAATGGAAGCAAAAAAGAAGGTCGCAGAGAATGACGGAGGAACAGATAATAACTACTATGAGGTTTGGAGTATAAATCCTGGACCCATAGATACTCTTACCTGTAGTGATTGGTATGAATATGCACAAAGTTCTGAAGCCTTTAATGGAACGGAATCTCAGGGTACATTTACTAATGAGATTCAGGAGTCAGATGATATTTATGCTAGTGTTTACGATGATGTAAATTATCCCAATAGGTTAGAGGTTGAATTTCCTTCTTTTAATATTCCTTCTAATGCTATTATAGAAAGTGTAATAGTAGAAGTGGAATATAAGACTACTTCCTGGACTTCTGAGGCTAGTTCAGGTTGGAGAGATGACTTTGAGGTTTGGAACGCAGATGCATCTGAATGGAGTTATGTTACCGACTGGGGAAGTAATACTGGTGGAGTAGATACCTGGTGGACATCACCTGATATTTCTAATATCATTGATACTCCAGAGAAGGCAAATAATATAAAAATAAAGTTAGAATGTGATCCTTCAGGAAGTGGAACTACTGCCTATTTTGATACTGTAAGGGTGAATATAGATTGGTCTCTTCCTTAAAAACAAACAAATGCCGCCATCGTCTAGTGGCTAGGACGGCAGGCTTTCAATCTGCCAACGGGAGTTCGATTCTCCCTGGCGGCGCCATATG
>JAGGUF010000050.1 GCA_021158595.1 bacterium | reverse complement strand
CCTATATCCTCCCCCTCCTCCCCCTCAATTTCCTCCCCTTTTTAAGGGGGAGGAACACAAGGAGGGGGTTAATTGAAAAAGAAAATTCCTATCCCCCACCTGTATCCTCCCCCTTCCCAAAGGGAAGGGGGAGGATTGGGGGAAGAACCCCCACCTGTAATCCTCCCCTTCCCACAAGGAGAGGGAGGATTGAGGGAGGATCTCCTCTGTAACCTTCTCCTTAGAAAGGAGGATTCCCTCTGTATCCCCCTTAGAAAAAAGAGAGGATTCCTTCCATATCCTCCCCCTTAGAAAAAGGGGAGGATTACCTCCCCTAAATCCTCCTCCCTCTGGGAGGGGGAGGATAAAGGTGGGGGAGGGAGAAATTTAAGAGCAATGCCTGAACTGCCAGAGATAGAAACAACAATAAGAGAACTAAAAAGAGCCCAGCCTCCTGTTTTAGGGGCTTGTTTTATTAATGTTTGGACAGACTTTGAGAAGATGATTAAAAAGCCGAACGATTTTAAAGAATTTAAGAAGGAAATTAAAGGAAAGAAAATTAAAAAAATTTGGCGAAGAGGAAAAAATATTATCTTTGACCTTTCAGAAAACAAGAGTTTGTTGATTCATCAAAAATTGACAGGACATCTCCTATTAGGAAGATGGGAGAGAAGAAATGGAAAATGGCAGTCTAAAATTGCTGGACCCTTAGCCGATGATCCAATGAACAAATTTTTGCATTTGATATTTTTCTTAGATAATGGTCAGATGCTTGCCCTTTCCGATTTAAGAAAATTTGCCAAGGTAGAATTATGGGATACGGAAGGATTGAAAGAATCAAAAGAGTTAAGAGATTTAGGTCCAGAACCCTTAGATAAGTCTTTTACCTTTGAGAAATTTAAGCAATGTTTAAAAACAAAAAAAGGAGAGATAAAAAAGGTGTTAATGGATCAAAAGGTAATTGCTGGGATTGGTAATATTTATTCTAATGAGATTTTATGGGAGGCAAAGGTAAATCCATTTAAGAAAACTGAAAAGTTAAGTGAAGAAGAGATGAAAAGGATTTATGAGGCTATGAAAAAGATTCTAAAAAAGGCAATAGAGGTTAAAGGAGAAAGCATTTCTGATTTTAGAAGAATTTCTGGCCAGAAGGGAGGGTTTGATCCTTTAAGAAAGGTGTATCGGAGAGAAGGGCAAAGATGTCCTCGATGCGGAAGTATTATAAAAAAGAAGCAATTAAAAGGAAGATCAGCCTATCTTTGTCCTACCTGCCAACCATTTTGATAGGTTTATTCAACTCCCCCCAAATCCTCCCCCTCCCTCTGGGAGGGGGAGGATTAAGGTGGGGGAGGGAGATTCTCCTTTATAGTATGTTGAAAACAAGGGAAAAGATTTTGTTGATTATTTTGATTTTTGTTATTGTAGCCGGGCTTATATTTTTTCTTTTTTCAATAGAGGGTAAAAATTGGGAGATCAAGGGTGAACCACAGTCTATCCGAAAAGCAGAGGAGAAATTAAAGAAAAGCCCTTTTTCTGGGGTTGTCTGCTCAGATCCTGATGCCCGTGCCTTTGGAGTAATTCTTGCTCAGTATCCTGAAACAATGCCCTTGTCTTCACCTTCTCAGGCAGATGTTGTCATTGAAGGACCCGTAGATGGTCCCAAGGGAATTAGTCGACTTTTGGCAATATATCAGTGTCAAGAGCCTAAAAAGATTGGTTCTATTAGATCTACAAGACCCTTTTTTGTGGACCTTGCCTTGGGTTTTGATCTTATTTTTTCTTCTTGGGGAGGATGTGATGCTGCTGTTTCCCGAATAAACACCCTTTCTTTAGATTGGCTTGATGCCAGAGTTAATCCTTCAGGTGCCTTTTTTCGGGAAAAGAATATTCCTGCTCCTCATAATGGTTTTGCTTCCTTTGAAGGGCTAAAAAGGGCTTCTAAAGAGTTGGGAATGCGTCAAAAGAACAAGTTTCCGGGTTATAGGTTCCTGTCAGACGATGAGATAGTTTTAGAAAGCAATTCTCAAGAGATTAAGATAAACTATTATCATTATCCTGTAAGATATGTCTATGATCCAAAGACAGGAAACTATCTTCGATTTTGGAATGGAATAAAAATGATTGACAGAAATACAGGAAAGCAGGTGTTTGCCAAAAATGTGGTTTTGATGAAAACAAAAATAGGAGTCTTATCTCCTGGAGTGGCAGATGTAAAAGTTTTGGGAGAAGGAGAGGCAACAATTTATCAGGCAGGAAGAGAGATCAAAGGTAAATGGAGAAAAGAAAAACCAAATTCAAAACTTGCTTTTTTTGATCAAAAAGGAGAAGAAATAAGGTTTGTTCCTGGACCCATATGGATAGAGATTATAGATTAAATATGGACGAATAAAAAACGCTAAGCCAGACTAACTAAAAATTACGAAAGCGTGGAGCGTGGAGCGGGAAGCGGGAAGCGGGAAGCGGGAAGCGGGAAATTCCTATTCCCCACCTTAGTCCTCCCCCTTCCCAAAGGGAAGGGGGAGGATTGGGGGAAGGGAGCCCCTCCTTAATCCTCCCCCTCCCTGTGGGAGGGGGGATATAGGTGGGGGAGGGGAAATTCCTACTTCCTACTTCATAATTCCTACTTCACCCCTTAGATGAGGGAGGGATTTCCCGCTTTACGCTTTAAGTTGTAGTTTTGCGCTTTGCGCTTAAATGTTGTTTTGAGATTTAAGATTTGGATTTGAGTTTTGACATTTGACATTTGAGATTTTTTTCAATTGTATGTTAGATATTAAACTTATAAGAGAAAATCCGGAACTAATAAAAGAAGGTTGTCGTAAAAGAGGAGCAAGGGTTGATATTGATCGAATTTTAGATTTGGATAAGAGAAAAAGAGAACTAATGCATAAAATTGAGCAATTAAGATCCAAACAGAAAGAATTGGGTTCTCAAACTCCCCTTCCTCTCAAGAAGTTAAAACAGATTAAAAATGAAATCAAGAAATTGGAACCATTACTTAAGGAAAAAGAAGAGAAACTTCAGGAACTTCTTCTTTCTCTTCCCAATCTTCCGTTAGAAGATGTGCCTGAAGGTAAAGACGAGAAAGAAAATGTGGTTTTAAGAAGAGAGGGAGATCTGAAGAGGTTTGATTTTAAACCAAAAGATTATTTAACAATTTCTGAAAAACTGGATCTAATTGATGTGAAAAGAGCAGGTAAGATTTCAGGGACAAGATTTGGCTTTTTAAAAAAAGAAGCAGTATTGTTGGAATTTGCCTTAATAAAATTTACCTTTGATAGACTGTTAAAGTATGGTTTTAGTCCTATTATTCCTCCAGTAATGCTTAAGCCAGAGATGATGGAGGGTACAGGACACTTATCCGAAAAGGATCGAAAAGAGAAATATTTTATTGAAAAGGATCAGTTGTATTTAGCGGGCACGGCCGAACAGCCAATTGCCGCTATGTATGCTAATGAAATTTTAAAGGAAAAAGATCTTCCTCTTCGATATCTTGGGTTTTCAACCTGTTTTCGAAGAGAGGCAGGTAGTTACGGAAAGGATACCAAAGGAATTTTTCGGGTTCATCAATTTGATAAGATAGAGATGTTTAGTTTTTGTAAACCAGAAGAGTCAAAGCAAGAGCATGAGTTTTTTCTTAATTTACAAGAGAGGTTAATGAAAGAAATAGATCTTCCCTATCAGGTAGTAAAAATCTGCACTGGTGATATGGGGTTTCCTGCTGCCAGACAATATGATATTGAAACCTGGATTCCTTCCGAAGGTCGTTATCGAGAGACCCACTCTACCTCTGTTTGTACTGACTTTCAAGCCCGGCGGCTGAATATCAGATACCGAAGCAAAACTGGTAAATTAAATTTTGTTCATACTGTAAATGGTACTGCCTTTGCTATAGGAAGAACTATAATTGCCATTATTGAGAATTATCAACAAAAGGATGGAACAATAAAGATTCCAGAGGCACTCCAGAAATATACCGGATTTTCCCAGATTCCTTCTTAAAAGGGAGATAAGATTCCCTTTTTATATCCTCCCCCCTCTTCTCCTCTCAATTTCTTTCCTTTTTTAGAAGGAATACCCACCCTAATTTCCTCCCCCTTTTTAAGGGGGAGGAACACAAGGAGGGGGTTAATTGAGGAAGAAAATTCCTATCCCTCACCTTAGTCCTCCCCCTTCCCAAAGGGAAGGAGGAGGATTGGGGGAAGGAGTTAAGGTATATGGTTGAGGAGACTCAGATTTTGATTTTGGCAATGGCGCCGGTTTCAGAATTAAGAGGGGCCATTCCCGTGGGAGTGAGTCTTGGTCTACCTTTTTGGAAGGTTTTCCTCATTTCTTATATTGGAAATTTAATTCCAGTGATTTTTCTTCTACTTTTTTTGGAACCTATTAGTTGTTTTTTATCAAAAAATTTTAGGATCTTTAAAATTTTCTTTAATTATCTTTTCAAAAGAACACGAAGAAATTCTCAACCCTTGATAGCAAAATATGGGAAATTGGGTTTGGTTTTATTTGTGGCTATACCTCTACCGGTAACAGGGGGCTGGACAGGGGCGATTACCTCTTGGATTTTTGGATTTTCTCGAAAACTGGGGTTTGTTTTAATCTCTTTAGGAATCTTGATTGCCGGAGGAATTGTTTCTCTGCTAACCTGGCTGGGAATAGCAATTGAGAAATACTTTAACTGGCAAACATTGATAATAATTATTTTTCTTGTTTTATTCTGCTCCCTCCCCCACCTTTTTCCTCCCCCTCCCAAAGGGAGGAGGAGGATATAGGTGGGGGAGGGTAAAGATTTATGAAAATTGGTTTTGTCTCTTCTCATACTTTTACTTATCCTGGAGGGGTTCAAAAACACACCCTTGCCTTAAAAATGGGGTTTGAAAGAAGAGGTCATAAGGTGAAATTAATCTTCCCTCGCGAAAATCTTTTTCAAAAAGAAGGAAAAGATACTATCCTTTTGGGAAGAGCCTTTGAGATTTCAGGAAACGCCTCAAAATCAAACCTCAGTTTTAACCTTACCCCTTTTTCCATCTTTCAAACATTAAGAAAAGAAAGATTTGACATTCTTCACTTCCAAAACTTTGGATTATTTCTGCCTTGGCAGGTTTTAGAAACATCAAAAACATTTTTTAAAAAAACCACTACCATCTTAACTTTTCATGCCTTTTTAGATGCCTCAATATTTCTCAAACAAATATCTACCTTCAAAACAATTTTAAATAAATACATCCTTCCAAAATTTGATGGCATAATTGGGGTTTCCAAACCCGTCTTATCTCAAATAGACTATAATGGACCAAAGGTTATCATTCCCAATGGAGTGGATAATAAACTTTTTTATCCAAAGGGAGAAAAAATAGAAAAATTCATATCATCAAAGAAAGATCGTCAATCATTTATTAATATCCTTTTTGTGGGAAGGATTGAAAAGAGAAAGGGCTTGATTTATCTTGTAAAAGCATTTGAGATCTTAAGAAAAAAATATGAGAATTTAAGATTAATTGTGGTAGGAGAAGGAGATAAAAGAGAAGAAATAGAGGACTTTGTAAGAGAACATAGGATTCCAGATGTCTTTTTTGAGGGAGAGGTTAAAGAAAAGGAACTGCCAAAATACTATCGAACGGCTGATATTTGTTGTTTTCCTTCAATATATGGGGAAGGCTTCGGAATTGTTTTACTTGAGGCAATGGCCTCAGGAAAACCGGTGGTTGCCTTTGCCAACGAGGGCTACAAACAGGTTTTAACCGGTAAGGGAGCAGAGTTTTTGGTCAAGCCAAGAGATTTCCAAGGATTGGCTGAAAAACTTGAGATTTTAATAAAAGATGAAAATAAAAGAAAAGAGATGGGAAAATGGGGAGAAAAGGAAGCGAGAAAATACTGTTGGGAGGAGATTGTTGAGAAAACTTTAAAATTTTATGAGAGGGTGATAGAATATAAAAAATAGACCCTCCCCCACCTAAGGGGTGAAGTAGGAATTATGAAGTAGGAAGTAGGAATTTTCCCTCCCCCACCTATATCCTCCCCCTCCCAGAGGGAGGGGGAGGACTAAGGTGGGGGAGGGAAATTGGTTAGCAATTACAAATAAGTAAATTTTTTTATGCAGTATTTAACCCAAGAAGAACTTAAGAGAATGATACTTCTTTCTTACAAGCGTATTGAAGAGAAAAAAGAAGAGATTGATAAGATCAATGTTTTTCCTGTTCCCGATCAGGATACCGGAGGAAACCTGGCCAAGACCTTGGAGGGAATTAAAAAAGCAATTGAGAACAGAAAATTTAAAGATTTAGATGATCTTTCTGAAAAGATCCTAAATGGTGCCTTAAATGCAGCCCAGGGAAATGCGGGAGTGATCTTTACAGGTTTTTTGGCAGGATTTCTGCCTGTGTTTCAGAATAAAAACCCTATAGGGATTAAAAAATTGGCTGAGGCAATGCAAGAAGGGGTAAAAAGAGCCAGAAAATCTATTCAGAACCCAAAAGAAGGAACGATTTTAGATGTAATGGAGACAGCAGCCACTACCTTCAGCACAGAATCAGAAGAGAATACCGATATTATAAAAATTTTTAAAAAGGCAATAGAAAAGGCTAGTAGGGCTCTTCTGGAAACCCGGGAGAAAATGGAAGTGCTTAAAAAAGCAAATGTGGTTGATGCTGGGGGGCTGGGATATTTGATAATTCTTGAGAGTTGGCTTGAAGCCTTAGAAAAGCCTCAAACTGTTTCTACTCAACCCTTAAACACAGAAACCAAAAAAATTAGAAGATTTATCCACTTTCTCTCTTATCGTTACGAAATAGTTTCCTTGATCAAAAATCCAAAATACAATGAAAAAAACATCCGGGAAAAACTCAAGTCCCTTGGTAACTGTTTAGACATAGTTCAGGTCTCAAACAAAGTAAAAATTCATATCCATACCGATTATCCAGAAAAAGTGAGAGAGATTATAAACAACATAGGAGAGGTTGAGAGTATAAAAGAAGAGGATATGGCAAAGGAAATCATTGGGGAAGACCCAGCAAAGAAAACCTCTATTGGTATTGTTACTGATGATGTTTCTTGTATCTTGCCAAAAATCTTAGAGAGGTATCAGATTGAGATGGTCTCTTGTAAACTTGATTGGGAAGAGGGAGAAAAACTGCCTGGCAAAGATATATATGAGAAAATGGAAGAAGCAGAGAAAAGAGGAATAAAGACATTTCCTAAGACCTCGCAGGCACCTCCAAGTTCTTATTTAAAGGCTTTTAAGAAACAACTTGAAAGATTTGAAAAGGTGCTGTGCATTACTGTTTCCTCTAAACTTTCTGGATGCTTTAATTCAGCCCATCAGGCAGAGGCAATGGTAGATAAACCAATGAGGGTTTTTATTCTTGATTCTTTAAATGCAGGGGCAGGCCAAACTCTTTTGGTTTTAAAAGCAATTGAATTAATACAAGAGAAGAAAGAGTTACCAGAGATTATGAAGATACTTAAAGGCCTTATCCCAAAGACTCATTTATATGCGGCCCTTAAAGATCCAAAGTGGTTAGAGGCTGGCGGTAGAATAACAAGGGCTCAGGCTAACTGGATAAGAAGAATGAAAAAAATCCATTTTCATCCTTTGCTTCAGGTGAAAGAGGGAGCGGCTTCTAAGGCAGGGATAGTCTGGGCAAAAGATATAAGTGAGGCTTTATTTAAGAAAATTTTAAAAGAAAGTCAGAAAATCAGAAAAAAAGGAATAAGGATTCGAACAGTTATCAATCATGCTAACAACCTTAAAGGAGCAGAGAAATTAAAAGAAATGTTAAAAGAAGAAATAAAAGCAGAAGTATCCTTTATCAGTTTGGCTCCGGCAGTAGTTGGTGCCCATACAGGTCCCGGAACCTTGATTGCCGCCTGGATGCCTCTGCAATGATACCAATCTACGAATTTTATGCTAATCTACGAATCTACGAATATCCATGTGATACCAATCTACAGATTTTATGCTAATCTACGAATCTACAAATCTACGAATCTACGAATCTACGAATCTACGAATATCTATGTGATGCCAATCTACGGATGAATACCAATCTACGAATTTACGAATCTGCGAATTACCATGTAAGACTAATCTATGGAAGGATGTAAATGCTGTAAATATGCGGATTCGCATATCCGTAGATTCGCATTCATCCGTAGATTAGTATCATGTGGAAATTCGCATATTCGTAGATTCGCATTCATCCGTAGATTAGTATCATGTGGATTAAAGGTGTAGGCATGACAAAATTTGATTATTCTCAAAAGCCTTGGTGGCAGTTTGCCTATGAGGCGGCAATGGAGGCATTGGAAGATGCCAATTTAAGGATTTCAGATATTGATATGATTGTTCTTTCTGCTATTTCTTCTGCGAGCGGAGGCGAACATCAAACCCACAAGGTGGCTCTTTTGTCTGACTTATTTAAAACCAATGTTCCTATTATTGAACTGCCTTCGGTTTGTGGAGGTGGAGGAGTAGCAATATGGACGGCTATTCGTTTGGGAAAGACTCAAGGTTCAGAAATAAAAAACATTTTGGTCTTAAGTGGAGAAAAGTTAGTAGATAACAGAAGTGAGGTTACCGTAGATTGGATTTTATCTGCCGCAGAAAGAACAATTGAGCAGACTGAAGGAATGCTTTTTCCTGTTCAGAATGCACTTATTGCCCAGGCTTATATGCGAAAATACAATGCTACCAGAGACGATTTAGCCCTTATTGCTTATAAAAATCATCAAAATGCCACCCTTAATCCAAAAGCCTATTATTACAAAAGGCCCGTTTCTTTAGAAAAAATTAAAAAGGCTCCTGTTATTGCTTCTCCTTTTACCTTGTATGACTGTTCTCTCTCAGTTAACGGAGGAGCAGCCGTTGTTTTAACAAATGAAAGAACAGATATTGAGATTGTTGGTTCTGGTTTTGCCACTGACTATCTTTTGACCTTTTTAAGAAAAGATATTACCCATTTTAAGGCCACAAGAATTGCTGCCAAACAGGCCTTTGAGCAAGCAAAACTAACTCCAAAGGATATTCAGGTAGCAGAGATTCATGATGCCTTTACCTCAGTAGAATTGTTTTCTTATGAGGACTTAGGGTTTGCCGAAGAAGGCAAGGGAAAGGAACTGATAAGGTCTGGAAAGGTAAATTTAGATGGGCCACTTCCTGTTAATCCTTCTGGAGGCCTCAAAGCCAAAGGGCATCCTATCTCTGTGACGGGATTGGCCCAAGTCTATGAAATTGTAAACCAACTTCGGGGAAGATGTGGTAAAAGGCAGGTCAAACCGGTGCCAAAAATTGGCTTAACTCATAACATTGGTGGTGCAGGTGGGAGTTGCACCGTTCATATTCTTAAGTCTCATTCTGCTGCTTGATATCTTTCTACCTTTGCTGTCCAAAACATAGGGAAGAACAATATAGTTAAGTTCAGGTAAGCCCCTTTTCTTTCTTATCCTATTGATCCTTTTCCCATTCTCAAGGGTATCTTCAGTAAGAAGGATAGCCTCAAGGCTTTTGTCAGTGATTGAGGGACCATAGATATCATCAATCTTTACAATTTTATAACAGAGATTAATCTTATCTAAATAACTTTTAAGGACTCTTTTCCTTTGCTTAAAGGGAAGCACCATTTTCCAATTTTTCTTTCTTTTTTTAACCATCTGGTCCGAGCAAAGTCCCACAATGGCCTCTTTGGCATAATACCTTGCCATTCTTAAAAAATATTGATGCCCTTTATGAAGATAGTTGAATGTACCTCCTAAGACAATTTTTTTGAACTTCTCTTTTTTGAATCTGTTAAGAATTTCCTGAACCTTTTGCTTGCTCTTATCACTGACCTTGATTATACAAATTCCCTTGCCAAAAACACCATAAACCACTATATCTCCATTTTCTGCCAAAATGACAGAGGGTAAAACCAAGAGATCCTCTTCGCCTCGCACAAACAGATTCCGTTTCTCTTCAATGGCTTTCTTAAGCACCTTCCAGACCTTTTTATGTACAGAGGCGGGGGGGTTTAGAACTGAGAGAGAATATTTTAAAAGAGAAACCCGCTTATTTCTTTTAATTCTGCCGTCAAATATTTTTACCTCTGAAGGAAGGGTAAGAGAGCAGTAATCTCCCACAGTAATTATTTTTTTAACCTTCTCTTTTTTTATTATTTTCTTAAGGTTTTCTGTTATCTGTTTTTCGTTTTCTAAAATGAGCCTTCCCAGAGGCTTTTTGAGTTCTTGACGGAGGCTATTTGTTAAATACAGGGTTTCCATAACCAGATTTAGAGGTTTTAAAATCTTACCACATTTTATTGAGAAGATGAAGTTTCGCTTCATAATTTCTAAGACTTGCATTTTTGTTTAAAATGAGTAAGATTAAGAAATGAGAGATAGTCTAACTACTTTGATAACAAACCTTCTCGCCTGTATTCTCTTCAGGTGAGGAAAGGAAGCCCTCAAACCACAATCCTAAATCCTAAAGAAATTCCAATATCCAAAACAAAAAAAATTCCAAAGCGTGAAGCGTGGAGCGTGGAGCGGGAAATCCCACCCCCACCTAAGGGGTGAAGTAGGAAGTAGGAAGTAGGAATTTCCCCTCCCCCACCTATATCCTCCCCCTCCCAGAGGGAGGGGGAGGATTAAGGAGGGGGTGGGATTTCCCGCTCCACGCTCCACGCTTCACGCTTTGGAATTTTTTTTGTTTTGGATATTGGAATTTCTT
>JAGGUF010000066.1 GCA_021158595.1 bacterium | reverse complement strand
TATGAAGATTGGCTAGTTTAAATTCTAAATTCCAAATTACAAACAACTAAGTAACGGTTATTTATCAAATGAATTTGAGCAGCTGAAAAATGTTCAAATTCAATGAAATTTTTCTTTAAAAAAATTAAAAAATTCTAAGATCTTATTTGCTTTTAATTTTTGTTTTGGTATAATAAATCTAATATGACTCAACCAACAATTACTAAAATTGAAAATGGAAAAATTGTTTTGCCTAAAAAACTTCAAAAAAAATGGTTGGACTCAGAGGTAATTCTTTTTTCTTCAAGAGATAGTCTTTATATTAAGAAAATTTTTCCTTCTCCTTCTTTATCTCAATTTAAACCAAAACTAAAAAAATTAGGAAAAATTCTTTCTCAGAAAGAAATTGATGAAGCAATCAAGCAAGCCCAAAAAAAGATCTATCAGAGTTGTTCTTGATACCAATGTTTTAATTTCTGCTTTGTTATATCGAAAAAGATTAGGAGTTATCTCTGATTTAATTGAAAATGAAATCATTATTCCTTGTTTTATAAAAAGCACTTTTTTAGAATTCCAAGAAACAATTTTTTCCCTTAAATTTAAAGAAGCTTTTAAAAAAGTTTCCCTTTCTCCTCAAGATCTTATCAATGCTTTGGTTAAAAGAAGTATTATCCTTTCTGATCCTCAAGAAATTCCTAAGTTATTCAAAGACAAACCCGATAACTATCTCCTTGCTTCTGCTAAAGTTTGTAATGTTTCTTTTATTGTTAGTGGAGATAAAGAAGTTCAACCTCTCAAGCAATTCCAAGGCATTTCAATTGTTTCTCCAAAAGAGTTTCTTAAAAGATATAAGAAATTTCTTAAAAGAAAATAGTTTTTTATTATAAGATAGAAAAGAAATCCAAATAATAAAATACAAACATAGCCCCGAGTTCTAGTTCACCTTGATTTTTTTGAAATTTATGGTATAATTCAGGCAGATAGTAGATTGAAAATTAAAAAGGGAAGATTAAAAAAAGAAAGGAGGTGAGAGAAGGTGAGAGGGAAAGGAGTTTTTGTTGGATTTTTGTTAGTTCTGGTTTTCTTAGCGACTTCGGTTTGGTCTATAGAAATTGTTCAGGCTGGAAAAGTTGTTGCGCCTCATCCGAATACTGGAGAGGAGTTTTTAATTCTTGTTTCAGATAACTTTTGGAATGTACCAGAAATTCAAGAGGCGATTGAGCGTTATCAGGACGATGTCTATCGACATCGTCAAGTTGGAAGCAGAATTTTTATGGTTTCTCCAGCAGTGGTTCCCTTATGTAATAGTGATTATGAATCTTCGCTTGAAATCAGAAACTTTCTGAAAAGTCAGTATTATTCAAATCCATTAGGGGCAAGATTAGTTGGAATTCTTTTGGTGGGAGATATTCCCTGGGTAATGATCAGCAAAAGGCCGGAAGGACCCGGAGATGGTAAAAACAATGCCTGTTATGAGGATGTTCCAGGAGATATTTATTTCGCAGAACTCTCGCTCGAGGGATGGAAGGTAGTAATTTGTCCTTGCGGTGATATAAATTGTCTGGAACATCAGCAAACAGTTCTCGCATTACCGGATGATTGTTATTCAAATCTCAATAATTGTCTTCAACCAGAGATCTGGGTGACTCGCTTAAGGCCAATTATTTCATTTGGATGGTGGCAGGAATTTTCCTTTTCAGAAAGAGTAGAGATGCTTGTTCATTTTTTTGAAAAAGATCATCGCTATTATGAAGGAGAATTAGGAAGAGAGAACAAAGATTTTATCCACTTCAATTGGATGAAGGGTGTATTTGGGTGTGATTATTGCAATTGCGACGATCCAACTCTTTTTCCCTTAGAGGAAGGTGATGAATTCATCTGTCATCTTGATGGTATGACAAGTGAGGAATTTTTGAACTGGTGGTTACCTCAGCCTTGGCGGTTAGTTCATACATATAGTCATGGAATAATGACTGATCATGGTCGAGGAGTAGGGGGAGAGGAATTGTATAATGCTTTAATTGCAACTCCAATTTTTCTGGCGGAAGGTTGTTCTACTGCTTGTTTGTGTGGGGGTTATTCTGATATTGAAGGTTTAATTTTTGGACCTCAATCAGATGTTCTTGTTGCAATTGGATGTAATAGAGGTTGCACTGGTTTTCCAATACCAGATCTAAAGTTTGATTATGTGGCAAAGGCATTTTGGGAAAGAACGAGAGGAGAACAACTTCTAACTCTACAAATCGAGGGCGATCCATTTATGAAAGTTTGCACAGTTGACATTACTTCTCCAGAAGTTACTATCGATTCTCTTTCTTGCTCTGTTAATGGCGGAACGATTACATTTAGTGCTAAAGCTACTGATCCTTCTGGAATCGGTGCTATTTCTTTATTCAAAACCACTGATCCAAGTTGGAATACTTATGACATTCTCAAAACTTGTTATAATACTACCTATTGTAGTGCTAATTTTTCTGGTCAGGCAGGTAAAACATATTATCTTCAAGTTAATGCCACAGACAAACATGGTAATTTAAGAGTTAAGAAAACTA
>JAGGUF010000043.1 GCA_021158595.1 bacterium | reverse complement strand
GGAATACCCACCCCAATTTCCTCCCCCTTTTTAAGGGGGAGGAACACAAGGATGGGGTTACATTGAGAAAGAAAATTCCTATCCCCCACCTTAGTCCTCCCCCTTCCCAAAGGGAAGGGGGAGGATTGGGGGAAGAGCCCCACCTATATCCTCCCCCTTAGAAAAGGAGAGGATTACCTTCCCAAAATCCTCCCCCTCCCTTTGGGAGGGGGAGGACTAAGGTGGGGGAGGGAAAATTCCTAATTCCTAATTCCTAATTCACCTCTTAGGAGAGAGAGGGATTTCACGCTTCACGCTCCACGCTTCACGCTTTGCGCTTTACTTTAGGGGTCCGGTAATTCTTTCGACCTCTTCCAGACTGGTCTGACCCTCTAAAACTCTTAATAAGCCATCTTGTTGGATAGTAATCATTCCCTCCTCAATTGCTGCCTCTCTCATTTTGGGAGTAGAAGGAATAGAGGAGATAATCTCTTTTATCTTTTTGGAAACCTCAAACATCTCAAAAATGCCTATTCTTCCCTTGTATCCGATATTTGAGCACTTTGGACATCCCTGGGCTTTGAAAATTTCTATATTCTCAAGGTCAAACTTATCTGGAATTCTTTTAATCACATCCTTAAGATTTCTTTTAATTTTCTCTAAAACCTCAGGAGAGGGAGTATATTTCTTTTTACAATAAGGACAAAGCCGCCGGACCAGTCTTTGAGAAATGGCTAAATTTAAAGCCGAAGCAATCCCATTAGGAGAAACACCCATTTCAATCAGACGGGGGACAGCCCCAGCGGCATCATTGGTATGAATAGTAGAAAAAACCAAGTGCCCGGTTAGAGCCGCCTGAACAGCAGTTTCCGCAGTGGCGCGATCTCTAATCTCTCCTACTAAAATTACATCAGGGTCCTGCCTTAAAGCCGCTCTCAATCCATCAGCAAAGTCATAGCCCTTTTCCGGATTTACCTGGGTTTGAGCAATTCCCTTAAGATGATATTCAATTGGATTCTCAATAGTAATTACCTTTAATTGAGATTTGGCTTTCTCCTTAAGACAGGCATATAAGGTAGTGGTCTTTCCGGAACCAGTAGGACCACAGACCAAAATCATTCCATTGGGTTTACTCATCTGATACCGTAAAACCTCTTCTAACCAGGGATGAAGTCCTATCTTTTCAATAGACAAAATCATCTTGGGGTTTAAAATCCTCATTACAATATCCTCACCATATTCTCCAGGAACCACTGAAACCCTTACCTCCACCTCCTTGCCTTCTGCTAATATACTAAATCTTCCATCCTGAGCCACATCGTGAACATTAATTTTAAGAGAAGATAAAATCTTTATTTTGGAAAGAAGAGAATTGTAAACAGATCTATCAAAAAAGAAAATGGTATGCATTATCCCATCAATCCGATAGCGAAGCCTTACATTTTTATCTTGAGGCACAATATGAATATCTGAAGCATCAAGTTTTAATGATGAAGCCAAAAGGATTTCAATAATATCTCTTGAAGGAAGCCTCCTTCCTTGCTCTAATTTATCCTGAAGGTCTTTAATATTCTGTATTTCCTCCTGAATTCTCTTTAATCTTTCTGCTCTAATCTCAATTTTCCCCACAATTCCCTTTTGAGAAGGAGGAAGTTTTTGATATGCATTAAGAATCTTTTTAAAAGAGGTCTTTGAGCCTACAAAAAGATTTATCCTAAATCCTTTATCTTCCAGTTCTTTTAGGGTTTTTTTTAAGAGTTCATTTTCTGGATCTACACAAAACACCTGAAGGTTGTTATTTATCTTACTAAAGGGAGCAAAAAGTCCCTCCCTGGCTATTTCTTCAGGCACCAGAGAAAGAGCATCTATCTGAATGGGAACGCCGAGAAGATTTATATAAGACAGGTTAAAACTTCCTGCTATCATTTTTGCTATTCTCTCTTCTTCTTGACGACGAAGAAAGAAGATCTTCTCTTTTCTTTCCCTTTCTTTTTTAGAGGAAAAAGGCATATTTATTTAGCAGTCTCCCAACCCCAAAAAAAGAAAATAAGACTGAGGATTAAAAAGAAAAAAGAGCAATACCAAGGACCACAGATTGCCTTTTGAAAAAATGCCACTACAGCGGCAAGTAGAGAGAGAAAACCTAAAAACAAAAGAATCCCTGAGGCCTCTAAAGCGGTTGGTTTGGGCATAAACGGAGAAATTCCAAATGGCAAGAAAAATCCGAAACCTGAAACAAAACTCAAAGCGTAAGGCGTGGAGCGTGAAGCGGGAAGGGGAAAATTCCCTCCCCCACCTTAGTCCTCCCCCTCCCACAGGGAGGGGGAGGATATAGGTGGGGGAGGGGAAACCTAAATCCGAAACAATGTTCAAAATTCAAAACAACAATTTAAGTTCAAAACTCAAAGCGTAAAGCGCAAAGCTACAGCGTAAAGCTAAAAACTAAAAAGAGATTTCGCTTTGCGCTTTAAGTTGTAGTTTTGCGTTTTGCGCTTTACGCTTTGCGCTAAACTGGTTTGGATTTTGAACATTCGGATTTGTTTCGAACATTCGAAATTCGAAATTCGGATTTCGAATTTATCTGAGTTTCCCGCTTTACGCTTCACGCTCCACGCTTTACGTTGTAGTTTTGAGTTTTGTCGCCCAGTAAGACTGAGTGAACCTCGCCCCTTCAGGGCTGGGTCGCCCAGCCCTTTAATAAGGGCTGTGGCGAAATCCGACCCAGCCCCACTTTTGTTCCAAAAGTGGGGCTGGGGGAGATTTATAATTGGTACCTTATTGCTTCTTCTACTATTTCAACTCCACTGCTGGTGCCAATAATATCTGCTCCATTTTCTATCATCCAAATGGCATCCTTTAAGGTTCGAATTGCTCCCGCAACTTTGACTAAAAGTCCAGGAGCATTTTCTTTCATTATTCGCAAGTGCTTGGCTTTCTCTTCTAACTCAGAATGACCCAAAGGATCTTTTTCTGTAGCCGTTTTTACACAAATAGCACCTGACTCTTTGACCAATTGAGAGGCTTTGGCAACCTCTTTGTCAGTTAAATAACCACTTCCAATAATGACCTTGGTGGGAGCAATTTTGGCAATCTCTTTCAAATCCTTTAAAATCTTATCATATCTTTCATATTTTAAATCCACAATATTCATTACCACATCAATCTCATCTGAACCATCCTCTCTTGCCTTTTTTGCCATTTCTACTCTTTCTTGATGGGAAGAAAGACCCATTGGAGGATCAATAAGAGTCACTATTTTTGAATTTATGCCTTCGGTTTGAAAAATCTCTTTTACCAATCTTGTCCATTGGGGATTAACACAAAGACCCCGAAAATTATATTTCTTGGCTTCTTGGCAACTCTTCTTTATATCCTCTGCCGTAGCGTCTTTTCTAATGTTGGTATGATCAAGAAATTTAGCAATGTTCATACTCTTCAGCGTGGAGCGTGGGGCGTGGAACGTGAAATGGAGGAGCGTGAAGCCGATCCCTCCCCCACCTAAGAGGTGAAGTAAGAATTATGAAGGAGGAAGTAGGAATTTTCCCTCCCCCAATCCTCCCCCTTCCCTTTGGGAAGGGGGAGAACTAAGGTGGGGGATAGGAATTTTCTTCCCCAATTAACCCCCTCCTTGTGTTCCTCCCCCTTAAAAAGGGGGAGGAAATTAGGG
>JAGGUF010000055.1 GCA_021158595.1 bacterium | reverse complement strand
TTTCTCTCTTTCATATCTTTTTCAAAATGCTCTTCTCAGTTATAATAGTAGTAAATTCTTCATAAATTTACAACCAGAGATAAAAAGAACGCAGAGAGGAATTTCTCAAGTTTTCTCCTCTCAGAAGGAGGGAAGGGTTAAAAGAGGGAGAGAAAGGATTGAAAGAGGAGATCCTCTCCTAAGAGAGGATCATTAAGGAAGAAAGGTTTCCTCTTTGAGAGAGGATTAGGGAAAGATGTTCTCATCACTTAAACTCCGAAGTATAACTCCCCTTGTCCCTTTTTGGACGATCGTCCAAAAAGGGACAAGGGGAGGAAAACCTTTCCTCCTACCCTAATCCTCTTCCCTTAATTTAATCCTCTTCTTGGAAGGGAATGATATAGGTGAAGCAGGAAAAGTTTCACGCTTCACGTTTCACGCCTTACGCTTCACGCTTCACGTTTTACGCTCCAGGTTAAATATGAATCTAAATCAACCTATTGAGTCCTTCCGATATATCGGACCTATTTATCTCAAACGTCTCCACAAACTGGGAATAAAAACCCTAAGAGACCTCTTTTATCATTTCCCCTTTCGCTACGATAATTTTTCTAATGTTAAAAAGATCAGAGAAATCAAAATTGGTGAAGAGGTCGCAGTGGAGGCTGAAGTGAAGAAAATCAATACCCGAAGAACTCCTAAGAAAAAAATGTTTTTAACCGAAGCATTGATTGAGGACAACACAGGAACAATTAAGGCAGTATGGTTTAATCAACCCTATCTAACAGAAAATTTAAAACCAGGCACAAAAGCCAGTTTTGCCGGTAAGGTGAAAGAATCTGGAAGGGATATCTTCCTCTCAAATCCTGCTTATGAAAAAATAGATTCTGCTTCTAATTTAATTCATACCCAGGGGCTTGTTCCTGTATATCCAGAAACAGAAGGGCTTAGTTCTCGTTGGATTCGCTTTATCATTTATCCTCTTCTTCAAAAATATCTCCCAAAAATAGAAGAGTTTTTACCAAAAGAGATCTTAAAAGAAAAAAATCTTCCTGATATAAAAAGGGCTCTTTTCCAGATCCACTTTCCCGAAAACAAAACTCAGGCAGAAAGAGCCAAGAAGAGATTTTCTTTTGAAGAACTATTTCTTATTCAACTT
Organism: bacterium; assembly: GCA_021158595.1. GTDB lineage: Bacteria > Patescibacteriota > Minisyncoccia > Minisyncoccales > JAGGUF01. The sequence goes on along the minus strand of JAGGUF010000055.1, from coordinate 15,964 downwards.
TATTATCAAAAGCAAAAGAAAAAATTGCAAAGCCAAAAGGGAGCGAAAATTATACCCAAAAAGGAGTTCATTGAGGAATTTAAAAAAAATCTTCCCTTCTCCTTTACTGAAGATCAAAAGAAGGCCATCCGAGAAATCTTGGATGATATGCAGAAAGGGGTGCCAATGTCTCGACTATTAGAAGGAGAGGTAGGTTCAGGAAAAACAGTAGTAGCCACCCTTGCTGCCTTTGTCACTGTAAGAAATGGCTATCAGGCAGTAATAATGGCACCAACTGAGATTTTAGCCGAACAACATTTTAAAGAGGTTTCAAAACTTCTCTCAGGTCTGAACATCAGAATCGGACTTTTAACCAGTGAAGAAAGCAAATTTGCTTGGAAAAACTCAAATAAAACTCTTTTGTTTTCCGAGCAGCCTCTTAAAGATAGAATTCTTATCGAGGGAGTCAAAAATGGAAAGATAGATATCCTAATTGGTACCCATAGTCTAATTCAGGAAAGGGTAAAATTCAAAAACTTAGGCTTGGTAATTGTAGATGAGCAGCATCGATTTGGGGTCGAACAGAGAGCCTCGCTTTCTCATAAAACCAATAAAGAAAAGAATATTATTCCTCACTTTTTATCAATGACAGCCACTCCCATTCCCAGAACACTGGCCCTTGCTCTTTATGGAGATTTATCTATCTCCCAGATAAAGCAACTCCCAAAGGGAAGAAAAAAGATAATTACTAAGGTTGTTCCTTCAAGCAAGCGTCAAAAGATCTATGAATTTGTAAGAAAAGAGATCCAGCAAGGAAACCAGGCGTTTGTTATTTGTCCTTTAATCGAAGAATCAAAAAAACTCTCCCGCCCTTCTCCAAAGACCGAATTTGGAGTTTATCTTTCCTTAACAGGAGTGGCTGCTGCGGAAAAGGAATTTAAGAAACTCAAAGAAAAGATTTTTCCTGACTTAAGGGTAGGGCTTTTACATGGAAAGATGAAGCAAAGAGAAAAAGAAAAAATAATGAGAAACTTTAGAAATGGAAAAATCCAAATTCTTGTCTCTACCCCAGTAATTGAAGTGGGAATTGATGTTCCTAATGCCACGGTAATGATAATTGAAGGAGCAGACAGGTTTGGATTATCCCAACTTTATCAATTCAGAGGAAGGGTAGGAAGGGGGAAGAAACAGAGTTATTGCTTTTTGTTCACTGAATCTCCGGCTAAAAGAACAAGACAGAGGTTGAGTGCTATTGTGTCAGCCAAAAATGCCTTTGAATTAGCAGAAAAGGATCTGAAAATTCGAGGGCCAGGCGACTTTATTGGAAAAAGACAATCAGGAATTCCAGACCTGACAATGTCTTCCCTGAGTAATCTGAAGTTAGTTAAAGAGGTAAAAGAGGAGGTTGAGAAAATTTTGAAAAAAGACCCAGAACTAAAAAATTATCCCAAACTCCGAGAAAAATTAGAAAAATTCAAACAAAAAATATTCTTAGAGTAAGAAGTTCTCTTTAGCCTTGCCTTCCCCTCTTGCTTAGAGGGGCTTTGAGCCTTCCTCCAGGACATAAAGCGTGAAGCGCAGAGCAGAGAATTACTCCCTCCCCCCTTCTTAATCCTCCCCCTTCCTTTGGGAGGGGGAGGATATAGGTGGGGGAGGGCTACGCTCTCCGCTTCACGCTTCACGCTTAACTCCTATACTGACATCTGGCGCAGGGCCTTTATTCTTTCTTCAACTGGAGGATGAGTTGAAAACAATTTGGTCAACCAACTCTTAGATTGTCTTCCTCTAAATGGAGAACAAATAAACAGATGAGAGGTAGCATTATTGGCTACCCTCAATGGATTTTGAACACTTGAAATCTTCTCTAAGGCTCGAGCCAAACCCTCTGGATAGCGCGTTAATAAGGCTCCAGTAGCATCTGCCAAAAATTCTCTTTTTCGGGAAATTGCCAATCGAAGCAAAGTAGCAGCAATCGGAGCCAAAAGAGCGGCTACAATTCCTAAAATCATTAAAATTATTCCTGTAGAGTCTTTAGAGTCGCGCTCTCTCATTCCTGACCAAAAACTCATCCGCAAAAACCAATCTGAAAGTAAAGCCACAATCCCCACCAAAACTACCACCACTGTTCCCAAAAGAATGTCTCTGTTGCCAATATGAGAAAGTTCATGAGCAATCACTCCTTCCAGTTCTACCCTCTCTAATTTCTCTAAAAGTCCTTTAGTGACTACAATAACTGAATGATATTTATCTCTGCCGGTGGCAAAGGCATTTGGTTGAGATTCGTTTAAGATATAAATTTTTGGCAGCGGAAGGCCGGCTGTAATACAAAGATTCTCTACTATTCTATAAAGTTCTGGATTATCTTTTTTCTGAATAGGACGCGCATGGGTTAGTTGTAATACAATCTTATCGGAATACCAATAACTGGAAAGACTTGTCAGAATGCTGATAACTACTGCAAGAATCAAAATGATACGAGTGTCTAATAGATAACTAAAAAGCCATCCCAAACCAATGATAAAAACAAGAAATACAAAAATTAAAAACCAGGTTTTCTGGGTATTAGACTCAGCCTGCGAATAAAGGGTAGGCATAAAGAGAAACTGATCTATTTTTAAACTCAAAGGGTAAAACCAAAACCAAAACTCAATTTCCAAATTCCAATTTTCAATTAAATTTCAATATCCAATGGCCGAAACAAAATTTAGCGTAAACCGTGAAGCGTGGAGCAGAAAATCCCTCCCCCACCTATATCCTCCCCCTCCCAGAGGGAGGGGGAGGATTTTGGGAGGATACCCTCAATTTCCTCCCCTTCCCAGAGGAGGATCCTTTCAATTTCCTCCCCCTCCCAATGGGAGGGAAAGGATTAAGGAGGGGAGGGAGATTTTCACTTTGTCCTTGAAGTGGTTAAAGAGTATCTCAATTTTAGGTTTCAAAACTGAACCTTTGGCCTTTCTCTTTGCTCCGGTTCTTCTAATTCGAACAATTCCATCTTTTTAAAATCGAATATACTGGCAATAATATTTGAAGGAAAACTTTCTATCTTGATATTTAGATCTCGAACATTGGCATTATAAAACCTTCTGGCAGCCTGGATTTTATCTTCAGTATCTCGAAGTTCTCTCTGAAGTTCTAAAAAATTCTCAGATGCCTTTAAATCAGGATAGTTTTCTGCCACTGCAAAAAGGGATTTCAAGGTATTAGAGAGCATATTTTCTGCCTGTCCTTTTTCTCTTATATTCGTGGCTGCCATTGCCTTTGTTCGGGCTTCAGTTACCTTCTCAAAAAGTTCTCTCTCATGGCTGGCATAACCTTTAACTGCTTCCACTAAATTGGGAATTAAATTATATCTTCGCTTCAACTGAACATCAATGTCAGCCCATGCCTCCTTTGCTCGATTCTTTTTTGTCACAAGATCATTGTAAATCCCAATAAGATAGAAGATAATCAAAACTACTATTGCCGGAATATTGAACTTCCATTCAATCCATCCAAAAAGCCCACTGATAAATAAAAGAATTATAAGGACACTTGTAAGTACTGTCCAAATATCCATATTTAAAATTTATTTTTGCGAAATTTATTTTTTTCGACCTTTTATTCACCTTTAATTACCGCTAAGGGCTTTAATTTTGCCACCTTTTTAGATAAACCAGCATTATGCACTACTTCTACCACATTATTAACATCTTTGTAGGCTATTGGGGCCTCTTCGGCTATTCCTCGCATAGAATAACACCTAACAATAATTCCCTTTGATTTTAATTTATTTATCACCTCCTGTCCAGAAATCTGTTTTACTGCTGCGTGGCGGGACATTGTCCTACCAGCCCCATGGCAGACCGTGTACCAGGCTTCCTTTGATTTTTTGGTTCCAACTAAAACATAAGAGGCAGTTCCCATACTCCCTGGAACCAAAATTACCTGTCCAACTTTTCGATGATTCTTTGGAATTTCTGGATGATTAGGAGGAAAGGCTCTGGTGGCTCCTTTGCGGTGAACAATTAATTTTATTTTTTTGCCATCTATTTCATGCTCTTCAACTTTAGCAATATTATGAGCGACATCATAAAGTAATTTCAAATTTGCCTCTTTCCCTAAAACACTTTGCCATGCCTTTCTAACATAATAAGTAATCATATGTCTATTTGCCCAAGCAAAGTTACAAGCCGCTGACATTGCTTTAAAAAATCTCTGACCTTCAGGAGAATTAAAGGGCACACAACAAAGTTCTCTATCAGGCAATTTTATTCCATATTTTGGATAAATGGGCATTAGTTTTCTTAAATAATCAGTGCAATTTTGATGGCCAAGACCGCGAGAACCAGTATGAATCATTACTACAACTTGGTCTTTAAATAATCCAAAAATTTTAGCAACTTCCTCATCAAAAATCTCTTCAACTTTATCAAGTTGACAAAAATGATTGCCTGACCCGAGCGTCCCCACTTGATCTCTGCCTCGATTTTTTGCCCTTTCTGAAACACAAGAGGCATCTGCCATTTCCATTTTCCCTTGATGCTCGCAATTTTCAACATCTTCCTTTTCGCCATAACCTTTTTCCACCAAATAAGGCACACCTCCTTCTAAAATTCTATTAATTTGTTTGATACTAAGTCTTATCGCTCTCCCTCTTCCCAACCCGGAGGGAACCTCTTTTTGAATTTCAGTCGCCAGTTCATCTAAATATCTTTTGATTTCTTCTTCTTTATAATCTGAAAGTAATAAACGGCAACCACAGTTCTCGTCGTAACCCACAAAACCTGGCGAAATTACCCCATCTGGATACTTCATTGCTCCCACCCCGCCAATTGGCGGACCGTACCCAGAATGAATGTCAGGCATAGCAATAGCATATTTCACGATGCCCGGCATGGTAGTTGTATTCACTAGTTGAATTAAGGCTTCATCCTCTGTTTCTCTAAGTAATTTCTCTGAAGCATAAATACGAGCCGGCACACGCATATCATGCCTGAAAGATTTAGGAATTTCCCAAAGCCAATCATTTATTTTAATGAATCTCTCTTTTATCATAATTTCTTAAACAGTAACTCTATTTTCTATTAAACAAGCTTTTAAATAAGGAGCTTTATGATTTTTTAATCGCCAAAGTCTCATTTTAATACTCTTTTCGGTTCGCTTAAGAAACTTGCAACTTTCTTCTAAAGAGTGATTCAAAATAAATTTATCCTCCCAGGGTTCCCAAAATTTTTGAAAAATTTTCTTTAATGTTTTTGGTCTTTTCCATTTCAATGCTTCTTTGGCTTTTTTCAATTTTCTCTCTAATGTTAAACAACCCGGATAATATAAATATTTAATAAATTGTTGAGCCCTTTCCCTATTAATCATAATATTGTAAATATTGTCTCTTTTGTTTCTGGTTAATTTTTTTCTTTCTTCTGTAATCTTTTCAATGACTTCGCAAAGATAATTTTTTAATTCCTCACTTTTAACAGCAATACTAATAAAAGGAATGTTTTTCTTAGTTAGTCCAAGACTACCATCACCATCTATTAAGCCTCTTATATAATCTCTCTCACAAAAATTCTCTTTTGGAGGAGAAATAATTTCAGATTTCTTTCCATAAGGTATTCCTAATTTATTAATTTCATCTCTGAATCTCATATTGTATATAGCAAAAGTATAGCTTTCGTAGTTATTTTTAAAATTTGTATCTCGAATTCTTTTACTAATGGGAGAATAGACAGCAGGAAATAACTTTTTAAAATATTTTAATAAATGTAAATCTTCTTTTCCCAATTCAATTTGTAATTTCCCTCGATTTCTTGAGGATTTAGTTAAACTCCCATCCGTCTGCACAAAACCAAAAAAATAAGAATGTTCAGGTATTTTAAGATTTATATATTTCATAAATTTTTTACAACATAAATCCGCGCCGGGACTCTCATATCCGGCCTAAAAGATTTAGGAATCTCCCAGAGATAATCATTTATTTTTATAAAATCTTCTTTTCTCATTGATCTTATTAGGATGTATTCCCCTTTTTAAAGGAGGAATACAAGAAGGAGGTTAATTGAGGGATCGAAGGAAAGGATTTTCCTCCCCCACCTATATCCTCCCCCTCCCAAAGGGAGGGGGAGGATTTTGGGGGATTCCCACCTATATCTTCCTCCGCCCTTTGGGAGGAGAAGGATTTAGAAGAAAGAGGGAGAAATACAAGGAGGGGTTAACTAAGGAAAAATCTTCCTCCCCCACCTTTTTCCTTTTCTCTTAGAGATAGAGAGGAAAGAGAAATAGAAGAGAGAAAGAGGTTTTTTATCCCTTCTTTGTCATTATACTCTTTTTGTAAGTATCAAGATGCTCAAGAACCACTCCGGTGCCTTTGGCTACACAAAGAAATGGTTCCTCAGCCACCTGAGCAGGAACTCCTGTGTGTTGGATAATGTATTCGTCAATTTTTCTTAGAAGGGCTCCACCACCGGCCAAAACCATTCCTCTTTCCATAATATCAGCAGAAATTTCAGGCGGTGTTTCTTTTAAAACATTCTTAATGCTCTGCAAAATCTCTTTAAGTTCTTTTTGGATGGCTTCACAAATCTCTGCTGAAGAAACCTCAATGGTCTTTGGAAGACCCAGAATGAGATCTCTTCCTCTAATCTCCATTTTCTTTTCTTCATTAAGAGGAAGGGCGCTTCCAATCTGAATTTTAATTCTTTCTGCTGTTTGTTCTCCAATAGCAAGATCGTACTTTTCTTTTATGTAGTTCTCAATGGCCTTATCGATTTTGTCTCCGCCTACCCTAGTAGAGGAAGAAGCGACAATTCCTCCTAAAGAAATCACTGCTACTTCAGAGGTTCCACCACCAATATCAACAATCATATTACCGGAAGAAGAGTTAATGGGAATACCTGCTCCTATAGCAGATAATACTGGCTCTTTTGCCACAAAAGCCTCCTTCGCTCCTGCTTTTAAAGCAGCATCAATTACCGCTCTTCTCTCTGTAGAGGTTGCTCCAGCCGGAATTCCAATTAATACTTCTGGCTTAAAAAGAGAAAAAGAGCCCTGAACCTTTTTGATAAAATATCGAAGCATGGCTTCTGTTACTCTAAAATCAGCAATAACCCCATCCCGAAGAGGTCTATAGGCAACAATAGTATCAGGGGTTTTACCAATCATCTCCTTTGCCTCCTTGCCAATTGCCAAGACCTTATTCTCCTCTACAGAAACAGCAACCACTGTAGGCTCTGCCAAGACTATCCCTTTTCCTTTTAAAAAAACAAGGGAATTACAGGTGCCAAGATCGATACCTATTTTAGCCATATGATTTTAAGATTATTTTGCTAAATACTTTGCCCTCCTGTATCCTCCCTCTCCCAAAGGGAGGGGATACAGGGAAATCCCTTTTTTAACCTTCTTCAGTTTTTACTCGCTTAATATCTGCTCCTATTTTCTGAAGTCTTTCCTCTATATTTTCGTATCCTCTGTCTACCTGATAGATATTAGAGATTAAGGTCTCTCCCTCCGCAATAAGCCCGGCAATAATCAAAGCCGCTCCAGAACGAAGATCATAATTTTTAATAGTAGTTCCATAAAGTTCAGAGGGACCATCAACAATGGCTCGATGAGGATCAAGTTGAGAAATCCTTGCTCCCATTCTATTTAGATCTTTTAGATATTTCAATCTTTCCTCATACATAGGATCGTGAATTAAGGTCTCTCCTGGGCTTTGAGTAGCAAGAACCCCAAAGGCACACTGAAGGTCAGTAGGAATACCGGGATAAGGAAGAACCTGAACCTTTTTAACTGGTAAAAGGGTTTTGGGAGAATGAACCACTACATCTGCTATTTCAGGACTTTTAAAATGATATTCAAAGTCTGCTCCAAAACCTTTAAGTTTGTTTAAAACTGCACTCAGAGATTCTACCGGAGTATTATTTACCTTGATTTTTCCTCTGGTAGCCACTGCCAAAATCAGAAAGGTTCCCGCCTCTAAATGGTCATAACTCAAAGAATGAGAAAAACCATTAAGTTTCTTTTTCCCCTCAATCTCTATTATGTGTTCCGGAAGCCATTTTATTTTTGCTCCCATCTTTATCAAACAGCGACATAGATCCTTCACCTGAGGCTCAAGGGCAGCAATTTTAATAGTGGTTTTTCCTTCCAATAAAGAAGCAGCCATTAAAATATTTTCAGTAGCAGTAACACTGAATTCAGGAAGAACCACCTCCGTGGATTGTAAATTTCCCGAGACGATATAGGACGGTCCTTCCTCTTTCTCTACCTTAGCACTCATCTGAACAATTCCTTCAAGATGAGAATCAATGGGTCTGGCTCCAATTAAACATCCTCCTGGCTGGGGAAGTCTTACCTTCCCAAAACGAGAGAGCAATGGACCCAAAAGAAGAATGGAAGAACGGAGTTTTGTCACCAGATCTTCTCTTATTTTTGAGGGATCAATATCCTTTGCTTCTATTTTTACCTCTCTCTCACCTTGCCAGTCTACATTAGCCCCCATTGCTCTGACAATCTCAAGCATCCGAAAAATATCCTCAATCTTAGGTATGTTTTTAATATAACAAGGTTGATCTGTCAGCAGAGTAGCGGCGATAATTGCCGTAGCCGCATTTTTATACCCTCGAACCTCAATCTCACCACTAAGAGGTTTTTTACCACAAATTTGAAAATATTCAGGCATAGTTACAATCTCAAAATGCAAAAAGAATTTCTCCCTCCCCCACCTATATCCTCCCCCTCCCAGAGGGAGGGGGAGGATTGGGGAGGACCTCCACCTTAATCCCCCAAAATTGTGGACTACGGCGGGGCTTTCTTCTTTAGGAGGACCTCCACCTTAATCCCCTATAAGGGAGGGGGAGGATTAAGGAGGGGGAGGGAAAACTCAACTAAAATAGATGTTACCACATCTTTTATTATTTGACAAGAGAAGAATTTTTGACTACAATCAAAATAAAATATTGCTCAAAAACCAAAAATATGTTTGATGTTATTAGGTGCAAAAGAACAGTGGATGGAATTTTAGAGAAAATGCCCTCAAGAACCAGAGATGTATTGTCTCGGCGGTTTTGTATTGGAAAAAATGTTCAGAATTTCAAAACAGAAGGAGAGACCTTAGAAAAAATTGGAAAAGATTATGGAGTAACCAGAGAAAGAGTGAGACAAATTGAAAAGAGAGGATTGGAGATATTTCAGAATTCTTCAGAATTTTCAAACCTCAAAAGACCGCTCTTTGAAATTAAACGTTTTATTGATAACCAAGGAGGACTTAAAAGAGAGGATATTTTGAAGTCTTCTCTTGTGTCTGACATCTCTTTGCATCCTTATCTTCTTTTTCTATTAAAAATTGGGGAACAATTCTCTTATCAACCAGAATCAGATCTATTCTATGCCTTTTGGATGACTAAAAAGGAGTCTCTTGAAATAGCAGAGAAGATTAACAATTTCTTGGCAGAACTAATAGAAAAAAGAGGGCAACTCCTTGCCGAAGAGGAGATTTTAGAAATAGGAAAAAGAGAGGCTCTAAATCTCTTATCTACTACCCTCAAGGTGAATATAGAACTGAAAGGATCCCATCTTCTCTCTTATATTGAAATCACAAAGAAAATAGAGAGAAATCCTTTTAATGAATATGGACTCTCTCATTGGCCGGAGGTCAATCCTAAGGGGGCTCGAGATAGGGCTTATCTTGTTTTAAAAAAAGAAGGAAGACCTCTTCATTTTAGAGAACTGGCTAAACTTATTGAAGAAAAACTTCAAACACCGGTTGAACCAGGCACCTTACATAATGAACTAATAAAAAATCAAAACTTTATCTTGGTTGGTAGAGGAACCTATGCTCTTCGAGAATGGGGATATAAAGATGGAACCGTCAGAGATGTCATCAAAGAACTCTTAAAAGAAAAGGGACCACTGTTAAGAGAGGAAATTATCAAAGAGGTAAAAAAACAAAGAATGGTAAAGGAAAGCACTATTGTTTTAAATCTCCAATATTTTAAAAAAACAAAAGATGGGAAATACACACTCTAAGGTACCTTATTGGTTGTTGTCATGAATAATTTTTCTCTTTATCTCTCTCATTTTCTAAACCTCCTTCTTTCTCTTTGGTGGGTATGGCTAACAATTTTGCTCCTTCCTGTCGCAAAGTACTTCTGGCTTTTTGGAAGAAGGGATGTAAAGTTTTACAGTCCTATAAAGTGGGTCTTGCTTGAAATCAAACTCCCTGAAGAGGTGGAAAAAACTCCAAAGGCAATGGAAAATGTCTTTCACGCCCTCTGGGCTCTTTACGATCCACCCGCTAATATCAGAGAATATTGGATTGATGGGAAATGGATGGGATACTATACCTTTGAGATTGTAGGAAGAAAGGGGGAGATTCATTTTTACATTAGAACTCCAATTGAAACCCAAGAAAGAGTAAGAGGTGCTATCTATGGAGAATATCCGGATGCAGAAATCGAAGAGGCAGATGACTATGTGAATGACTTTGGAAAGGATATTCCCAACGAGGACTATGACTTGTGGGGCTGCGATTTTAAACTTACAAAACCTGATGCCTATCCTATTCGAACCTATGAATATTGGGAGACAGAACTCACTCGTGAGGCGAAGAAGATTGATCCATTAGCAGGTCTTTTTGAGGTTTTAGGAACCCTCCAGGAAGGAGAGGAGGTTTGGATTCAGATCAAGGCTGCTCCTGTTACCGATGACGAACATCCCTATTTAGAAGAAAGCAAGAGGTTAATAGACGAACTTATGAAAAGAAAAGGAGAGAAAAAGCCAGGTTTGCTTGAACCTCTGGCTCTTTCCAAGATCCCATCAGATCTCTGGACAGTCTTAATTGAGGGAAAAGCAATTCCAGAAAAGGAAAAGGAAGAACTACCAGAAGGATTAGACATAGGTCTTATGAAGTTAAGTCCTGGCGAGGCTGAGGCCCTGCGGGCTATTGAAGAAAATTTAGGAAAATATGTCTATGAGGGAAATATTCGATTCTTATATATCGCCAAAAGAGAAGTTTTTAACAAGGCAAAAGGAGTGGCTGGAGTATGTGGAAATTTCTCTCAGTTTTCTACTGTCAATCTTAATGGCCTTAAACCTGACGCCACCAAAACAAAGGTTGCTCCTTGGTTCTTTGAACAACGCCGGCTTTATCTCAAGAAAAGAAAACTTTTCAGATATTACGTTAAAAGAATGTGGCCCTGGCATCGAGGTCCTTATATCTTCTCTACTGCTGAATTAGCCACAATGTATCACTTTCCTGGAAAAAGAGTGGCTCCCTCTGCCGCTGCTCCTCGGATTGAAATAAAAAAGGGTGGGGCACCACCAACCCTACCAACATAAATAACCCCTCCCCCACCTACATCCTCCCCCTCCCAAAGGGAGGGGGAGGATTGAGGAGGGGGTGGGATTTGGAATTTAGAATTTGGGATTTTGTTTACCCAGCCCCACTTTTGGAACAAAAGTGGGGCTGTGGTCGATATTCGGATTTCGGATTTAATATTATCATGAACGAAATTGTTTATTTCGCCAAAGCCATTTATCATAACCAAGAAAGGAAGTTTGGGATAAAACTCGACGATAGACGTCGCCATATGTATATTATTGGAAAAACTGGTATGGGAAAAACAGTCTTGTTGGAGAATATGGCTATTCAGGACATCCAGGCTGGAAGAGGAGTGGGAATTGTAGATCCTCATGGCGAGTTTGCCGAAAGAATACTTGATTTTATACCAAAGAACAGAATCAACGATGTCATTTATTTTAACCCTGAAGATTTATCTTTTCCCATTGCCTTTAATGTAATGGAGAGAGTAGATTTTGCCCATAGACACCTGGTCTCCGGCGGTTTAATGAGTGTATTTAAAAAAATCTGGCCTGATGTCTGGTCAGCAAGAATGGAGTATATTTTACACAATACCATCTTGACCCTTTTGGAAATACCGGGAACCACCCTTTTGGGAATAAACAGAATATTGGCGGATAAAGAATATAGAAAGAAAATTGTGGAGAAGATTACTGATCCTACTATTAAGTCCTTTTGGCTTAAAGAGTTTGCTCAATATCCAGACAGATTTAGAGAGGAGGCAGTGGCTCCTATTCAAAATAAGATAGGTCAATTTATTTCTGCGCCTATTATCCGAAATATTGTGGGTCAGGTAAAATCTGCCATAAATATGCGTTCTGCAATAGATGAAGGAAAGATTTTAATTTTAAATTTATCCAAAGGAAAGATTGGGGAAGATTCCTCAAGGCTTCTTGGAGCATTAGCGATTACAAAATTGCAATTGGCAGCAATGTCAAGGGTAAATATTCCTGAAGAAAAAAGAAGAGACTTCTTTCTCTATGTAGATGAGTTTCAGAACTTTGCCACCGAAGCCTTTGCTTCAATTTTATCTGAAGCCAGAAAGTATCGTCTTTCTCTGATCTTAGCCCATCAGTACATTACCCAGATGGAAGAGACTGTTCGAGATGCAGTCTTTGGAAATGTAGGCACCCTAATCTGCTTTAGGGTAGGGGCAGCAGATGCCCAATTTCTGGAAAAGGAATTCTATCCTGAATTTTCTATGCAAGACCTTGTAAATCTGCCAAAATATAATATATATTTAAGACTAATGATTGATGGATTATCCTCCCGTCCCTTCTCGGCGAAAACCCTTCCGCCGTTTGAAAAACCCAAAAAGAGTTATAAAGAAAAAATCATCAGAGTTTCTCGAGAAAGATACGGAACCCCAAGGGAAAAGGTTGAAGAAAAGATCGCTCGTTGGAGCGGACTAATAGGAACAGAAAAAATTATTGAGAAGGAAAGAAGAAATAAAATTCCAAAATCTCCAAGTCCAAAAACCTCTAAAATTCATCAGAAAAGATATGTCTGATTATTTTATCAGTCCAACCTATGGTAAAATGAGTTTTGATCAGGTGGTAAATGATCTGGCTGATTTTATATTGAAAAAACCAGAGGAGACCTATAGGCTTATTGTAGGTACCGACTCAGAAGGGAAAGAACAACCCAATTTTGTTTGCGCTATTGTACTTCATCGGAAAGGGAAAGGGGGAAGATATTTTTGGAAAAAAATAAGAAGTGAGAAAAAACACACCCTCAGAACAAGAATCTATGAAGAAACAATGATTTCTCTTGAAATGGCGATAAAATTGAGAAAATCTCTTGAAAAAAAATTATCAAAAATCAAGCCAGAAAATTACAAAGATCTGGAGATTCATACAGATATCGGACAGTATGGAGAGACAAAGGAAATGATAAAAGAAATTGTGGGAATGATAAGAGGAAATGGATTTAAGGTGAAAATCAAACCAGAATCCTTTGCAGCAACCTCAATAGCAGACCATTGTCTAAGATAAAGAATAATTCCCTCCGCTAAAGTAGGAACTACAAAATAAAATCTCAATTGGAATTTGGAATTAGCCCTCCCCCTCCTAAATCCTCCCCCTCCCAGAGGGAGGGGGAGGAAATTGAGGGGAGGTAATCCTCTCCTTTTTCTAAGGGGAGGATAGAGGTGGAGATTCTCCCCCAATCCTCCCCCCTTTGGGAGGGGGAGGATATAGGTGGGGGTGGGATTTGGAATTTAGAATTTAGAATTTGGAATTTAGGATTTAGATAAATTAGATTTGAGATTTAAGATTTGGATTTGAGATTTGACATTTGAGATTTGAGATCTTAAATTGCACTTTGCACTTTGAGTTTTGCGCTTTGCGCTTAAATTTTAGACATTTTAAGTTTTGAGATAGGTGAGGATAAAGTCCTCAAGAAAATATGAGCTCTATTGATCTTAAAAAATCCCTTAGAGAAGAAGAAAAAATACTTTTACAATGGAGAGAAGAAAATAAAAACAAAGACAAAAATTGGCAGATCGGGGTTACTATCTTTTTAGGGCTTTGCTTTTTGTTCTTTTTTTGGCAAAAAAACTATTGGGGAAGTGTTCTCGTCCTGATTATCTTTCTTTTGATATTCTCCTTGGGAAAAAGAAAGGAAAACATTCTTTTTGCTATCTCAAATAAAGGAGTAAGAGTAGAAAGAGAAATCTTTCCCTATAAAAATCTTGAGAGTTTCTGGATTTTTGAAGAGCCTTGTGAGATATATCTTAAAACCAAAAGAGCCTACCTACAATATGTTACTATCCCCTTACCTAAAGAATATTTCAATACAGCAAAAGAGATATTATCAAAATTCCTTCCAGAAAAAGAAGCAGAAAGAACCTTGTTAGATACAATTGCCAGGAAAATAGGATTATAAAAAATAGGATAAGATATAATTGCCAATGATATTCTCCCTCCCCCACCTTAATCCTCCCCCTCCCTTTGGGAGGGGGAGGAAAAAGGTGGGGGAGGGAAAGTATAACTAACAAGATTTCGTTACCGAAGTGGTTAGACAGTACAGAAAATGTCCCCATAGCTCAATTGGATAGAGCACAGGCTTGCGGAGCCTGAAATGGAGGTTCAAATCCTCCTGGGGACACTTTTTACCCTGCTCTATTTCTTCTTTTCTATCAACCTTAAGTTTTAGCAGATTAAGGAAGGATTTTTACTGGAAAAAAATTGAGTTCAAGAGTCTATCTTGATCTAAGTTCTTTTTTTGGGATAAAAATCGAAGTGCTATTCTTTTTATAAGGTTTGGCAGACGATAACACCTTCGAATAAGATCTTCAAAAAAGATCTCTCTTTGAAGGATCTTTCTCCATTTCTTTTCATAAATCTCAAAATCAGGAGCATCAGGATCAATAATATCAGAAGCAATCTGAGCACAGGTCAATCCATAAACAAGTCCTCCTCCGGTATAGGGCTTATTCTGGCCGGCTGCATCTCCACAGAGAAAGACACGCTCTTTTATTGTCTTTTTGAGAGGATAAAAAGGAATAAGAGAAATTCTAAAGTCTTTAAGATTTGTAATTTTAAATTTATCTCTTAAAAATCTTATCAGTCTCTCCTTTGGTTTATATTTTACTTCCAGGGCAAGACCGTATTCAATGCAATTGCTTCGAGGAACCTGCCAGGCAAAAAAACCAGGAAATTCTTTGGAGAAAAAGAGTTCAGGTGCCTCTTGTTGTTGGAGTAACTTTTTATTGGGCAGATATGTGATAACTCCAAGAAGGAGTCTTTTCTGAAAAGGAAAACCAAGTTGTTGACCTACAGTTGAAAGGGCCCCATCACAACCAGCCACTATTTTCCCTTTGAAGATCTTTTTATCTTTTGTTATTACACTCACAAAATCCTTTGTTTCCTCTACCTTTAAGGCCGACTGTTTTAATACTATCTCTACTCCCTTTGCCTTTGCTTTTTCAAAAAGATATTGATCAAATCTTTGACGATTTAGAAGAACAGCCCTACCAAAAAAACGAAAGGGTTTGTCTTCAATCCAAATTATTGCCCGAGAAAACTCCCTTTCAATATAAAAGTCCTCTTTGGGCACAAAACTAAAAATATGAGGAGAAACCAAGCCGGTGCAGGGCTTTTCTCCTATCCTTTCTTTTTTTTCTAAAACCAAAACAGAGTATCCCCTTTCTTTAAACTTAGTAGCCAAATAAAGACCAATAGGACCGGCCCCGATTACGATAACATCATACATAAGATGTATACCAACCACTTTGGTAACAAACTCTTTCACCAGATTCTCTTCAAGTGGGAATTTCCCTCCCCTACCTATTCCTCCCCTTCCTAAGGAAGAGGAGGAATAGGTAGGAGTCCTTCCCCCAATCCTCCTCTAAAGAAAGGTGAGGATATAGGTGGGGGCTCCCTCCCCCAATCCTCCCCCTTCCCTTTGGGAAGGGGGAGGATTAAGGTGGGGGATAGGAATTTCCTACTTCTTACTTCCTACTTCTTACTTCACGCCTTAGGTGGGGGAGGGAAATTCTTACTTCGGTGGTGAGAGAGGCGAATACTCAATTAATCACCTTGGATAAATATATCCTCTGATAATCCAAGAGTTTTTATTAAGAGTTCTTCGATTTACTCTTCCCCAACCATATTTGTTCATTTCAGAGATAACAACAGAATCACCAAT